>JALHOU010000103.1:4732-8324 GCA_022842825.1 Rubrivivax sp.
CAGGCGTCAGGCGGCGGCCCGGCCGAGATGCCATGGCGCTGGTCGGTCGTGCGATTCGATGGAGCGCATGCCACGGGCGGCACTGGCCTTAGCATGCCCGCATGGCCGACCATGTCTTCAAGCCCGAGACCCTAGCCATCCACGCCGGCCAGATACCTGACTCGGCCACCGGGGCGCGGGCGCTGCCGATCTACCAGACGACCAGCTTCGTCTTCGACAGCGCCGAGCACGCCGCCCACCTGTTCAACCTGCAGACCTTCGGCAACGTCTACTCGCGCCTGACCAACCCCACCGTCGCGGCCCTCGAGGAGCGCGTGGCGGCGCTCGAAGGCGGGCGCGCCGCCGTGGCCAGCGCCTCGGGCATGGCGGCCGAGGCGATGGCGCTGATGACCATCCTGCAGTCCGGCGACCACGTCGTCGCCGCCGGTGCGCTGTACGGCGGCAGCGTCACGATGCTCGCCGTGAGCCTGAAGAAGTTCGGGATCGAGACCACCTTTGTCGACGCGACCAAGCCCGAGGCCTTCGCCGCCGCAATGCGGCCCAACACACGCGCCGTGTTTGCAGAGACGCTCGGCAACCCGAGCCTCATCGTGCTCGACATCGCGGCGGTCGCCGACGTCGCGCACGCGCACGGCGTGCCGCTCATCGTCGACAACACGGTGCCGAGCCCGGCGCTGTGCAACCCTTGCGCTTTCGGCGCCGACATCGTCGTGCACAGCGCCACCAAGTACCTCGCCGGGCACGGCACGACGCTCGGCGGGGTCGTCGTCGAGAGCGGCCGCTTCCCGTGGGACAACGGCAAGTTCCCGGGCATGACCGAGCCTTCGCCCGGCTACCACGGCGTGAAGTTCTTCGAGACCTTTGGCGACTTCGGCTTCACGATGCGCTGCCGCATGGAGTCGCTGCGTGTTTATGGCGCGGCGCTCTCGCCGATGAGCGCCTGGCTCGTGCTGCAGGGCGTGGAGACGCTGCCGCTGCGCATGGAGCGGCACAGCGCCAATGCGCTGGCGGTGGCGAGGGTCCTGCAGGCCGACCCGCGCGTGAGCTTCGTCAACTACCCCGGCCTCGAGGGCCACCCACAGCACGCGCTGCAGAAACGGCAGATGAAGGCGGCCTCGGGGCTGCTCGCGTTCGGCGTCAAGGGCGCGGGCGGGGGCGGGCGTGGCGAGGCAGCGGGCGTCAAGTTCATCGAGAGTGCGCAGTTCATGAGCCACCTCGTCAACATCGGCGACACGCGCACGCTCATCAGCCACCCGGCCAGCACCACGCACCGCCAGCTCGACGAGGCGCAGCAGCGCGCCGCCGGCGTCACGCCGGAGATGGTGCGCATCTCGGTCGGGCTGGAGCACATCGACGACATCCTTTGGGACATCGATCAGGCGCTCGCGGCGGCCAGCCGCACGTGACCCGCGGCACCTCGCAGGCGGGCACGGACATCGAGCCGGCATGACGCCCGCCCCAGGCGATACTGCGCCCATGAGCCACGTTTTCCACCGCCACCTGCGGCTGCAATACCCGGTGGCCGTCGCCGGTGACGGCCCCTACCTGATCGACAGCGAAGGCAAGCGCTACCTCGACGGCAGCGGCGGTGCCGCCGTGTCCTGCCTGGGCCACGGCCACCCGGCCGTCGTCGCCGCGGTGATCGAGCAGGTGAAGAAGCTCGAGTTCGCGCACACCTCGTTCTTCACCAGCGAGCCGGCCGAGGCGCTGGCCGCCGACCTGGTGGCGCATGCGCCAGCGGGCCTGAGCCAGGTGTATTTCGTCAGCGGCGGCAGCGAAGGCGTGGAAGCCGCGCTGAAGATGGCGGTGCAGTACTTTGCCGAGACGGGCCGGCCGCAGAAGAACCGCATCGTGGCGCGCTGGCAGAGCTACCACGGCAACACGCTCGGCGCGCTGTCGGCCGGCGGCAACCGCTGGCGGCGGGCGCAGTTCCCCTCGCTGCTGCTCGATCAGATCGAGCACATCGGCGAGTGCTACGAGTACCGCGGCCGCCGCGAGGGCGAGACCTCCGAGCAGTACGGCCGGCGCATGGCCGACGAGCTGGAGGCCACGATCCAGCGCCTGGGGCCGGAGAACGTGGCCGCCTTCATCGCCGAACCCGTGGTCGGCGCGACGCTTGGCGCCGTGCCCGCGGCGCCGGGCTACTGGCCGCGCATCCGCGAGATCTGCGACCGCCACGGCGTACTGCTCATCCTCGACGAGGTGATGTGCGGCATGGGCCGCACCGGCACGCTGCACGCCTGCGAGCAGGACGGTGTGCGGCCCGACATCGAGGTGATTGCCAAGGGGCTGGGCGCCGGCTATCAGCCGATCGGCGCCGTGCTCGTGAACGGTCGCGTCGTCGAGGCCATGCGCGCCGGCAGCGGCTTCTTCCAGCACGGCCACACCTACCTCGGGCATCCCGTGGCCTGTGCGGCGGCGTTGGCCGTGCAGGGTGAGATCCGCCAGCTGCTGCCGCAGGTGCGCGCGTGCGGCGCGCACCTGGTCGCGGCGCTGCGCGATCAACTGGGTGCGCACCCGCGCGTGGGCGACATCCGGGGGCGCGGCCTCTTCCTGGGCATCGAGTTCGTCGCCGAGCGCTCCAGCCGCACGCCGCTGCCGGCCGCGGACCGCACGCATGCACGCATCAAGGCCGCGGCCCTGGAGCGTGGCCTGCTGTGCTACCCCATGGGCGGGACGGTGGACGGTTCACAGGGCGATCACGTATTGCTCGCGCCGCCCTTCACCTGCACCATGGCTCACCTTGACGAGCTGACCGACAAGCTGGTCGCGGCCATCGAGGCCGTGCTGCCGCGCTGAGCCCGGGCTTCGGCCCGGGCCACGGTTCCCGCTCCCTATCATCCCTGCGTCAGCAACCTCCTCCTGGAAAGGTCTCCATGCGATTCACGCTCGCCACCGCCGCAGCCGCCGCGCTGCTCTCGTGCACCTTGGCCGCGCCTTCGGCCTTCGCGCAGCAGAAGTTCATCACCGTCGGCACTGGGGGCGTCACCGGCGTCTACTACGCCGCCGGCGGCGCCATCTGCCGCCTCGTCAACAAGGACCGCGCCAAGCACGGCATCCGCTGCTCGGTCGAGTCCACCGGCGGCTCGGTGTTCAACGTCAACACCATCAAGGCCGGCGAGCTGGACCTCGGCTTCGCGCAGAGCGACGTGCAGTTCAACGCCGCCAAGGGCGTGGCGCAGTTCAAGGACGGGGCCTACGGCGACCTGCGCGCCGTGTTCTCCGTGCACCCCGAGCCCTTCACCGTGGTGGCGCGCAAGGAAGCCGGCGTGAAGTCGTTCGCCGACTTCAAGGGCAAGCGCTTCAACGTCGGCAACCCCGGCAGCGGCACGCGCGCCTCGGCCGAGGAGATGCTCGGCGCCATGGGCTGGAAGCTCGGCGACTTCTCGCTCGCCTCCGAGCTCAAGGCCGATGAACACGGCCCGGCGCTGTGCGACGGCAAGATCGACGGCTTCTACTACGCCGTCGGCCACCCGAGCGCCAACATCCAGGACCCCACCACCTCGTGCGGTGCGCAGCTGGTCTCGCTCACCGGTCCGGCCATCGACAAGCTGCTGGCCGACAAGCCCTACTACGCCAGGGCCACCATCCC
>JALHOU010000103.1:8424-15978 GCA_022842825.1 Rubrivivax sp.
GCCTCGCCGCTGCCTTTCACCTTCGGCTTCGGCATCCTCAACGACACCGAGGCGCGCTCGCTGCACCTGGCGTTTGCGCTCTTCCTCGCCTTCATGGCCTGGCCGGCCTGGCGCAACTCGCCGCGCGACCGCGTGCCGGCGCTGGACATCGCCCTGGCCCTGCTGGGCGCCTTCGCCGGCGCCTACCTGCTCATCTTCTACAAGGAACTGGCCACGCGCCCTGGGCAGCCGACCACGGGCGACATCGTCGCGGCACTCATCGGTCTCGTGCTGCTGCTGGAGGCGACGCGTCGCGCCGTCGGCTGGCCGATGGCGGCGCTGGCGGTGCTCTTCATCGGCTACGCCATGCTCGGGCCCTGGATGCCCGAGGTGCTGCAGCACAAGGGTGCGAGCCTGAACCGGCTGCTGTCGCATCTGTGGCTCACCACGGAGGGCGTGTTCGGCATCGCGCTCGGTGTCTCCACCGGCGCGATCTTCGTCTACGTGCTCTTCGGCACGCTGCTCGACCGCGCCGGCGGCGGCAACTACATGATGCAGGTGAGCTTTGCGGCGCTCGGCCACCTGCGCGGCGGGCCGGCCAAGGTGGCGGTGGTCTCGAGCGCGCTCAACGGCATGATCAGCGGCAGCTCGGTGAGCAACGTCGTGAGCGGCGGCATCTTCACGATCCCGCTCATGAAGAAGGCCGGCTACGGCGGCGTGAAGGCCGGCGCCATCGAGACGATGAGCTCGGTCAACGGGCAGATCATGCCGCCGGTGATGGGCGCGGCCGCTTTCCTGATGGTCGAGTACGTCGGCATCCCGTACTCGGAGATCGTCAAGCACGCGCTGCTGCCGGCCACGCTCAGCTACATCGGCCTGTTCTACATCGTGCACCTGGAGGCGATGAAGCTCGGCATGATGCCGCTCGTCAACCGCGAACCGCGGCCGCTGGCCACCAAGGCGGTGCGCTTCGGCCTCGGGCTCTCGGGCAGCATCATCGTCTGCGCGCTGCTGTACTACCTGTTCGCGGCGCTGAAGTCGGCGCTCGGGGCTGTCGCGCCGTGGGCCATCGGCGCCGTGGTGCTGGGGCTGTACTTCATCAGCATCCAGCAGGCCGCGCAGAGTCCCGACCTGCCCGAAGACATCGACATCGACAACCCCAAGCCGCTGGACACCTGGCCCACGGTGCGCGCCGGGCTGCACTTCCTGCTGCCCATCGGCACGCTGATCTGGTGCCTGATGGTCGAGGAGATGTCGCCATCGCTGGCGGCCTTCTGGGCCATCGCCGTGCTGGTGGCACTCATGCTGACGCAGCGCCCGCTCATCCTCGCGCTGCGCAAGCAGCCGCTCGGCGACGCCTGGATGCATGGCGTGCGAGACGTGCTCGGCGGCTTCACCGACGGCTCGCGCAACATGATCGGCATCGGCGCGGCCACCGCCACCGCCGGCATCATCGTCGGCGGCATCACGCTCACCGGCCTCGGCCTGCGCATGACCGAGTTCGTCGAGTTCGTGAGTCAGGGCAACGTCATCGCGATGCTGTTGTTCATCGCCTTCGTCTGCCTCGTGCTGGGCCTGGGCGTGCCGACCACCGCCAACTACGTGCTCGTGGCCACGCTCATGGCGCCGGTGGTGGTGGAACTCGGCGCCCAGAGCGGCCTCGTGATCCCGCTCATCGCCGTGCACCTCTTCGTCTTCTACTACGGGATCATGGGGGACATCACGCCGCCGGTGGGCTTGGCCACCTTCGCGGCGGCGGCGATCTCGGGCGAGGACGCGATCAAGACCGGCATCCAGGGCAGCGTGTATGCGCTGCGCACGGTGATCCTGCCCTTCATCTGGATCTTCAACCCGGCGCTGCTGCTCATCGACGTGCGCTCGGGCCTCGACCTCGTGCTCGTCGTGCTGGCGAGCACGCTGGCGATGCTCGTCTTCTCGGCGCTGACGATGGGCTGGTTCCGCGTCAGGCTGCGCTGGTGGGAGGGTGCGCTGCTGGCCGTCGCCGTGGCGCTGCTGTTCCGCCCCGATGCGTTCATGGACCGCATCGCGCCCGAGTACCGCGACCTGCCTGCGGCGCAGTTGCTGCAGGCCGTGAAGGACACCGAGACCGACGACCGCCTGGTGCTGGTGATCGCCGGCACCACCATCGAAGGCGAGGACGTGAGCAAGACCGTCGCGCTGCAGTTGCCGGGCCGCCAGGGCGACGAGGCACGCAAGCGCCTCGCCGATGCCGGCCTGACGGTGGCGGCGCTGGGCAACAACGTGCAGATCGGCGGCGTCAAGTTCGGCAGCCGTGCCAAGAAGGCGGGCTTCGAGCAGGGCTGGGAGGTGAGGGCCGTCAAGCAGCGCACCGACCGGCCGAGCGAGCGCTGGTTCTACCTGCCGGCGCTGCTGCTGGTGGCTCTGGTGTGGTTTGCGCAGGGCCGGCGCCTGGCCCGTGCGGCCGCCTGAGCGCCGGGGCGGCAAGCCGCATGCCGCGCATCGCGCTCATCCACGCGCTGGCGCACTCGCCGCCGCCGATCAACGCGGCATTGGCCGAGGCTTGGCCCGACGCCGTGCGCATGAACCTGCTCGACGACAGCCTTTCAGCCGACCTGGCCCGGCACGGACGGCTGGACGGGGCCATGACGGCGCGCTTCGTCGCGCTCGCGGACTACGCGGTCGGCACGGGGGCCGACGCCATCCTCTTCACCTGCTCGGCTTTCGGGCCTTGCATCGACGTGGTGAAGCGCCGCCACGCCCGCCGGCCGGTGTTGAAGCCGAACGAGGCGATGGTCGATGAGGCGGCCGCGTTGGCCGGCGCCGCGGGCGGTGCCATCGGCCTGGTGGCGAGTTTCCAGCCCACGCTCGACTCGATGCCGGCCGAGTTTCCGCCCGGCGTGCGGGTGCTCACGGCGCTTGCCGAGGGGGCGATGGCGGCGCTCGACCGCGGCGACGCCGCCGCCCACGATGCGGCCGTGCAAGGCGCCGCCGAGAGTCTCGTGCAGGCCGGTTGCGCGGTCATCGCGCTGGCGCAATTCAGCATGGCGCGCGCGCGGCCGGTCGTCCAGGCTGCCGTCGACCGGCCCGTGTTGACGACCCCCGACTCGGCCGTGCGCCGGCTGCGCACGCTGCTCAACGCCTGAAGTGGCGCCGCCGGCGCTCAGCCGCCCGCAGCGCCCGTGAGGTGCTGCCGCAGCATGGCGTGCAAGTCCTGCTCGGTGAACGGCTTGGCCAGGTGATCGTCCATGCCCGCAGCCAGGCAGCGCTCCCGATCTCCGGCCAGTGCGTTGGCGGTGAGCGCGACGATGGGCATTGGCGGGAAACCACGACGCGCCTCCTCGGCGCGGATGAGGCGCGTCGCCTCGAAGCCGTCGAGGCCGGGCAGCTGGCAGTCCATCAGCACGACGTCGTAGCGCTTGAGCTCGCAGGCCGCGACGGCGGCATGGCCGTCGCCCACCGTCGTGACCTCCAGACCCAGTTGCTGCAGGTTTGCTTCGGCGACGATGGCGTTGACGGGGTTGTCTTCGACGAGCAGGACGGTGCCGTGGAGCGGCGGTGCCACACGGGCGGGCGCGGCCGGCAGGGCCCCGGGGGCCGACGGGCTGGCCGCCGCGGGCGATGCGGGCGACGCCGGCGATGCGGGCGGCGCCGAGGGCGTGAACGGGGCTTCGCACAAAGGCAGCATCAGCCACAGCCGGAAGAGGGCGCCAGCGGCCGGCGACACCCCGCACTCGATGTCGCCCCGCATTGCGCGCGCCAGCTGGCGCGAGATGGTGAGGCCCAGCCCGGTGCCGCCATGGCGCCGCGCGAAGGAGCCGTCGAGCTGCTCGAAGGGCTCGAAGATGCGCTCCCGCTCCGCCGTCGGTACCCCGGGGCCGCTGTCGCTGACCTCGATCTCCAGGAGGCCGTCGCGCGTGTGCGCCAGGCGCACGTCGACGCCGCCGCGCTCGGTGAACTTGACGGCGTTGCTGAGCAGGTTGAGCAGCACCTGGCGCACGCGCGCGGCGTCGCCGCGCACCCAGCGCGGCGAAGGCATGTCGGCCAGCCAGGAGAGGTACAGGCCCTTCTCCTGCGCGGCGCCACGCTGCAGCTCCACTGCCTCGCCCACGAGGGTGATGAGCTCGAAGGGCTCGTCGTACAGGCGCAGCTGCCCGCCGGCAATGCGGCTGTGGTCGAGCACGTCGTTGATGATGGCCAACAGGTGCTCGCCGCTGCGCTCGATGGTGCGCAGCCGTTCGGCGCGGCGCCGCCGCTGCGCCGCCTCGGCGACGGAGGCGGGCGTCTCGGGCACCGCCTGCGCGTCGTCGGCCGCGTCGGACTGCAGCAGGCGGGTCAGCCCGAGGATGCCATGCAGCGGCGTGCGCACCTCGTGGCTGATGGTGGCGATGAACTGGTCCTTGGCGGCATTGCTGCGCTCGGCCATCGAGAGCGCCTGCTCACGCTCGCGCGCCAGCTCGTCCATCGTGAAGCGCAGGCGCAGCATCGAGCGCGTGTGCTCGGAGGCCCGCCGCCCCTCGACGGTGACGAGGGTGAGGAAGAGCAGCATGCCGAGCCCGACGTAGACGGTGATCGTCTCGCCGCCGGCGACCTGCCACAGCGCACCCGGCAGGATCACGGGCACCGTGAAGGCCAGCGTCGCGCGCCGGTTCGAGGACAGCACGACCAGCCCCACGGCCCCCACCGCCACCACGGTGGCCAGCATGGCCATGCCCAGCAGCGGCGGCGCCGCGGGTTGCAGCACGGTGGCCAGCAGGCCGTAGAGCGTGCCGTCCACGAGCAGGGCCACTTCGTACCATCGGGCCCAGTACAGCGTGCGCTGCGGTCCTTGGCGGGCGCTGAGGTGGATGAGCGTGGCGCGGATGCCCGCCGCGCCGCACTTGGCCACCAACCAGGCAACGAGCAGGGTGGTTCCGACCTGGCCCCACAGCGCCCAGGCGATGAGCAAGGCCACCGGCGGGCCGATCAGGTTGGAGCTGCGCGAGCGGTCGAAGGTCATCTGCGCCAGCGCGCGCTCCACCTGCAGCTCGACGGCGGGCGCGGCGGATTCGGGCGGCAGTGCCGTGGCGGGGGAATCGGTCATCGAAGACAGGGCCGTCGGGGTCGGCGTCGTGGCCCGCGCCTACACGCGGGCCGGCCGCCGCGGCGCATAGCCTAAGGCCGCCGCGTGGCACAGGCGGGTCGCGGCAACTAGGGGATTCCGCGGGGCTCGGGCGGCCCGCCCCGGGTCCGCGCCGCAAGTCCGGGCCGCTAAGATCGACCAAGGTGGCCGGCGGATCGTCTTGGGTCGCGCCGATCCCTATTCGCTGCCGGCCCCGGCCCGGCATGGAGCCATGCCGATGAGCATCTACGAACAGCATCTGGACCGCCGTGCCGCCAACTTCGTGGCCTTGAGTCCGGTGAGTTTCGTGGAGCGCAGCGCCGAGGTCTTCGGCGACCTGCCCGCCGTGGTGCATGGGGCGCGCCGCCTCACGTGGCGCCACGTGCACGAGCGAACCGGCCGGCTGGCCGCTGCGCTGCGTGCGCTGGGCGTCGGGCGGGGCACCACGGTGAGCGCCATGCTGCCCAACACGCCCGAGATGGTGGAGGCGCACTACGCCGTGCCGGCGCTCAACGCCGTGCTCAACACCCTGAACACGCGGCTGGATGCACCGCTGCTGGCCTGGCAGATGAACCACTGCGAGGCAACGGTGCTTCTCACCGACCGCGAGTTCGCCCCGGTGATGCGCGAGGCATTGGCCATCCTCGAGCGCGAGCATGGGCGCCGTCCGGTCGTCGTCGACGTGTGCGACAGCGAGTACACCGGCCCCGGCGAGCGCCTGGGCACGCACGAATACGAGGCGCTGCTGGCCGCGCACGCACCGCTGGCGCGCCTGCCCGGCCCGGCTGACGAGTGGGACGCCATCGCCGTGAGCTACACCAGCGGCACCACCGGCGACCCCAAGGGCGTGGTGACGCATCACCGTGGCGCCTACCTCAACGCGGTGTGCAACGCGGCCACCTGGACCATGCCGCACTTCCCGAAGTACCTGTGGACGCTGCCGATGTTCCACTGCAACGGCTGGTGCTTCCCGTGGACGGTGGCCATGCTCGGCGGCACGCACGTGTGCCTGCGCAAGGTGGAAGCCGAGGCCATCCTCGGCGCCATGCGCGCGCATGGCGTCGACCATTACTGCGCCGCGCCGATCGTGCACAACCTGATCGTCAACGCGCCGGCCGCGATGCGAGAAGGCCTCGGAGGCGACGGCCGGCCGAAGGTGCGTGGCATGGTCGCCGGCGCCGCGCCGCCGGCGGCGATGATCGAGGGCATGGCCCGCATCGGCTTCGACATCACGCACGTCTACGGCCTCACCGAGGTCTACGGCCCGGCCGCGGTGGCGGTGAAGCGCGAGTCGTGGGCCGGCGAGACGCTTTCGGAGCAGACGCGCCTGAACGGCCGCCAGGGCGTGCGCTACATGCTGCAGGAAGGCATGACCGTGCTCGACCCCGAGACGATGCAGGACACGCCTGCCGACGGCGAGGCGATGGGCGAGATCATGTTCCGCGGCAACATCGTCATGAAGGGCTACCTGAAGAACCCGAAGGCCACCGACAAGGCCTTCGAGGGCGGCTGGTTCCACACCGGCGACCTCGCGGTGATGGAGCCCGACCGCTATGTGAAGATCAAGGACCGCAGCAAGGACATCATCATCAGCGGCGGCGAGAACATCTCCAGCATCGAGGTCGAGGACGCGCTGTACCGCCACCCGGCGGTGCTCGCCTGCGCCGTGGTCGCCAAGCCCGACCCGAAGTGGGGCGAGACGCCGCTCGCCTTCGTCGAGTTGAAGGCCGGCGCCGAGGTCAGCGTCGCCGAGCTCGTGGCGCACTGCAAGGGCCTGCTTGCCGGCTACAAGGTGCCGCGCGAGGTGCGCTTCGAGGTCATCCCGAAAACGAGCACGGGCAAGATCCAGAAGTTCCAGCTGCGCGAGCGGGCCAAGAGCGCCTCGGCCATCGAGTAGCCCAGGGCGCCGCCCGGTCGCCTTACTTCCACGCGCGAGAAAGAGCCACCATGTACGAGGGCGATCTGATGCGAGGCCAGCGCTTGCTGGTCACCGGCGGCGGCACCGGCCTCGGCAAGGCGATGGCCGGGCGGTTTCTCGAGCTGGGTGCCGACATCGTCATCTGCGGCCGCCGCAAGGGCGTTTGCGACGAGACGGCCGCCGCCTGGCGCGAGCGCTTTCCGGGCCGGCGCGTCGACACCTTCGGCGTCGACATCCGCGTCGCGCAGGCGGTGCACGAGATGGTCGACGAGCTTTTCGCCGGCGGCGGCCTCACCGGCCTGGTCAACAACGCCGCCGGCAACTTCATCGCGCCCACCGAGAGCCTCTCGCCGCGCGCCTTCGACGCCATCGCCAACATCGTCTTCCACGGCACCTTCTACGTCACGCAGGCGGTCGGCCGGCGCTGGGTGGCCGAAGCGAAGTCCGGCACCTGGACAACGGCCAAGCCCATGCGCAGCGTGATGAGCATCATCACCACCTGGGTCGACAACGGCAGCCCCTACGTGGTGCCCAGCGCCATGAGCAAGGCCGGCATCGACGTGATGACCAAGTCGCT
>JALHOU010000104.1:0-13805 GCA_022842825.1 Rubrivivax sp.
GCCGAGGCCGGCGGCCGGCGGCGCACCGTCATCCAGCCGGTGCGCCCGCACCGACCGCAGGCCCCGGCCGAGCTGTTGCGGCCGCCGGAGGCGCTGGACCTCACCTTGCCTGACCTCACCTTGCCGGACCTGCCGCCGCCACAGCCGCCGCTCGCGGCGGACCTGCCCTCGCCACCGGCGGCTGTTCGCCCCTCCCGGCCCATGCCCGGGCCGGCCCGTGCCAGCCCTGGAATCGCCCCGCCCGTCGCAGAGCCGGCTTCGACGTCTGCCGGGCCGCAACACGCGTCAGGCGCGCCGCTGCCAAGCACCGCGCTGCTGGTCGACGACAGCGAGGTCGCGCTGCGCTTCCTGAAAAAGAAGCTGGCGCCGTTCGGCCTCGTCACCGACTGCGTCTCGCGCAGCGCCGAGGCCATCGAGCGCCTGGCGCATCGACGCTACGACTTCGTCTTCCTCGACATGGAGCTGGGCGAGCGCAGCCCGTTGGACGGCCTCGGCCTGTGCCAGCACATCAAGCGCGAGCCGGCGGCGGCCAATGTCGTCATGGTCACGGCGCACCGCACCGAACTCGACCGCGTGCGCGGAGCGCTGGCCGGTTGCGACGGCTTCCTCGGCAAGCCGCTGGACGAGGACGAACTGGCCTTGTACCTGGCGCGCTTTGGCGTTCGGCCGGCTGTCAACGCGGGGTGCGTGCCCTCCTGAGCGCCGCGCCGCGCCGGGCCGGCCGGCAGATCCGGCGTGCGCCGCACTCCGCCCTCAGCCCGGCTCGATCAGGTGCGCGCCGCCAGCAGTGAGGCGCCGACGATGAAGCAGGCACCGAGCGCCAGGGCCGGTGTGACGGCGCTGGCGCCCAGCAGCACCGCGCTGGCGCCGGCAAAGAGCACCTCGCTCACCATGACCACGGCCGTGACATTGGCCGGCACGCGGGCGGCGCCGTACTGCAGCGTCAGGTTCGAGGCGAGGAACCACATCGCGAGCAGGCCGACGCCGAGCGCCCAGGCCGGCGCCGGGCCGGGCCAGGGCACATGCGCTGTCGCAGCCAGGGCGCAGGCCAGCGCCCCTGCCACCACGGCGCCGCCGAGGAACATGGCCAACGCGCGCGCCATCTCGGGCTGGGCTGCCTCGCGGCGAAGCAGCACGTTGGTGAGCGCGAAGGCCAACCCGCCGGCCAGGCCCAGCCACTCGGCCAGCGAGCTCGGCACCGGCCAAGCGAACGGCGTCGCCTCCGCACCTGCCGGTGAAGCCGGCCACAGCACGATCGCCGCGCCCGTCAAGGCCAGCGCCAGCCGCAGTAGCGCGCCGCGCGTGAGGGGCTCGCGCAGCAGCACGCGTGCCAGCAGCACCGCCCACACGGGCATCAGGTAGAAGAGCAGCACGACGCGCACCACGTCGCCGATGGTCACGCCCCAGTTGAACGTGGCGTTGGTGGCCCCCGACGCGAGCACCAGCCACCACAGCGTGGGGGCGCGCAGCAGCTGGCCCCAAGCGCGCGGCCGCGCCAGCGTGATGGCGACGAGGCCGATGACGTAGACGATGGCGGTGGCCCACAGCGAGTGCAGCCCGCGCTCGCCGAGCTCGCGGAAGGGCCACCAGGAGACGCCCCACGCGAAGGCATTGAAGAGCAGGCCGGCGATCGCCAGGCGCGGGTGCGTCCCAGCGGCGCCTCCGGCGTGGCCCGGGGCGGGCCCCTCAATGGCCATCCGTGCGCGCGATCGCCAGCAGGTGCTCGACCTCGGCGCGGTGGCGCCGCAGGTTGCGCTGGTGCCAGCGGCGGATCAACTCCATCGTGCCGGCCACGACAATGCCGAAGATGGCGATGGCGCCAAAGGCCGAGAGACCGAAGCGGGTCATGCCCGCATAGAACGCGCCCAGGCCCAGGATGCAGGCCTGCTCGTTGAAGTTCTGCACCGCGATCGAGCGACCGGCACCCATCAGGTTGTGGCCGCGGTGCTGCAGCAGGGCGTTCATCGGCACGACGAGGAAGCCGCCGAGCGCGCCGAGCAGCGTGAGGAAGGGCGCCGCGACCCAGACGTTGTCGATGACCACCATGCCGATGACGAGCACGCCCATGGCGATGCCCAGCGGGATGACCGAGGTCGCGCGGTCGAGCTTCATCATCACCGTGGCCACCACCGCGCCCGCCGCGGTACCGATGGCCACCACGCCCACGAGGCGCGAGGCCTGCGTGGTGTCGTAGGCCAGCGCCGCGGCGGCCCAGGCAAGCACGATGTAGCGCAGGTTGCCCGCCACGCCCCAGAACAGCGTCGTCGTCGCCAGCGAGATCTGGCCGAGCTTGTCGTGCCAAAGGCGCGAGTTGCAGTCGGCGAAGTCACGCACAAGGAATGCCACGCTGGGATTGACCGCGATGAGCGGCGCTTCGGTGCGCGGGATGTAGAGGTTGAAGATGGCGGCCAGCACGTAGACGAAGACCAGCACGCTGATCGCGGCCTCGGGCGCCGTATCGATGCCGAGGTCGACGACCGGCAGGTCCACGCCGAGCAGCATCGCCGCGACGCGGGCGCCGACGAGTTGGCCGCCGAGCAGCACGCCGAGGATGATCGAGCCGATGGTCAGCCCCTCGATCCAGCCGTTCGCCTTCACCAGCTGCGAGGCTGGCAGCAGCTCGGTGAGGATGCCGTACTTGGCCGGCGAGTAGGCTGCGGCGCCGAGCCCGACCACCGCGTAGGCCATCAACGGGTGCGAGCCGAACAGCATCATCAGGCAGCCGACGATCTTGATGCTGTTGGAGACGAACATCACCCGGCCCTTGGGGATGCTGTCGGCAAACGCGCCGACGAAGGGCGCGAGGATCACGTAGAACAACGCGAACATCGGCACCAGCGCCGCGCGCTGCCACTCGGGCGCGCCGCCGGCACGCAGCAACTCCACCGCGGCCACGAACAAAGCGTTGTCGGCCAGCGAGCTGAAGAACTGCGCCGACATGATGGTGGAGAAGCCTTTTTTCATCGTGCGGCACGCGGCGCTTCTGGGGCGCAGATTGGCGGCGAGCAATGCGGGAATCGCATCGCCGTGCCCTGGTCTCCACAGGGGCAGGTTGGGGGCTTCCCCGGGCGGGGGCGGCGGTTTATAGCATGCGCCTCCTGCGGTGACAGAATTCGGCCGCCCTCGCAGAACCCCCCCGCCCCGGGGGCATGGCGGCGGGAAGAAGCCGACGAATGCCGCGCCCGATCGAAGCCCTCATCCACACCGGTGCGCTGGCGCACAACCTGGCGCGCGCACGTGCTGCCGCGCCGGACGCGCGCCTGTGGGCGGTGGTGAAGGCCAACGCCTACGGCCACGGCATCGAGCGCGCCTACGAGGGGCTTCGTGGTGCCGACGGCTTCGCGTTGCTCGACCTCGCCGAGGCCGAGCGCGTGCGTGCGCTCGGCTGGCGTGGCCCGATCCTTCTGCTCGAGGGGGTGTTCGAACCGCGCGACCTCGAGCTTGTTTCGCGCCTGGACCTGTGGCACACGGTCCATTGCACGCCACAGATCGACTGGCTCGCAGCGCACAAGACGGCTTCGCCGCAGCACGTGCTGCTCAAGATGAACAGCGGCATGAACCGCCTGGGCTTCCGTCCGGAAAGCTACCGCGCCGCATGGGCGCGGCTCAACGCGCTGCCGCAGGTGGGCGAGGTCGGCCTCATGACGCATTTCTCCGATGCCGATGGGCCGCGCGGCATCGAGCACCAGGTGCGTACCTTCGCGGCGGTGACGCGCGATCTGCCGGGCGAGCGCTCGGTGGCCAACAGCGCCGCCATCCTGCGCCACCATGGCGCCGGGGGGTTGCCCGGCGCGCTGCGGGGCTTCCAGGGCAACGACTGGGTGCGCGCGGGCATCCTGAGCTATGGCAGCGCGCCCGACTTCCCCGAGCATGATGCGGCGCACTGGCGCTTGCGGCCGGCGATGACGCTGCGCACGCGCCTTATCGCGACGCAGCAGCTTGAGCCCGGCGACACGGTGGGCTACGGCAGCAGCTTCGCGGCCGAGCGCCCGATGCGCATCGGCATCGCCGCCTGCGGCTATGCCGACGGGTACCCGCGCCACGCCGCCAGCGGCGCGCCGGTGCTGGTGGACGGTGCACGCACGACCACCGTCGGCCGCGTGTCGATGGACATGCTGGCAGTGGACCTCTCCAGCCTGCCGCAGGCTGGCCTCGGCAGCGAGGTAACGCTGTGGGGCGAAGGCGCCGGCGGCACCATCCTTTCGATCGATGAGGTGGCGCGCTCCGCCGGTACCATCGGCTACGAGCTCATGTGTGCGCTGGCCCAGCGGGTGCCGGTGCGCGTGGTCGGCTAGCGGGCGCCTTCATACAACACCACCCGCGCGAGAGGAGATCTTCATGGGAATCATCGGCACGATCATCGTCGGCCTGGTCGTGGGCGCGATCGCGCGCTTCGTCCTGCCGGGTGAGCAGAAGATGGGCTGGATCATGACCGGCCTGCTGGGCATCGCCGGCTCCTTCGTGGCCGGCTTCGCCGGCCAGGCGCTTGGCTGGTATCAGGTGGGCCAGGGTGCGGGCTGGATCGGCTCCGTCGTCGGCGCGGTGGTGCTGCTGTTTGCCTACAGCAAGCTCAAGGGCGGCTCGAGCAGCAGCTGATCGCGGTCCCCGGCCCCCCCGGACGCGCCGGGTCGTGACCGGCGGCGCGCCGACAATGCGCGCATGCCCGCACCCAAAGCCGCGAAGACCGTCTTCTGTTGCCGCGCCTGTGGCGGCGAGAGCCCCAAGTGGCTGGGCAAGTGCCCGCATTGCGGCGAGTGGAACACGCTCGAGGAGGTGCTCGCCGAGGCGCCGCAGAAGAACCGCTTCCAGTCGCTGGCTGCCGGCGCGGCAGCGCCTGCGGTGGCGACGCTGGCCGAGATCGAAGCGGCCGATGTCGAGCGCGAGAGCACGGGCCAGGAGGAGCTCGACCGCGTGCTCGGCGGCGGCCTCGTGGCCGGCGGCGTGGTGCTGATCGGCGGCGACCCCGGCATCGGCAAGAGCACGCTGCTGCTGCAGGCGCTGGACGCGATGTCGGCGCGCCTGCCGGTGCTCTACGTCACCGGAGAGGAGAGCGGCGCGCAGGTGGCGCTGCGGGCACGGCGCCTGGGGCTTTCGGGCGCGCGTGTGCGCGTGCTGGCCGAGATCCACCTCGAGCGCATCCTGGCCACGCTCGACGCCGAGAAGCCGGCGCTGGCGGTGATCGACTCGATCCAGACGCTCTACTCGGACCAGCTCACGTCGGCCCCGGGGTCGGTGACGCAGGTGCGCGAGTGCGCGGCGCAACTCACGCGCGTGGCCAAGTCGCGCGGCATCGGCATCGTGCTGGTCGGCCATGTCACCAAGGAAGGGGCGCTGGCCGGGCCGCGCGTGCTCGAGCACATCGTCGACACGGTGCTGTACTTCGAGGGCGACACGCACTCGAGCTTCCGCCTCGTGCGCGCCATCAAGAACCGCTTCGGTGCCGTCAACGAGATCGGCGTCTTCGCGATGACCGAGCGCGGGCTGAAGGGCGTGGCCAACCCGAGCGCGATCTTTCTCTCCACGCACGGCGAGCCAGTGCCCGGCACCTGCGTACTCGTCACGCTCGAAGGCACGCGGCCGCTCCTGGTGGAGATCCAGGCGCTGGTGGACAGCGGCGGGCCCAGCCCGCGCCGGCTCTCGGTGGGGCTGGACCGCGACCGGCTGGCGATGCTGCTGGCGGTGCTGCACCGGCACGCCGGCGTCTCGTGCATGGACCAGGATGTCTTCGTCAACGCCGTCGGTGGCGTGCGCATCGGCGAGCCCGCGGCCGACCTCGCGGTGCTGCTGGCCATCCAAGGCAGCCTGCGCGGGCGCGCGCTGCCGCGCGGCTTCATCGCCTTCGGCGAAGTGGGGCTGGCCGGCGAGGTGCGGCCGGCGCCGCGCGGGCAGGAGCGGCTGAAGGAGGCGGCCAAGCTCGGCTTCAGCGTCGCCGTGGTGCCCAAGGCCAACGCGCCCAAGAAGCCGATCGAGGGGCTCACGGTGCATCCGGTGGAGCGGATCGAGCAGGCGATCGACGCGGTGCGCTCGCTGGCCTGACTTGCGGCGGGGGCTTTCGTGCCCTTGTCATCGCGCTCGGCCGCCCCCACGTTCCTGCCGGGCCGCCGGGAAACCGTCTTCGACTGTGAGGTGGCTGGAGGGTGCGACGATGTGGAAGCGGCTGTCCGTGCTGTGGACCGTGGTGCGAGGTGACGCCCGGCTGCTTTGGCGCGCCCTGCGCCATCCGCAGGCGCCGGGTTGGCTCAAGCTGGCCACGCTGGGTTTGGTGGCCTATGTGATCTGGCCGCTGGACCTGATTCCGGAGTTCCTGCCGGTCATCGGCGTCGTCGACGACATCGTGCTCGTGCCGCTGGCGATCCGCTTCCTGCTCGACCGCCTACCCGCCGCCCTTCGCACCGAGATCTCGCGCCCCGCCGCCTGAGCCCGCCGGGCGGCGCAGCCCGCGTCCGCCCGCCTTCTCGAGCAGGGCGTGCCAGAGGCCGTAGCGCGCGCGGCGGAGCTCGTTGCCGAGGCGATAGGCATAGGTGCTCAGGCGTCGCCACATCGGGAACTTGCGGTTCGGCGCACTGGCGATGGTGGAGGCGATCTGCTCGTCGTGCCCACACGGCGTGGGGGTCACGAGGCGGAACCGGAGCCCGAAGCGCCAGCCCTGGTCGAACACGTGGTCGTAGGGCAGGCTCATCGGCAGCAGCCCGGGGATGTAGGCCTCGGCCGCCTGGCGGCTGAGCACATAGGCGCTTGCCCCCGTGCAGCGCGAGAGCATCACGGCCAGCGAGTGGCCCGGGGCCACCGGCAGGTAGGGCACCGGCGTGCCCGAATGCACTGCCGAAAGCTTGGCCACGTCCCAGCGTTCGCGGCAGGCCACGAGGCCCTCGAGCACGGCGGGCAGGCTGGCGTGCAGCAGCACGTCGTCCTCGAGGATGAGGGCGAACTCTTGCGGGCTGGCCAGCAGCGCGCGCATCGCCTCGATGTGCGACAGGTAACATCCCAGCTCACCCGGCGAGGGTGTCATGCCGTGCTTGCGGCGGAAGGCCGGCTCGTCGAGGGCCGAGGCCTGCTGTGGCGTGAGCGCGCGTGCGTCGACGGCTGGCAGCCGCGTCCAGGGCAGGCCCAGCGCATCGAGCTGGGCGCGCACGCGCGCCAGCCGGTCCGGGGCCCGATCGAGATTGATGACCCATGTGTGCAGACGTTCGACCATGCCGTGATTCTGGCTTCACGGACCCGGCGGCCGACCGGGTGACTTCATGAATGCGGCGCTAGGCTGGGGGCTGGCGCTGCTGGCCTTCGTGGCGGGCTATGTGAGCTACGGCTGGCGTGGCGTGCTGCTGGCGCTCACGGTGGTCGTGTTCTGGCTGCTGCTGCAGTTCAGCCGCTCGCTGCGTGTGCTGCGTGACGCGGCGGGCCGGCCGGTGGGCAGTGTGGCCAGCGCGGTGATGCTGCATGCCGGATTGCACCAGGGCATGCGGCTGCCGCAGGTCCTGAAACTGACGAAGAGCCTGGGCCACAAGCTCGCGGACGAGCCGAACGAGACCTTCGCGTGGACCGACGCGGCCGGCGACAGCGTGCATGTGAAACTGCGCGACGGGCGCCTCGCGAGCTGGACGCTGCACCGCGCCTCCGGCGCGCCGGCCGACGGATCGGCATCCCCCGGATCCTAGAATGACCGACTCGCCGTCCGCCTTCGTGCCGGGCGGGCCGGCCCCGACACCCACCTCGGCTTCTCAAGGAGCACCTCATGTCCATGTCCGACCGCGACGGCAAGATCTGGATGGACGGCCGCCTCGTCGACTGGCGCGACGCCAAGATCCATGTGCTCTCGCACACGCTGCACTACGGCTGCGGCGCCTTCGAGGGCGTGCGCGCCTACAAGACGGCGAGCGGCAAGACAGCGATCTTCCGGCTGCGCGAACACACCGAGCGCCTGTTCAACAGCGCGAAGATTCTTCGCATGAAGATCCCGTTCACGATGCAGCAGGTAATGGATGCGCAGTGCGAGGTCGTGCGCGCCAACAAGCTCGAGAGCTGCTACCTGCGCCCGCTGACGTGGATCGGCGACCAGAAGCTCGGCGTCAGCCCCAAGGGCAACACCATCCACCTGATGGTGGCGGCCTGGGCCTGGGGGGCCTATCTTGGCGAGGAAGGGCTCAAGCGCGGCATCCGTGTCAAGATCAGCAGCTATACGCGCCACCACGTCAACATCACGATGACGCAGGCCAAGGCGGTGAGCAACTACACCAACAGCATCCTCGCCAACATGGAAGCCACGGAAGAGGGCTACGACGAGGCGATGCTGCTCGACGCCTCCGGCTTCGTCAGCGAAGGCGCCGGCGAGAACCTGTTCGTGATCAAGAACGGCACCGTCTACACGCCCGACCTGAGCGCCGGTGCGCTCAACGGCATCACGCGCAACACGGTCTTCGCCATCTGCAAGGACCTCGGCCTGCCGCTGGTTGAAAAGCGCATCACGCGCGACGAGGTCTACATCTGCGACGAGGCCTTCTTCACCGGCACCGCCGCCGAGGTGACGCCGATCCGCGAGCTCGACCGCATCGAGCTCGGCGCCGGCAGCCGCGGCCCCATCACGGAAAAGATCCAGAGCGCCTTCTTCGACATCGTCAACGGACGCAATGCGAAGTACGCCGAGTGGCTGACGCCTGTGTGAGAGGGCGGCCATGAGCGACCTGCAACCGAAGTCCATCGTCGAACTCGCGGCCGCCGATCTGCTCGGCCCCGGGGTCACCTTCTGTCCGAATCCGAAGATGCCCTTGTGGAGCAATCACCCCAAGGTGTTCATCGACGTGGCCAAGACCGGGGAGGGGCGCTGCCCCTATTGCGGCACGGCCTATCGCTTGAAGGCGGGCGAGAAGGTCGGCAGTGCGCACTGAGCGCGCGTCCATCGAGCGCGGTGCGCGCGCACATCAGATCTCGCATCGAGCGCACGGGCGGTCTGCCTGTGCGCCCAGCGGCACCCAAACGCCGCCGAGGCGCAGGGCGCTCGGGGCTGTCAGCGGCGTCGGGCGCCTGAGTTGCCGCCGCCACCGCCACCAGCCGGCGGGCGATGCAGATGCCGGAAGGTGATGCGGCCCTTGCTCAGGTCGTAGGGCGACAGTTCCAGCGATACGTTGTCGCCGGCGAGGATGCGGATGTGGTGCTTGCGCATCCGCCCCGAGGTGTAGGCGACCAGCGAGTGCCCGTTGTCCAGCGTCACGCGGTAGCGCGAGTCGGGCAACACTTCGGCGATCACGCCGTTCATCTCGATCAGTTCTTCTTTGGCCAAAGGTGCATCCTGGGGTCACCGGCGCGAGCCGGTGCTGCAAGCAGTGGTGGCAAGGGGCCAAGCGGACCCGCAGGCCCCGCCTCGCCAGAGACGCCGGCCGGGCCGGCAAGGTGCAACACGGCGATCAGGCCGCGCGAATGTTCGACGCCTGCGGGCCTTTCTTGCCCTGCGTCACCTCGAACTGCACGCGTTGCGCTTCGGCCAGCGTCTTGAAGCCGCTGGCCTTGATCTCGCTGAAGTGGGCGAACAGATCCTTGCCGCCGCCGTCAGGGGTGATGAAGCCGAAGCCCTTGCCGTCGTCGAACCACTTCACGGTGCCCGTCTGGGTCGTGTTCTCAGTACTCATGTCGATGTCCTTTCGGGTTGCCGCGCGGCCGACGCGGCAGCGCAGTGCAGTCACGCCAAGAAGGTCATCAACCGGGGGGTTCGACTTGCGCCCGCGACGAGCGACGCGGGAGGATGAAGAGACCTGCGAAGGGACGGTCTTCGTGCAGAACTACCCCGCGATGTTAACCGATGGGTTGCAGGCGCACCCAGGCGCGGCCCTTCGGCGCGGACAAAGAAGAAAGGCAGGGCCAGCGCCCTGCCTTTTTCGCGACGGATGGAATCGGTGGCTTACTTCGACGCGGCGGCGGCAGCCGGCTTGGCCGCGGCGGGCTTGCTCGCGGCGGGCTTGGCAGGCTTCGCGGCGGGCTTGGATGCAGCCGGCTTGGCGTCGCTGGCCTTGCCGCCAGGGGCCGCAGCGGCGTGCGACGCGGCCTGCGCGGTGAAGGCGGCGGCGGCGAAGGCCGTGGCAACGAGGGCGGCGAAGAACTTGTTCATGGGAAGTCTCTTTCGAAAGATTGGGGAAAACGAGTGGTCTCGCGTTGGAAGCGCCGGGGAATGCCCGACCCGAGTCTTAACGGCGTCCGCTCCGAGGCGTTGACACCGAATGTCCTGGGGTCTTTGGTGGCTGGGCCCCGGGATGGCGCAAAAGTAGCATCCGCGCCCATGGCTGCGTTTCAAGGCGTTGCCGCGGCGACCCTCCGGGGGCTCGTTGCGGCGGTTCTTGGCTTCGCGAGCGCCACGGGGGCCGCCCAGCCGCGCACGCCCACCACCGACGCTGAAGTGCTCGAACGTGTTCCGGCGCGCGCCAACGACCCGGCCGCGCGCACCCTGGCGGCTTTGCGGGCTGACTGGCGGCGCGACATGGCCGATGCCCGCGCCGCCGAGGCCCTGGCCCGCCATTGCCTCGGCCTTTTCGGCGCCGACGGCGATCCTCGCCATCTCGGATGCGCCCAGGCAGCGCTGGGGCACTGGTGGGCGTTGCCCTCGCCGCCATCGCTGCTGCGCACGCAGCGCGCGGTGGTGCTGCAGTACAGCCATCGCTTCGATGCCGCGCTGGCCGACCTCGGCGCGGTGCTGGCGGCCGATCCGCAGTCGCACGAGGCGTGGCTGTGGCGCGCCGCGATCCTGATGGTTCAGGCACGCCATGCCGAGGCGCGCCAGGCCTGCGAGCAGGTGGCGGGGCTGACCACGCCGCTGGCCGCCATCGGCTGCCGCGCGCAGGTCGACGCGGCCTCGGGTGCCGCGGCCGTGGCCGTGCAGGCGTTGCGCGAGGGCCTCGTGCAATACGGGCGCGAAGGCGCGGCCAGCCCCGCTGAACGGGTGTGGGCGCTGACCCGCCTGGCCGAAACCGAAGAGCGCCGCGGCCAGCCGAAAGCGGCCGAGGCGGCCTATCGCGAGGCGCTGGCTATCGACGGGCGCGATTTCTATCTGCAGGCCGCCTTTGCCGACTTCCTGCTCGACCAGGACCGGCCCGCGGAGGTGAAGACGCTGCTGGCGGGCCGCGAGCGCGTCGATGTGCTCCTGCTGCGCCTGGCCATTGCGGCGCACCGCTTGCGTGAGCCGGCCGCGGCCGGACACGCACGCGAACTGGCCGCCCGTTTTGATGCCGCGCGGCGCCTGGGCGACGCACTCCACGAAAAGGAGGAGGCGCGCTTCCTGCTCGAGTTGCAGGGAGATGCGCGGCGCGCGCTCGAGCTGGCCCGCCGCAACTTCGCGGCGCAGCGCGAGCCCGGCGATGCACGTGTGCTCCTCGAGGCTGCCCTGGCCGCGCGCGACAAGGCCGCCGCCCAGCCGGCGCTGGCCTGGCTGGCCGCCACGCGCATCGAAGCGCCTCGCCTGCAGGCCCTTGCCGAACAACTGGGGCGCCTGCCGTGAGCACGCCCGGTGTGCGTGCATGGCGTGCGGGGCTGCGCGCCCTACTCGTCGGCTGGCTGTTCGGCGTGCTCGCGCCGGCCCACGCTCACAGCACCTCGGAGGCCTACCTGAGCCTTGGCGCGGGGTCGGGCGGCGCGGCCGTGACCGGGCGACTCGACATCGCGCTGCGCGATCTCGATGAAGTGCTCGCGCTCGATCGCGACGGCAATGGCGAGATCACCTGGGGCGAACTGCGTCAGTCCCGCGAAGCCTTGGCTGCCTATGTCACGGCGCGCATCCTTGTCGCCGCCGAGGGCCGCGCGTGCGTGCCCTCGGTCGGCGAGCTGCAGGTCGTGGCGCACGGCAGCGGCACTTACGCCGTGCTGCCGCTGGCCTACGTGTGCGCGGCGCAGGTGCGCGAGTTGAGCCTGGACTATCGGCTGTTCGGCGATACCAATCCCATGCACCGCGGCCTGCTCAAGCTCGAGTCGGGCACGGCGACGCGCAGCGCCGTGCTCGACCCCGGGGCCGCTGCGCCGCAGCGCTTCGTGCTCGCCGATCCGGGTGTCTGGACCACGTTCGTCACCTACCTCGGGCAGGGCGTGTGGCACATCTGGATCGGCATCGACCACATCCTCTTCCTCGTGGCGCTGCTGCTGCCGACGGTTCTCTGGCGCGAGGGCGGGCGCTGGGTGGCGGCAAGGACCTTCGGCGCCGTCTTCTGGGACGTGCTCAAGGTCGTCACCGGTTTCACGCTTGCTCACTCGATCACGCTGACCTTGGCCACGCTCGGCTGGGTGACGCTGCCGGCGCGCCCCGTGGAGTCGGTGATCGCGGCCTCCGTGGCCCTGGCGGCCGCGAACAACCTGTGGCCCGTGATCGGCGGGCGCCGCTGGGTGGTGGCGTTCCTCTTCGGGCTCGTGCACGGCTTTGGCTTCGCCGGCGCGCTGGCCGAGCTCGGCCTGCCTCAAGGGGCGCTGGCGTGGTCCCTGCTCGGGTTCAACGTGGGCGTCGAACTCGGGCAGCTGGCCATCGTCCTGCTCTTCCTGCCCGTGGCTTTCGCGCTGCGAGACACGCGCTTCTATCGCCGGGCGGTGCTGATTGGGGGTTCGGCGGTCATCGTGGTCGTGGCACTGCTGTGGTTCGCCGAGCGGGCCCTCGGCGTCGAGGGGCTGCTCGGCTGACCGCCGGCGGCCAGCTGGCCGCGTCCCTGGGCACTGGCCGCCTCGGCGGGCGCGACCGTGAACGTGTGCGTGACGAAGCGGCTCTCCCAGTGCCCGGGTCGATCCGCCAGCGGCCGCAGCTCGGTGGCGCGCAACAGCCAGCGCCCGGGGAAGGGTACCGGCACGCGGGCGCGCCCCTCGGCATCGGTCTGGCGCCAGACGCCGAACCGGCTCATTTCGCCGCGCAGCTCGACCGCCTGGTTGGCGAGCGGCCGGCCGTCGCGCAGCATGCGGAAGCGCAGCGTCTCGCCGGCGCGCAGCGGGGCTTCGATGTCGATGTCGATCTCGATGTCCAGCGCCATGGGCGGCGGGGGCGTCGCCGGCGCCGCGGCCGCCACCGGCTGCTCCAGTGAGATGCGGGCATGTTTGGTGTAGCGCTCCTGCCAGGGCAGGCCTTGCTGCGCCTGCTCGGCCCAGGCGCGGCGCACGCTGTCCGACGCTGCGATCTCACGCAGGTAGACCGGCACGAGCGGCCGCGGCACCTCGACGTCGAAGGCCTCGGTCTGCACCCAGCACTGGGCGATGGTGTCGCCGCGGCGGGGCGCGGCCCGCAGCGCAAGTGCCGTGGGCAAGGCCATCGCGGCTTGCAGCGGTACGCGCCGGCCCGAGGCCGACCAACAGCCGCGATCGACCAGCGACTGGGCGGCGATGCCGGTCTGCGCCGCTGGGAAGAGCTCGCCTGTGCTGAGCGCCAGCTCGACACGCCCAGCGCGCCCGGGGCGCTGCTCAAGCCAGGTGTCGTGCGCGGCGGCCGCTGCCGGCAGGGCCACCGCCAGGAAGAGCAAGGCCCTCAGAGGCGCCCGGCCGCGCGATCGGCGCGATCGGTGCAATCGGCGCGGTCGGTGCGATGGTCGGTCTGACGTTCGACCGGACATTCGACCTGCCCGCTCCCGGGCCCTCCTCCCGATTGCGCCCATCGACTCGATTGACTGCATCGACGCCATTGCATGCTCCTTGATGTGGTGGTTCCGGGACGCGCACTGCACCCCGTGGAACGCACGCCGCCTGCGGCTGTACGCGCGGCACTGCGCTTTGGATGAGTCGCTGCGCCGTGCGGGCGCCTCGGCGCCCGCGCCCGCCACGGGCATGTGCATCGCGTGGAGCTGGCTCGCCGATCGCCGATCGCC
>JALHOU010000104.1:13905-15958 GCA_022842825.1 Rubrivivax sp.
TCGCCAGTCGCCGACCGCCAAGCGCGTGACCGATTCGCCCCACCGGGCTGCCCTCGCCGTGCTGCCACAGCGGGTGCGGCTCAGTAGAATCCCGCCCGCTCCCCGAGGAGCGTTGCAACGACCACCGGCCCCCATGCGCGGCCCGGTCGCCAGGCTCGGGGCACCAGCGCAACCCGCTCATCGCGCAGGCGGCGCCGGTTGGCAACGGCGCTCGTGTCCCTCAAGGTGACCGAGCCCTTCCATGATTGCCCAAGCAAGCGCCGCGCCCTCCGCGGCCGAACCACCCGTCACCGTGCCTGCAAGGGTGCCGCCGCCGATGCGTCTGTCGGGCCTGGAGCCCGTCGCCATCGGCGAGGGTCATCTCTTCGTCAACATCGGCGAGCGCACCAACGTCACCGGGAGCCGCGCCTTCGCCAAGATGATCCTCGAAGGGCGCTTCGAGGATGCGCTCGCGGTGGCGCGGCAGCAGGTGGAGAACGGCGCCCAGATCATCGACGTGAACATGGACGAGGCGATGCTCGACTCGGCCGCGGCGATGGAGCGCTTCCTGAAGCTCGTCGCCGGCGAGCCCGAGATCGCGCGCGTGCCGGTCATGATCGACAGCTCGAAGTGGAGCGTCATCGAGGCCGGCCTCAAGTGCATCCAGGGCAAGGGGATCGTCAACTCGATCTCGCTCAAGGAGGGCGAAGCCGAGTTCAGGCGCCAGGCTGGTCTCGTGCGCCGCTACGGCGCCGCGGCGGTGGTGATGGCCTTCGACGAGAAGGGCCAGGCCGACACCTACGCGCGCAAGACCGAGATCTGCGCGCGCGCCTACCGCGTCCTCGTCGAGGAGGTGGGGTTCCCGCCCGAGGACATCATCTTCGACCCCAACATCTTCGCCATCGCCACCGGCATCGAGGAGCACAACAACTACGCGGTCGACTTCATCGAGGCCACGCGCTGGATCAAGCAGCACCTGCCCGGCGCCAAGGTGAGCGGTGGCGTCAGCAACGTGAGCTTCAGCTTCCGCGGCAACGACCCGGTGCGCGAGGCGATCCACACCGTGTTCCTGTACCACGCCATCCAGGCCGGCCTGGACATGGGCATCGTCAACGCCGGCATGGTGGGCGTCTACGACGACCTCGAGCCCGTGCTGCGCGAGCGCGTGGAGGACGTGGTGCTCAACCGCCGCCCCGACGCCGGCGAGCGCCTCGTCGAGATCGCAGAAACCGCCAAAGGCGCGGCCAAGGACGAGACGACCAGGCTGGCCTGGCGCAATGCCCCCGTCGACGAGCGCCTGAGCCACGCGCTCGTGCACGGCATCACCGAGTTCATCACCGTCGACACCGAGGAGGTCTGGCGCGCCATCGAGGCCCGGGGCGGCCGCCCGCTGCACGTGATCGAAGGCCCGCTCATGGCCGGCATGAACATCGTCGGCGACCTCTTCGGCGCCGGCAAGATGTTCCTGCCGCAGGTGGTGAAGAGCGCGCGCGTGATGAAAAGCGCCGTGGCGCACCTGTTGCCCTACATCGAGGCTGAAAAGAAGGCGCTGCAAGACGCCGGCGGCGACGTCAAGCCCAAGGGCAAGATCGTCATCGCCACCGTGAAGGGCGACGTGCACGACATCGGCAAGAACATCGTCACCGTCGTGCTCCAGTGCAACAACTTCGAGGTCATCAACATGGGCGTCATGGTTCCCGCCCAGGACATCCTCGAGAAGGCGCGCGTCGAGGAGGCCGACCTGATCGGCCTTTCCGGCCTCATCACGCCCAGCCTGGAGGAGATGCAGCACGTCGCCGCCGAGATGCAGCGCGACGAGTACTTCCGCTCGCGCGCCACGCCGTTGCTCATCGGCGGCGCGACCACCAGCCGCGTGCACACGGCGGTGAAGATCGCGCCGCACTACGGGGGGCCGGTGGTCTACGTGCCCGACGCGTCGCGCAGCGTCGGCGTGTGCGCCGACCTGCTCTCCGACGAACGCGCTGCCGCCTGCATCGCCGAGCTGAAGGCCGACTACGAGCGCGTGCGCAGGCAACACGCCCACCGCAAGCAGACACCGCTCGTCACGCTGGCC
>JALHOU010000105.1 GCA_022842825.1 Rubrivivax sp.
TGCGTGATGAAGAAGACCATCTTGTTCGACGCCGACCAGGCCCGCAGCAGGATCTCCTGCACGCTCTCGCGCGTGAAGGCGTCGAGCGCGCCCATCGGCTCGTCCATCAGCAGCACGGCGGGGTCGCTGGCCAGTGCGCGCGCGATGCCCACGCGCTGCTGCATGCCGCCCGAGAGCTCGTAGACGGCGCGCTCGGCGTAGTCCTGCAGGCCCACGAGCGCCAGCTTGTCGCGCGCCACGCGCTCGCGTTCGGCGCGCGCCATGCCGCGCATGCGCAGGCCGAGCGCGACGTTGTCGAGCACGTTGAGCCAGGGCATCAGCGCGTGCTTCTGGAACACCACGCCGCGGTCGGCGCCGGGGCCGGCCACCGGCTGGCCGTCGAGCAGGATCTCGCCGGTGGAGGGCGAGAGGAACCCCGCCAGGCAGTTGAGCAGGGTGGTCTTGCCGCAGCCCGAGGCGCCGAGGGCGACGACGAAGTCGCCCTCGCGCATCGAGAGGTTCACCGCCGCCAGCGCGGCGAGCGTGCCGCCCTTGACGGCGTAGTTGACCGTGAGCTGGCGGATGTCGAGCGTGGGCATGGGCTGGCGGCTCGCCCGCGTCTTGCCCGCTTCCCGCCCGCTACTTGCCCGCCGCCTTCTTCAGGTACACGTCGGTGACGAAGGCCTTGTAGTCGGGCTTGACCTCGGTGATGCGGCCCTGCTCCTTCAGGAACTCCGCCGTGCTCACCATCGCCTTCACGGCGGCGCCGCCCAGCCATTTCGGGCCCATCTGCTCCTCGATGGTCGGGAAGGTGTAGAGCGCCATCGCCGCGGGCACGTCCTTGGCGTCGGCCTTGGTCCACTTGGCCACCGCCTTCACCTGCGGGCTGTCGGCCGTCCACTTGGCCTTGTTGGCGCGGTAGTCGGCATCGGCCTTGGCCAGCGCCTTGACCAGCGCGACCATGAAGCCCTCGTGCTCGGCGGCCCACTTGGCGTTGACGATCATGCCGTCGAAGGTGGGGAAGCCCTTGGCGCCGATCGTCTTGGACGTGTGGATGACCTTGCCGTTGCCCTTGATCTTGGACAGCACCGGGTCCCAGATGAAGGCGGCGTCGATGTCGCCACGCTCCCAGGCAGCGGCGATCTCCGGCGGGCGCATGTTCATCACGTTCACGCCCTTGGCGTCGACGCCCTCGACCTTCATGATGGCCATCAGCTGGTAATGCGCGGTGCTGACGAAGGGCGTGGCGACCTTCTTGCCCTTCAGGTCCTTGAGCGAGTTGACGCCGCTGCCATTGCGCACGATGAGTGCCTCGGCGTCGGCGATGTCGTCGAGGATCCAGAACAGCTTGATGTCCTGGCCCTGGCTGGCCGCGGCCACGATGGGGCTGGAGCCGGCCTCGCCGATCTGCACATCGCCGCTGGCCATGGCCTTGATGACGTCGCCGCCGCCGCCGAACATGCGGTAGTTGATCTTGTAGCCGGTGGCCTTCTCGAGCTCACCGCTTTCCATCACGAGGCGAAAGGGCACCAGCATGTCCTGGTGCGCGATGGTCACTTCCTTCTTGGGCTGCGCGATCGCCGCGCCGGTGGCCAGCGACAACGTGAGCGCCAAAGGCAGCGCGAGTGCGCCGACCATCGGTTTGATGCGGCGGGCGATGCGGGACTTCAGTGACATGGGCTGCTCCTCGTGATGTGGGTGGCCCGTGTGGCGCGCCGCGCCGTGGGCCTGCTTGAAGAATAGTCTGCCCACCCGTTTCCCCTGAGTGGGCGTGGCTGGGACTTACCCGGATAACTCGGCGCTACCGCCGCCGCAGGCCTAACCAGACCACGCAGGCGACGACGAGCAGCCCTCCTGCCACCTGCATGGGCGCCACGCGCTGCCCGAGCACGACCCAGGCCAGCACCAGCGCGAAGACCGGCTCGACATTCATGATGGCCGAGTTGCCCACCACGCCCAGCTTGGGCAGCACCGTGAACATGATCGTGAACGCCGTGCCGTAGAGGAAGGTCAGCATCAACAGGCCGCCCCAGCCGGCGGGGGCCGAGGGCAGGTGGAAGCCGCCCTGCGCCACCGCCGCCGCGCAGGCGATCAGGCCGACGAGCCCCATCGTCGTGGCCGTGCGCAGGCGCCCGTCCAGCGTGCCGGCCTCGTGCTGCGTGAGCACGAGCGCGAGGCCGAAGATCGCTGCCGCGGCCACCGCGAAGGCCACGCCGGCGCCGATGCGCCCCCAATGCGCGCCGGCGCCCAGTCCCGAGGCGGCGCCCAGCACGTCCAGCGCCAGCGCCAGCCCGAAGAGGATCACGGGCATCGCCAGCAGCACGCGCCGCTCGGCGCGGTGGCCGTAGAGCAACCGCGCAAACAGCGCCGTGAAGAGCGGATAGAGGTTGAATGCCAGCAGCGCCAGCGCCACCGGCAGCCGCGCCACGGAGGAGTACAGGCAGTAGCTCTGCGCCGCGATCAGCACGCCGATGACCGGCAGCGACCAGCGGTGCTTGGCCTGCAGCACGAGCGACACGCGCTGCTGCCAGACGATGAAGGCGACCACGATGGCCGTGATGCCGCTGCGGAATGCCACTGCGGTGACGACGTCGACGCCGTTGTCGAACGCCAGGCGGGCGGCGACGTGGTTGCCGCCCATCATCAGCGCGATCAGCAGCAGGGTGGCGAAGGCAGTGCCGCTCAAGGCCGCGCCGGCCGGCACAGGGGAAGTCGGCGACATCGCGGCATTGTCGGGGCGGCTGGGAGGGTGGTCGGGGAGGCGCCTACGTCACCCCGACGCCTCGCCCGCGTTCAGCTCCAGCGCCAACTTCACCGTGCCCGGCTCATGCCCCTGCGAGTCGGGCACCATGCCCAGTTCCTTGGCCAGCGCCAGCATGCGCGAGTTCTCGCGCAGCACGGTGGCGACGAGCCGCTTCGTGCCGCGCCCGCGCTGGTAGGCGATCATCTTCGTGAGCAGGCGGCGGCCCAGGCGCGCGCCCTGCAGGTCGCTGCGCACGAGGATGCCGAACTCGGCCTCGAAGTTGTTGGGGTCGGTGATCGTTCGCACCACACCCAGCGTCTCCTCGTCGCCCCCGCCCGGGCCCTCGCCGGCGGGCACCGGCGCCACGGCGACGAAGGCCATCTCGCGCTCGTAGTCGATCTGCGTCAGGCGCGCCAGCTCGCTGCGCTCGATGGTGCGGCGCGAGTAGAAGATGCGCATGCGGATGTCCTCGGCGCTGGTGCGCTCGAGCAGGTCGCGGTGGCGTGCCTCGTCCTCGGGGCGGATGGCGCGCACCGTCACCGTGCGCGGCCCGGCCGGCGCCTCCCAGACGTAGCTCTCGGTCAACTCGGCCGGGTAGGGGCGGATGGCGAAGCGCGCCGCCCCGCCCGGCGCCTTGGCGCTCACGCGCACGCGCGCGTCGAGCGCGATCACGCCCTCGGCATCGGCCAGCAGCGGGTTGATGTCGAGCTCGCTGATGCGCGGTTCCTCGGCCATCAGGCGCGACAGCGCGATCAGCACGCCGTGCAGCGCCGCCGCGTCCACCGGCGGCACGTCGCGCCAGCCGGCCAGCAGCTTGGCGACCTTGGTGCGCGCGATGAGCGCACGCGCCAGCGGCTCGTTCAGCGGCGGCAGGCCGACGGCGCGGTCGGCCACCACCTCGACGCGCGTGCCGCCGGCACCGAAGAGGATGACGGGGCCGAAGAGCGGGTCGATGTGCGTGCCGGCGATGAGCTCCAGCGCGCGCGGCCGGCGCACCATCGGCTGCAGCGTGAAGCCCTCGATCTGCGCGTCGGGCCGGCGCACGGCAACGCGGGCGAGCATGTGCGAGGCGGCATCGGCCACCTCGGCCGGCGAGCCGAGGTCGAGCACGACGCCGCCGACATCGCTCTTGTGCGTGATCTCTGGCGCGAGGATCTTCAACACCACCGGAAAGCCGAGCGCCGTGGCCGCGGAAACGGCGGCGATGGGCGAGGCGATCACCGTGCGCGTGGGCACCACCGGCACGCCACAGGCGGCGAGCAAGCTCTTGGCCTCGGGCTCGGTCAGCCACTCGCGGCCAGCCGCGAGCGCGGTGTCGACGAGCTCGCGCACGGTGGGTGCGGGCTCGCCAGTGGGCGGGGCCGGCGACGGTGCCGTGGAAGCAGGCGCTGCGCCTGCGGCCGCCGGCAACGCATCGGCTGGAGCCTCGAGCAGCTGCTCCTGGTTGCGCCGGTAGTTGACGAGCATGGTCAGCGCCTGCACCGCCTGCTCGGGCGTGTCGTACACGGGCACGCCGGCTTCGATGAAAAGCGCGCGCGCCTCGGCCACCGCGCCGGCACCGAGCCAGCAACTGGCCAGCCGGCCCGGGAACTCCTTGAGCACCGGAACCAGGGCCGCGGCGATGTCGCGCGCCGGCACGATGGCCGTGGGCGCGTGCATGAAGAGCACCTGCCCCGCCTCCGGCGCGGCGAGCAGCGTGCGCATCGTGTGCACGTAGCGCTCGACCGGGGCGTCGCCGATGATGTCCACCGGATTGCCGCGCGACCAGTTCGCGGGCAGGCCGGCGTCGAGCGCGCCGATCGTCTGCGCCGACAGCGTCGCCAGCTCGAGGCCGAGCGCGGCCGCCGCGTCGGCGGCCAGCACGCCCGCGCCGCCGCCGTTGGTGACGAGGGTGAGCCGTGCCATCGCCTCGGCGTCGCTGCCGCGCGCCGCAGGGCGGAAGCGGGTCAGCGTCTCGGCGGCGACGAAGAGGTCCTGCAGCGTGTCCACGCGCAGCATGCCCGCGCGGCGGATGGCGGCATCGATGACGATGTCGCTGCCAGCCAGCGCCCCGGTGTGCGAGGCGGCTGCGCGCTGGCCTTCGCTGCTGCGCCCGGCCTTGACCATCAGCACCGGCTTGTTGCGCGCCGCGGCGCGCGCCGCGCTCATGAACTTGCGTGCCGCACCCTGGGCCGGAGAGATCGACTCGGCGTACATCAGCACCGCACGCGTTTTGGCGTCGCTGGCCAGCCAGTCGAGCATGTCGCCGAAGTCGACGTCGGACCCTTCGCCGAGCGAGACCACGCGCGAGAAGCCGATGCCGCGCGCGCGCGCCCAGTCGAGCATCGCCGTCACGAGCGCGCCGCTTTGCGAGACGAAGGCGAGCGTGCCCGCGCGCACGTGGTCGGGCGAGAAGCTGGCATTGAGCCCGGCCGGCGGCGACAGCAGCCCCAGGCAGTTGGGGCCGAGGATGCGCAGCACGTGCCGGCGCGCCGACTCGAGCATCTGCTGGCGCTGCTCGTTCGACAGGCCGGCGGTCAGCACCACCGCGGCGCGCGTGCCGCGCTCGCCGAGCTCGGCGATGAGCCCCGGCACAGTGGCCGGCGGCGTGCAGATGACGGCCAGCGCCGGCGCGCCCGGCAACTCGCCGATGCTGGCGTAGGCCTTGTCGCCCTGCACGGTGGCGTGGCCGGCGTTCACGGCCCACACCGGGCCGGCGAAGGTGCCGCTGCGGATGTTGCGCCACACGGTGTAGCCCACGCTGCCTTCGCGCGTGGAGGCGCCGATCACGGCCACCGAGGCGGGGTCGAACAGGTCGTCGATGTTGCGGATGCTCATGGAACGGCGAGGGAGGCGCACCAGCGCGTGGCGGCCCGGGGTGCAGGATTCAAGCCAGTCTATGCCCTCGGTGTGCGCGCAGCATGACGGGGCGCAAGTCCGGCCCTGGTTGCGAAGGGGACCCCACTTTGCGCTAGGCTCCCGCCGCGCGCTGCATGGTGTTGGTGCGCCGGAGCCGTCCATGGAACAGCAGGCCTCTCCCGCCGTCGCCAGCCCGTTCACCACCACCCTGGGCGGGCCGGTCCCGCAAAGCCTGGAGGCCTTCCGCGCCACGGCGCATGCCGCCGGCTTCGACGAGGTGCTGGAGCGCCAGTGGGCGCCGAACGCCGAGTTGGGCACGCACACGCACGACTTCGATGTCGACGCGGTGCTCGTGCTTGGCGAGATGTGGCTCACCTGCCTGGGTGGCACGGCGCATCTGCGCGCGGGCGACCGCTTCACGCTGGCGCGCCAGGTGCCGCACGGCGAGCGCTACGGGGCCGAAGGCGCGGCGCTTTGGGTGGCGCGGCGCAACCCGCGTGCCTGAGCGCACACTGAGAGCAAGACTTCGTGGTGCCGCGCGTGACCTCGCGGCGCGCGCGCCGGGCCGAGGGGCTGCTTTGAACCCGGGCCGCCCATGGCCGGGCCGCTGATCTTTGCCGGCGGCGGCCTCGTCTCGCGCGAGCTGCAGCGCGACGAGATCCCGTTGCTGCAGGCCTTCTACGACGCCAACCCGGAGTACTTCCTCACCATCAATGGTGTGCCGCCGCCCCCGGATCTGGCCGCGATCGAGTTCGACGAGGTACCGCCGGCGCACCTCAGCCACGAGCGGCAATGGATCCTCGGCCTGTTCCAGCCGCCGGCGCCGCGGACGATGGGCGACAGCGGCGACGGCCTGCTCGCCGGCGTCGCCATGGTCACCTCGGGGCTTGGCCGACCCGAGGTGTGGCACCTCGGCCTTTTCGTCGTTGCCACGCGCCTGCGCGGCACCGGCGCCGCTGCCGGCGCCTACGCCGCTCTCGAGGGCTGGGTGCGCTCGCACGAGGCGCGCCACCTGCGCCTGGGCGTGGTGCTGGGCAACACGCGCGCAGAGCGCTTCTGGGCCCGGCGGGGGTACCAGGAACTGCGCCGGCGCGAGGGCATCGACACCGGCGGGCGCCTGAACACCGTGCGCGTGATGCTCAAGCCGCTCGCGGACGAGGGTGTGCACGCCTACCTGCAGGCGACGCCGCGCGACCGGCCGGGCGCGCCGCCGCCTTGAGGAGAGCGGCAGGGCGCACGCGGGCGCCACCACGCCGTGCGTGGCGGCTCATGAAGCACTCGCATCGGCAGGGGTGGCCGCGACCAGCTTCACCGCCTCGCGTGCCATCTCCTCGGCCAGCGCGCCGCGCGCGTGCAAGGCCCTTCGCGCGCCCTCCTTCAGCAGCATCGCCGCCTCCTCGGCATTGAGTGCCCGCACGATGACAGGGATGCCGGGGTTCAGCTCGCGCGCCGTCTCGATCATGGGCCGCACGTCGGTGCTTTCCGGGGCGGCCACCAACAGCAGCCCGGCCTCGGCGATGTGGGCCTGGATGAGCACGGCCGGGTCGCCGGCGTCGCCGCTCACCGCGGGGATGCCGGCGGCGCGCAGCGCCTCGACACGCTCGCGGTTGCGGTCGACGACCACGAAGGGGATCTCGTGCTGCAGCAACTGCCGCGCGATCTCGCTACCGACGCTGCCGTAGCCGACCAGCACCACCTGACGGGCCAGGTACTTGCGGTCGGTGCTCATGGGCAGCTCGGCGAGGGGGTCGTCGCGGCCCTCGAGCTTGCGGGCGAGCGCCGAGCGCCCGAGGATCCACCGCCGCGCTGGCTCCAAGGCCGAGAAGAGGGCCGGGTTGAGTGCGATGGACAGCAGCGCGCCGGCGACGACGAGGCTCTGTGCCTCCGGGGGCAGCACGCCCAGGCTGGCGCCAAGCGCCACGAGGATGAAGGAGAACTCGCCGATCTGCGCCAGGCTGGCGGAGACGGTGAGCGCGGAGTTGAGCGGGTAGCGCAAGGCCAGCACCAGTGCCGCCGCGGCGATGGACTTGCCGACCATGATGATGGCGACGACGGCGAGCACCTGGCCCGGCCGCTCGACGAGCACGCGCGGGTCGAACAGCATGCCCACCGAGACGAAGAAGAGCACCGCGAAGGCGTCGCGAAAGGGCAGCGACTCCTCGGCCGCGCGCTGACTGAACTCCGACTCGCGCAACACGAGGCCGGCGAAGAAGGCGCCCAGCGCCACCGAGACGCCGAAGAGGGCCGAGGCACCGTAGGCGATGCCCAGCGCCACCGCCATGACGCACAGGGTGAAGAGCTCGCGCGAGCCGGTCTTGGAAATCTGCCACAGCACCCAAGGCAGCACGCGCCGCCCGCCGACGAGCATGATCGCCACGAAGGCGGTGACGGCGAGCAACGTCTGGGCCAGCGTTGTCCACAGGCCGGGTGCCACGCCGGCGACCGGGCCCGCTCCGGTGCCTGGCCCTGCCTCGCCCGCGGCCGCGCCCACGACCGCCGGCAGCAGCACGAGCACGAGCACCATCGCCAGGTCTTCCACCACCAGCCAGCCCACCGCGATGCGGCCGTTCTGCGAGTCCAGAAGCCCGCGCGACTCGAGCGCGCGCAGCAGCACCACTGTGCTCGCCACCGACAGCGAGATGCCGAAGATGATCGCCCCGGAAAGCGACCAGCCCCACCAAGTGGCCAACCCGGCGCCGAGCGCGGTGGCGACCGCCATCTGCACCACCGCGCCGGGGATGGCGAGCTTGCGCACGGCCAGCAGGTCGTCGATGGAGAAGTGCAAGCCAACGCCGAACATCAGCAGCATGACGCCGATCTCGGCCAGCTGCGAAGCGAGGCTCACGTCGGCGACGTAGCCCGGCGTGTGCGGCCCGATCAGCACGCCGGCGAGCAGGTAGCCCACGAGCGCGGGCAGCTTCAGGCGAACCGCCACGAAGCCCAGCACGAGCGCGAGCCCGAGGGCGGCGGCCATCGTCACGATGAGGGGCATGCTGCCGTGCATGCCCGATCGTAGGCGCGCATCCGCATGGCCCGCGACCGCGCAGGGCCAACACGCGGGCGTGGTGGATCGTCCGAAGGTGCGTCGGCGGAAACTCAACCCGCCTTGAAGCGCATCGGGTCGTCTTGCTCGGCCCGATCGCGACGGCGGAAGTCGCGCGGCGCCACGCCCAGGGTGCGCTTGAACACCTTCGAGAAGCTGAAGGCGTCCTGGTAGCCCACTTCGGCAGCCACCTGTTCGAGCGACCGCTCGGTCTCGCCGAGCAGGCGCATCGCCTTCTGCATGCGCAGCGTGCGCAGGTAGTTGAGCGGCGTGTCGCCCATCGCGATGCGGAAGCGCTCGGCCAGCGTCGTGCGCGACAGGCCGGCGCGGCGGGCAAGTTCCATCAGCGTCCAGGGGTGCGCGCTGTCGGCGTGCAGCAGCGCCACGGCACGCCTCACCTGCGGGTCGCGCACGGCCTGGCCCCAGCCGCTGCCGTCCTGCCCGAGGCGGGCGACCATCTCGCGCAGCAGATAGGTAAAGACGACATCGAGCAGCCCGTGCACGATGGTCTCGGCGCCCAGGCCGCCGTGGCGCACCTCTTCGTCGAGCAGGCCCACGGTGAGCGCGAGCGGGCCGAGCCTGGGAAGCTCGTCCGCTCGCAGCACGAACCACGCCGGCATTTCAGCGAACAGGGGGTGCAGTGGCGCATTCCACAGCTGGTAGGCACCGCTGATGACGGCAGCGCCGCCCCCGGCCGCGACCCCTCCCGCTTCTTCGAGCGTGGCCGCGTCGAGCGTGGCGCCGATGGGCTCCACGGGCACCGCGGAAGGGTCGGCATGCAGGCTCAACAGGTGGTCGCAGCCGCGCGCCATGACGGCGATGTCGCCGGCCTGCAGCGCCAGCGGCCCTTGCAGCGAGGCGGCGTGCAGGTGCACGGTGCCATGCGCGACGACATGCACGCCGAGGCTCTTCCCGCAAGGAAAGCGCAGCGCCGTCGTGGCCGAGAGCCGGCGCAGGTCCAGCAGCCGGCGGTGCATGCCAGCCTGCCGGAGGATGTCGGTGAGCAGGTCCATGGGGCGCGGCATACGGTGCGGAGGATCTGTGGAGCGGACGACTGCACATGAAAGTCGTACTGATGTCCATTGGGAGTTCGTCTTTCGTCCGTCAGACTGACTGAACTCATCACCCGCGCCCCAAGGAGGCCCCATGTCCAAGACCCTCGTCGTCGGTGCCAGCGGCACCGTCGGTTCAGAACTCGTCCGCCTGTTGGGCGCGCGCGGCCACGACGTCGTTCGCACCACGCATCGAACGCCCACCTTGGCCGCTCAGGTACAGGTGGACCTCGCCACGCGGCAGGGCCTGGAGGCGGCGTTCGAAGGCGTCGATCGCGCCTTCCTGCTCTCGCCCCCCGGCTTTGCCAACCAGGACGAGCTGCTCGTGCCGCTCATCGACGAGGCGCGCCGGCGCGCCCTGAAGAAGGTGGTGCTGATGTCGGCGATGGGCGCCAATGCCGACCCCGCGGCGCCGTTGCGCAAGGCCGAACTGGCGCTGGAGAACTCAGGCCTGGCGTGGAACATCATCCGCCCCAACTGGTTCATGCAGAACTTCCACACGTTCTGGCTGCAGGGCATCCGCGAGCACGGCGCCATTTTCCTGCCGGTGGGGCGTGCCAGGGGCAGCTTCATCGACGCGCGCGACATCGCGGCGGTGGCCGCCGAGCTGCTCTCGCGTGCTGACCTCGACGGTTGCGACTTCGACCTCACCGGTCCCGAAGCGCTCGACCACCACGAAGTGGCGGCGATCCTCTCGCGCGAGACCGGCCGCGTCATCGGCTTCGAGGACATCACGCCCGAGGCGATGCTCGAGGGTCTGCTCGGTGCCCAGGTGCCGCGGGCCTATGCCGAGTTCCTGGTGCTCATCCTCGGCTTCTTCAAGGCCGGGTACGCCGAGCGCACCACCGACGCGGTGCAGGCCATCCTCGGCCGCGCGCCTGGTCGCTTCGCGCAGTATGCGAAGGACCACCGCGCGAACTGGCGGGTCTGAGCTGCAGCGGCGCCGACGCTCAGGCGCCGCGCGCCAGGGGGTTGGGGGTCGGCTCAGCCACCTTGGCCAGCTGGTTGCGGTCGGTGTGATGGAAGGGTTCGCTCTGGCCCTTGATCATCAGCACGGTGTCCTCTTCGTAGCCCCAGGTGCCGTCGGCATTCATCGTCACCTTGATGCGGAACTCCACGGTGCGGAAGGCGTATTGCAGGAAGGGCGCCGAGCAGATGCCCCAGGTCTCCAGGCCCTGCGTGGCAACGAGCTCGAAGCTCATCGCGTCGGCCGCGGCGGTGCCGGCGGCCATGGCCGTCTGCCCGCGCGGGATGGTGAGGGTGTGGATGACGGTGCCGGTGGCTGGCTCCCACAGCCAGTAGCCGACCTGGTCGTGGTAGGTCTTCACCTGCCCGGGCTTGGTGACATGCGTGTGGTAGCGCAGGCCGTAGAGCAGCTGCGGGCCGTTGGTCTGCGGGTCGATGGGCTGCAGTTCGATGCGCTCCACGTACGCCTGCTTCTTCGGGCCTTCGGCCTTGGGCTTCACGTCCAGGCCGCGCTCGCCCTGCCAGATGCCGGCCATCGGTGCCAGCGGGCCGAGGTTGGCGAGCGTGTTCACGTCGATGTCCGACGGCTCGGTGTAGATGTCGCTCGGCCAGTCCGGCATCGGTCTTCCCTTCGGCGAGTTGGTGACCGCCGATGCTAGCGGCCGGGCGCGGGCCGTTGTCGGCCAGAGGCCGAACTGGGCCGGATTTGCCCCGCTGTTGCCGCCGCGGCGCGGGCAGCCCCTCCCTAGCATGGGGCGTGATGGCGTCCGTCTGCCGGACCGCCGCACCACTGCCATGGCTGACGTCGAAACTGTTGTTGCCGAACCTCCCCAGGCCACCGTGGCCGCCTCGCCGGCGGCGCGCCTGACGCTGACCGGACTGATCGAGCGCGCCCAGGGCCTGGCGGCACGCGGGCAGGGACACGATGCGGCTGCCCTGTACGAGGCCTGGCTGGACGCCAACGGCGCGGCTGCGCATTGGGCGGTCGCCTGCTTCAACTGGGGCACGACCTTGTCGGCCGCCGGCGACGAGGCCGGCGCCGAGCGCGCCTACCGGCGCGTGCTGGCCCGCACGCCGGGCTTCGCGCCGGCGCTGCTCAACCTGGGCCACGTGCACGAACGGCGCGGCGAGTTCGACGACGCGCTCCAGACCTGGGGCCGCGTGCTTTCGGTGATGCCGGTGCCGGCCCTCGAGCACCGCCTGCACGCACTGAACAACCGCGCCCGGCTGCTCGAGCAGCTGAAGCGCCTGCCCGAGGCGGAGGCCGAGATGCGCGCCAGCCTCGAGCTCGAGGCGGCGCAGCCCAACGTCATCCAGCACTACGTGCACGTGCGCCAGAAGCAGTGCGCGTGGCCGGCCGAGCAGCCGGTGGGTGCGGTGACGCCGTACCAGTTCCTCACGGGCACCTCGCTGCTGGCGATGATGGGCCTCTCGGACGACCCGGCGCTGCAACTGCTGGCCGCGTTGCGCTTCGTGCACGAGAAGGTGCCCAAGCCGCCGGCCACGCCGCTGTGGCGCCAGTTCGCGAAGCCGGCCGGGGCGCGGCCGGGCGAGCCGCGACAGCGCATCCGCATCGGCTACCTCTCCGGCGACCTGCACATGCACGCCGTCGGCCTGCTCACGGCCGAGCTCTTCGAGCTGCACGACCGCGAGCGCTTCGAGGTCTGGGCCTTCGACTGGACGCCGCCTTCGGCGCAGCCGCTGCGCCAGCGCATCCTGGCCGCGCTCGACCACCATGTGCCGCTCGTCGGCGTGGATGACACGGCGGCGGCGCGCCGCATTGCCGAGGCCGGCATCGACGTGCTCGTCGACCTGCAGGGGCTCACCAGCGGCGCGCGGCCGGGCATCCTCGTGCAGCGGCCGGCGCCGGTGCAGGTGAGCTACCTCGGCTTGCCCGGCACCTCGGCGCTGCCAGGCGTGGACTGGATGCTCGCCGACCGCTACGTGATGCCGCCCGAACTGCAGCGCTACTGCAGCGAGCGGCCGATCCTGCTGCCGCATTGCTACCAGGTGAGCGACCGCCGGCGCGAAGTGGCACCGCTGCACACGCAGACGCGCGAGCGCTACGGGCTGCCCTCGGCCGAGTCGGGCGCGTTTGTCTTCTGCTCGTTCAACAACAACCACAAGTTCACGCCCGAGATGTTCGGGGCCTGGATGCGCATCCTGGGCGCGGTACCGGGCAGCGTGCTGTGGCTGCTGGCCGACAACGACACGGCGCGTGCCAACATGCTGGCCGCAGCGCAGGCGGCGGGCGTGGCGCCGGAGCGGCTGGTGTTTGCGCCGCGCGTCTCGCCGTCCGAGTACCTGGCGCGCTTCGCGCTCGCCGACCTCGTGCTCGACACCTTCCCGTTCAACGCCGGCACCACGGCGAGCGATGCGCTGTGGATGGGCACGCCGATCGTCACGCGCTCTGGGCGCACCTACATCTCGCGCATGGCCGGCTCGCTGCTCACCGCCGTGGGCCTGCCCGACCTCATCGCGACGAGCCTGGCCGACTACGAGCGCCTGGCCATCACGCTCGGCCGCACGCCGGCGCGCGTGGCGTCGCTGAAGCGCTACCTCGCCGAGCACGGCCGCGCCTCGCCGCTGTTCGACGTGCCGCAGATCGTGCGCGACATCGAAACCGAGTTCGAGCGGCTTGCGCTCGATGCGCGCCGGGAGTGGCCCGTCAAGGGTTGAGCGCCTGCGGCGCCGACGAGCCCACTGACGAGCCCACTGACGAGCCCCACGGCCCCGGTCACGCCCATGGCACTGCAGGCCGCCCCCGAACTGCCGGAGAACCCGGCCTGGGACCTCGACAACGACGCGCTCGCGCACTCGCTGGCCTGGCTGACGCGCCACCACGGGCGCGAGCGCTCGCCGCAGTCGCTGCTGGCCGGGCAGCCGGTGGCCGGGCGCATCGGCCCCGACCAGGCGCTGCGCGTGCTGCGCGAGGCGGGCTATTCCGCCGGCCTCGTGCAGCGGCCACTGGCCGAGCTGCACCACCTGCTGCTGCCCGCCGTGCTGCTGCTGCGCGAGGGCGATGCCTGCGTCGTCGTGGCGCGCGACGCCGCCGACCCGACGCGCTACGACATCGTCATGCCCGGCCCGGAGCACCATGCGTGCTCGGCCAGCCAGGCCGAACTGGAGGCGGAGTACAGCGGCTTCGCGCTCGTCGCCACGCCGCAGCCCGCCCCCGAGGCGGCGCGCCGTGGCGACACGGCCGAGGAAGTGGCGGCGCAACGCGACCCGGCGCGGCACTGGCTGTGGGGCACGCTGCGCCGCTTCGTCCCCTACTACCGCTCGGCGCTCTTCGCGGCCTTCCTCTCCAACGTGCTGATGCTGGTGACGGGGCTGGCGACCTCGGTCATCTACGACAAGGTGATTCCGCACCAGGCGTACGTGACGCTGTGGGCGGTGGCCACGGCCTGCGGCATCGCCATCGTCTTCGACCTCATCGCGCGGCAGCTGCGTGCCTACCTCATCGACATGGCCGGGCGCAAGGTGGACCTGATCCTCGGCTCCACGCTCTTCCGGCAGACCCTCTCGCTGCGCATGGAGCACCGGCCCGACAGCGCCGGCGCCTACGCGCACCACCTGGCGCAGGTCGAGCTGGTGCGCGAGTTCTTTGCTTCCGCCACGCTGGCCGCGCTCTCGGACCTGCCGTTCATCGTCATCTTCATCGCCATGGCCTTCGCCATCGGCGGGCCGCTGGGCTGGGTGCCGGCGCTGGCGGTGCCGGTACTGCTGCTGATCGCGGTGCTGATCCAGGGCGCGCTGCGCCGCGCGATGAGCCGGCACATGCGCGAGACGGCCGACCTGCACGGTGTGCTGGTCGAGGCCGTGGATGGCCTGGAGGACCTGAAGGCGGCCGGTGCGCAGGGCCGTTTCGTGCGCCGCTACGAGGAAGCCACGGTGGCCGCGGCCGAGGCGATGCTGCGCTCGCGCAGCATCTCGAGCTGGACGATGAACCTCTCTGCCGTCTCGCAGCAGGTGGTGACGGTGCTGGTGCTGGTGTGGGGTGTGTGGCTGATCGACGCCAAGGTCATCACCGCCGGCGCCCTCATGGCCGCGATGATGTTCTCGGTGCGCGCCGTGGCGCCGCTGATGAGCGTGGTGCAGCTCGCCACGCGCTACCAGGGCGCGCGTGCGGCCATGCGCGCGCTCGACCGCGTCATGAACCAGCCGGTGGACCGCGAAGAGGGCCGCGTCTACGTGCCGCGGCGCGAGATCACCGGCCGCATCGGCCTGCGCGACGTGGGCTTCGCGTATCCGACGCCGGGCTTCGCCGACCGCGAGCCGGGGCCGCGCGTGCTGAAGGGCGTGACGCTGCAGTTCCAGCCTGGCGAACGCGTGGCGGTGCTCGGGCGCATCGGCTCGGGCAAGAGCACGGTGCTGCGGCTGCTGGCCGGGCTCTACCAGCCGATCGAGGGCCACGTGGAGGTCGACGGCATGGACCTGCGCCAGATCGACCCGGCCGACTACCGCGCGCGCGTGGGCTTCGTCGGGCAGGACCCGCGCCTGTTCAACGGCACGTTGCGCGACAACGTGCTGCTCGACCGGCCGGCGGCCGACCCCGGGCGGCTGGCCGACGTGGCGCGGCTCACGGGGCTGGACCGCCTGATCGCGTTGCATCCGCAGGGCTGGGAGTTGCCAGTGGGTGAAGCGGGCGCGCTGCTCTCGGGCGGGCAGCGGCAGCTGGTGGCGCTGGCGCGCTGCCTGGTGACGCGGCCGCAGATCCTGCTCATGGACGAGCCGACGAGCTCGATGGATGCGCAGAGCGAGGTCGCCTTCCTGCGCCAGCTCAAGGAGGCGGTGGGTGGTGCGAACTCGACGTCCACGTTGGTGATGGTGACGCACCGCCCGGCCGTGCTGGAGCTCGTGACACGCGTGGTGGTGGTCGACGCCGGCCGGGTCGTGATGGACGGGCCGAAGGCGCAGGTGCTGGCCGCGCTTTCCGGGGCCAAGCCGGCGGCGGCGCCGAATGCGGGCGCGGCGGGGGCTGCGGCGCCCAGCAACCTGCACATGCATCCGAGTGCGCAGCCGGTGCAGCGGGAGGCGTCGGTGTGAAGCCGGTTGCACACAACGAGACCTCGACGGCCTGCGCGCGCAAGGCAGCGGGCGCGAGCCCGCCCGGGCTTAGATGCGGCGGTCGGGCCCTGGGGGGCCCGACTTCCCTGGCCTTGCAGGCCGCACTGGGCCTTGCGGCCCAGCCGCTCGCCAGGCACAAACAGTCCCCCGGACTGTTTGTGTCCGGGCTCGCCTGCTCGGGTTGGGGTCGCGCTCACAAC
>JALHOU010000106.1 GCA_022842825.1 Rubrivivax sp.
CAGCACACGGGCGACCAGGGCGAGCGGGCGCAGCGCCTCCATCACACCGCCGCCGCTGCCGGCGGAGTGCAGGCGCGGCACGTCGGACTCGAGGTCGCGCAGGACGCGCTCGCCCAGCCGGCCGGCGACCGCGCCATGCATGTGCACGGCGGCCGGCGGAGTGCCGTCGAACTGGGCCGCGAAGGCGGCGCCCAGGGCACGCCACTGCGCCAGCGGATCGAGCAGCGACGGCACGCGCACGACGTGCACGGCGTCGTCCAGACGCCCGAGCCCGGCCCGGCCGAGCGCGTCGTCGATGGCCACGAGGCTTTGCGCCTGACCCGATCGCGCCAGGGCCGCTGTCGCCGGCGTCAGCAACGCGAGCGTCCTGTCGTCCAGGCGAGAGGCGAGATGCACGACGCGGCCGCGCCAGGGCCCCTCCACCGAGTTCACCGGGCGATGTCCCATGACGAAACGCTGCACATCGCGCGCATTGGCCTTCAACGCGCGCCGTGGCGCGACAGCACCACGACCACGGTCTTCAGCAGGATCCGGGCGTCGAGCCAGGCCGAGCGCCGCTCGACGTATTGCCGGTCGAGCGCGACCCGCTCTTCGTAGGTCGTGTTGTTGCGCCCGCTCACCTGCCACAGGCCGGTGATGCCCGGGCGCACGCTCAGGTAGTGCCAGCGCGCGCGGCCGTAGCGCGTGAGCTCGCCGACCGTGATCGGCCGCGGGCCGACCAGGCTCATCTCGCCGCGCAGCACGTTGAACAGCTGCGGCAGCTCGTCCAGGCTCGTGCGGCGCAGGAAGCGGCCGATGGCGGTGACGCGCGGGTCGTGCAGCAGCTTCTGGTCGCGCTGCCACTCTTCGCGCGCCTCGGGGCTGCGGGCCAGCAGGGCGGCCAGCGCGGCCTCGGAGTCGCGCAACATGCTGCGGAACTTCAGGCAGCGGAACATCTTGCCGTCATGCCCGACGCGGTAGTGCGCGAAGAGGACCGGTGCGCCGTCACGCCGCCAGATGAGGAAGGCCACCGCAGCCATGAGGGGGGCCAGCAGCAGCAACAGCAACAGCGCGAGCAACTGGTTGAGCACCTGGTGCTCCGGGTCGACGGAGGCGCCCAGCATGCCGCGCCGCGAGCCGACGGAAGTGGCGCCGGCCAGGTAGGCTGCGGCGTTCACGGGAGATCCGTCGCCGTCGTTGTGTGGGGGATCACGCGGTGCATGGAACAACCTCTTCGAGACCGACGACGGGCCCGGGCCGGGCGCTTCTGTCGATGCGTGCCGAGGCTAGGGGCTGGTGGCTCTCCCGGTCGGTTCGCCAGCGAACGCTGTGACGTAACGGCCGATGTGCGCTGGCGTACGGACGGGCTCGATGCCGGTGCATACCGTCGCTGGACGGTGGCCCAGCGCGGCGTGCTCGCCGCCGCGCACGGCCCGGGCGGTGCGGTGAGCGTGCCAGGTGGGCCGCTCGCAACAGGCGGCCCCGGCGGCCGGCCGCGCCACTGCCGCGCGGCCGTTTGTCCTACAGAACCCCGGGCCCTTCCGACCTGCTGCCACGGGGCTTCGTCCGGTTCACGCGCCTGGGTGACGGCGGTACGGTGGGACCTTCTGAATTGCCCCTCGTGCCTGCCGGGCACGACAACGCTTCTTCACTCGAGGACTCCCTGATGAACAGCCCCAACTTCAAGACCCGTCTGCCGATCCTGGCCCTGTTGCTGTGTGGCACCTTCGCGGCCGTGCCGGCTTGGGCGGCCCCGACCACCGACCCGGCCGAACTGGCCGAGCTGGCGGCGCGCAATCGCCAGGAGCGCGTCGACTGCATGAGCCTGCCGCAGGGCGGGGCACGAGCCGACTGCGTGCGCGACACCAACGTGGCTTACGCCCACGCCAAGCGCAACCGCCCCAACGACATCGACCCGCCCTTCGCGGAGAACGTCACCCGTCGCTGCGACGCCCTGAGCGGCGACGAGAACAGCGCCTGCCTGGCCCGCATGAGCGGCGAGGGCACCATCTCCGGCAGCGTGGCGGAGGGTGGCATCTATCGTGAGCTGGTGATCGTCGAGACGATGGCGGAACCGACGCCTGCGGCGCTGCCGGCGGCCTCGATCGCGCCGATGACACCCGCTGCGCCGATGACGACGCCCATGGCGCCAATGCCCACGCCGGTGACGCCCGCGGCGCCTGCCGCCACGGCGTTGCCGAGTGCGACGAACCCCACCACGCCCAAGTGACCGTCGCCACAGCGCCTTGCTGCAGGATCGCGCAAGCGCGCGGTTCCGGCGCCGGCCCAGGCTCGCACACTGCTCGCACCGGCCCGGTGCGGCGGCGGCCTGCGTGAGTCGTGCGCCGCGACACGGCCGCGGTGCCTCGGGGCACCCTGGCACTGCCCATGCACCCGCTCAAGACCTACATCGTCGAAGACAGCCTGCTGATCCGCGAGAGCCTCATCGCCACGCTGGACGAGCTGGTGTCGATCGAGGTGGTGGGCGTGGCGCAGGACGAAGCCACTGCCGTGCAGTGGCTGACGCACACCGGGCACGACGCGGACCTGGTGATCGTCGACATCTTCCTCAAAGCCGGTTCAGGCCTCGGCGTGCTGCGCGCCGCCAAGGCTGCCCGGTCCCTGCACAAGCCGCTGGGGCGGCGCAAGCTGGTGGTGCTGAGCAACTACGCCACGCCGGACATCCGCCGCCAATGCCTGGGGCTGGGCGCCGACCGCGTCTTCGACAAGTCCAACGACATCGACGAGCTCATCCAGTACTGCGGCCGGTTGTCGGCAGGGGGCAGCGGCGAGAGCGTGCCGGGCGCGTTGTCCTGACCCCCTGGCGCTCAGCGGATCAGGCCGTTCTTCAGCGCGTAGTAGGTGAGGTCGCTGTTGGACTGCAGCGCCATCTTCTCCATCACCCGCGTGCGGTAGGTGCTCACGGTCTTGATGCTGAGCGACAGGCCCTGCGCGGCGTGTCCGATGGTCTCGCCCTGGGCCAGGCGCAGGAACACCTGCAGCTCGCGCTCGGAGAGCTGCTCGTGCGGCAGCTTGTCGCCGTCGGGGCCCAGGGTCTCGGCCAGGCGTTCGGCCACGCCGGCGGTGATGTACTTGCGGCCGCGGAACACGGTGCGGATCGCCTTGAGGATCTCTTCCGGATCGCAGTCCTTGTTGAGGTAGCCGCTGGCGCCCTGGCGCAGCAGCGTCGTCGCGTAGTGCGCCTCGGGAAAGCCGCTGAGGATGAGCACCGGCAGCGCCGGAGCGCGCGCGCGGATGGCCACCAGCGCGTCGACGCCGCTCTGGTCGGGCATCGAGATGTCCAGCAGCATCACGTCGACCTCGCCGTGGCGCACGATGTCCAGGGCCTCGCGGCCGCTGGCCGCCTCGGCCACCACGGCGAGGTCCACCTGGTCGCTGAAGAACTGGCGCAGGCCCGCCCGAACCACCGCGTGGTCGTCGACGATGGCGATGCGGATCATGGCGTACGCTCCATGCACTCCATGTCCCGTCCGCCCGCTCTGATATGTCCTTCGTTCCGCGCCTGATCCGGCACAGCCCGCGGACGCTGCTGCTGGCCTGCGCCGCGGCCGCGACGATGCTCTTCATCAGCGAAGGCACGTACTACTGGCGGGCGGCCAACCTGCTGGAGAGCCGCGAGGAAATCTCCCAGGTCCTGATGGCCAGCCGCATCGGCATCGCGGCGCTGACGGCGATCAGCCTGCTTGCCCTGTTCTTCTATCTGCGGCAGGCCGCGGTCGTGCAGCGGCAGCAGGACCACCTCAACGCCCTGACGCAGGCCGATCACCACCGTCTCGAGCTGGAGGTGGCGCGCCGCACGGCCGAGCTGACCGAGCTCACCCACCACCTGCAGACGGCGCGCGAGGACGAACGCAGCCGCCTGGCGCGCGACCTGCACGACGAGCTCGGCGCGCTTCTCACCTCGGCCAAGCTGGATGCGGCGCGCATCCGCTCGCGTCTGGGCACCACGGCGCCGGAGGCGCAGGACCGGCTTGCGCACCTTGTGCTCACGCTCAACGGCGTCATCGCGCTCAAGCGCCGCATCATCGAGGACCTGCGCCCCTCGTCGCTCGGCAACCTGGGGCTGGTGGCGACGCTGGAAATCCTGGCGCGCGAGTTCGCGCAGACCTCCGGCCTGCAGGTGCACTGCGAGCTGCAAGCCGTGCCGCTGGACGCCGAGGCCGACCTGGTGGTGTACCGGCTGGTGCAGGAAGGCATCACCAACATCGGCAAGCACGCCAAGGCCCGCGAGGTGTGGCTCGGCCTCGGCCAGCAAGGCGATCAGGTCGTGGTGACACTGCGCGACGACGGCGTGGGCTTCGACCCGCAGGCCCGGCCGGGTGCCGCGCACGGACTGATGGGCATGCGCTTTCGCGTGCTGGCCGAGGGCGGGCGGCTGGACCTTGTGTCCTCCCCCGGCCACGGCACCACGATCCGCATGCAACTGCCGTGCGGAGCGGAACCGGGTGCGGGCGGCGGTGGCGATGACGATGGCCGGGGCGATCAACGGCCGGTCGCCTGACCGAAGAACGCCAGGCCGCTGCGCTCGCGCCGGGCGCGGAAGAGGGCGGCGTCGGCGCTGTCGAGCAGCGCGTCGGCGGCGTGGCCGTCGCCCGGAAACATCGCCAGGCCGATGCTTGCCGCCGCGGCGAGTTCGATCGACCCGATGCGGACCGGCGCAGCCAGCGCGTCCAGCAGCCTGCGCGCGACCTTGCCGCCGGCGTGCCGGTCGGCCAGGTCGGGCAACATGCACGCGAACTCGAGGCGTCCGATGCGCCCGATGACGTCGTTGGCGCGCAGCGCGTGGCGCAGGCGCGCGGCCACGATGCGCAGCAACTCGTCGCCCGCCGCCCGCCCGAAGGCTGCCGTGACGTGGCTGGACTCGTTCAGGCCCAGGCACAGTACGCCCAGCGGGCGGCCGGCCTGCAGCGCGTGGCCCAGGCGCAGGCGGAAATGGGCCCGGCTCGGCAGCGCCGTCAGATCGTCGTGCCAACCGGCCTGGCGCGCCAGGCGTGTCTGGCGCTCGCCGCCGGCCGTCGCCGCGAGCTCGAGGCGCAGGCGATAGAGCTTGTCGCGCAACTGGCCCGCCACGGGCTGCCCGGCCTGCCGCGCCGGTGCGGCAGGCAACGAGCCCGTGTCGCCGCGGCCGTTCCCGCGCTCGATGATCGCCGCTTCCTGCATGTGCTCGCCCCTGGTTGGGCAGGCTCGACGTGCCCCTGCCGATGCGGGACATTCGACCGCTTCGGGCGCGGCGGGTCTGTGCGTGAGCGCACATTGCCGGGCGCCGGCCGCCGGCCGCGGGCCACGATCAGAGCCAGTACTCCCACAGGCGCGCAAACGCCTCCTTCAGGCGGTTGTCGAGCGTGCGCCGACGCCACTGCGGCAGCACGACGGCATCGGACAGCGCCAGGTCGCGGTCGAACATGGCCTGCACCTGGCCCCCGAAGTCCGGGCCCAGAACGACGATGTTCAGTTCGTGGTTGTGCAGGAAGCTGCGCCAGTCGAGGTTGGTCGAACCCACGGTGGACCAGACGCCGTCGATCAGCGCCGTCTTCGAGTGCAGCACCGCGCCGCGCCGCTCGAAGATGCGCACGCCCGCGCTCAGCAGGCGGTCGTAGTGCCGGCGGCCGGCGTGGAAGACGAGCCACGAGTCGGTCTGGCTGGGCAGGATCAGCGTCACGGCCACGCCGCGGCGGCAGGCGGCCTCGAGGGCTTCGAGCAACTGCGGGTCGGGCACGAAGTAGGCGTTGGTGATCTGCACGCTCGTCTCGGCACTGTCGATGGCCGAGAGCAGGGTGGCGTAGATGAGGCTGAAGGGCTCGGTGGGCGAACTGCCGATCACGCGCACCACCTCGCGGCCGGCCGCACGGCTGGCGGGGAAGAAGTTGCCGCCCGCCGGCGGCTCGCCCTGCTGCTGTGCCCAGGCCGCGAGGAAGAGCTTCTGCAGCTCGGCCACGGCGGGGCCTTGCACCAGCACGTCGGTGTCGCGCCAGGCCAGTGATCCGTCGGCCCGGGGCCGCGGGTTGCGCCCGGTGGAGCCACCCGAGTAGACGCTGCTGATGTTGATGCCGCCGAGAAAGGCCGTGGTGCCGTCGACGATGAGCAGCTTGCGGTGGTCGCGCTGGTTCGGCGCCCAGTCCTTGCGGGCCCCCAGGGCTTGCAGCGGGTTGGCCGGGTTGAACTCGAGCACCTGCACGCCGCTGGCGACCAGGCGTTCGAAGAAGGCCGTCGGCGTGCCCAGTGTGCCGACGCTGTCGCGCAGCAGGCGCACCGGCACGCCCTGGCTGCGCTTGCCGATCAGGGCCTGCGCGAAACGCTGTCCCACCTCGTCGTCGTCGAGGATGTAGGTTTCCAGGTGCACGTGGTCGCGTGCGAGCGCGATGGCCGTGAGCATCGCCTCGTAGGTGGCAGCGCCGTCCTGCAGCAGGCGCACCCGGTTGCCCGTGGTCAGCGGGCTGCCGACGATCGCCTGCTCCATCGCCAGGTGGCGATCGAAGATGTCGGTTGGCGCGCCGCCGGCCTGCAGGCGCGCCAGCACGGCCTGGCGCTGTGCCGCCGACAGGGGCCCGCTCGCGCCCGCCAGCCGCACCTGTGCCGTGCCCGCCGGGCGGCGAGCCAGGTCGGGCACGATGTGCGGCAGGCTGCTGCAGCCCGCCAGGACCAGCCCGATCAGACCGGCCGAGCCAGCCCGCCAGGGCCGCCAGGGGTCACGGCCGGCGCCCATGCCTGGCGCCATGGCTGGCGTCACGGCTGGCGACATGCCTGGCGCCATGGCTGGCGGGTCGCGTTCCCGTCACCGGTGCCCGGCTCTGCCAGGCCGGTGCGCGTGTGGGACCGCTCATGTCACCGGTTCACGGTGTCAACTTGCGCGAGCCACGCTCCAGCCATTGACCGGTCAGCTCGTCCCACTCGTGCGTGCGCGTGAACCGGATCGTCTCGGCCTTCACGGTGTCGCGCGACAAGGTGCTCATGTTGCGCGGCGTTCCGGCCAACGGCACCCAGCGCGCCTGCTTCTCGTCCCAGCGGTTGTTGGCCAGGAACTGGTCGCGTGCCTGCCTGACCTCGAGCCGTGACCGGATCCCCATCGGGGGCTCGACGCCTGCCCTGAGCATCCAGGTGTCCGTCGGCTCGTCCCAGCGGTGCGTCTTCAGGAACTCGCTGCGCTCCATCGCGACCTGCTGGCGCGTGAGCGGTGCCGGGCCGATGCCCGAACCACCCTGCGGCTGCGTCCAGGCGGGCGTCGCGACGCACAACGCGCCGGCGAGAAGGGAGATGGCATGGATGGGTTTCATGGGGGTCGTGGATCCTGGTTGGGCGGCCGGCGCGGAATGCGCGGGCCATCGGGGTCGGATTGGGGGCGCAAAGACGCGCGGCATCTGTGCGGTGTCGTACGCAACCGCGGCCCTGTCCCGAAGCGGGGCTTCTTCCTACAAGCAGTGGGCCTCCTCGCCGATGGCCCGGGGGCGGCCCGCGGCCTACATTGATTTCACCGGATGCACCATCGCATGCACCCCGCACGCAGCCAGCCGGACCGGAGATCCCCATGAACTTCCGCATTTCCCTTGCCGCCGCCCTCGTCGCGGCTTCGCTCATCACGCTGCAGGGCTGCGCCGTCACGCGTGGCCAGGAGTCGGTTGGTGCCTACGTCGACGACTCGGCCATCACCACCGCGGTGAAGGCGCGCTTCATCGAGAACAAGGAGGTCGATGCGTCGGCCATCAGCGTCGAGACGCTCAAGGGCACCGTCATGCTCTCCGGCTTCGCCAAGAACACCACCGAGCGCAATACCGCCGAAGTCCTGGCCATGAAGGTCAACGGCGTGAAGTCGGTGCGCAACGAGATTGCCGTGCGGCCTTGACACGCAGGTCGCGGCGCGGCCGCGATGGACCACGGACTGACTCCTGAAGGACAAGGTCCGCAGCTGAAGCGCAAGGTGATCGAGCCCGTTGCGGGCCGTACGCCCTCAGTCCGTTGCCGGGCTGGGGGCGTTGTCTTGTTGCCTGCCGCAACGTCCCTCGGCCGCCCGGCAGCATCACGGCGCTGAATCGCAGCGCAGGACGCCGCCGGGAGGCAGAGGCGGCTTCGCGTCAGTTCTGGCTCGGGCTCGTGCCGTAGAACTTGTGCACGCCCTTCGCCCAGGACTGGTCTGCCATCGAAGGCCAATGGTCCTTGTCGAAGCCCGGCGCTTCCTTGAGCGCGTCCTTCTCGACACCCAGCTCGAAGCGCTTGTTGACGGTGTCCAGCTTCAGCGCCGACCAGGGCACGGCGAAGAGCTTTTCACCCATGCCGAGCATGCCGCCGAAGGACAGCACGGCGTAGGCGATGCGACCGGAAGCCATGTCGACCATGAACTCCTTGATGTCGCCCAGGTCGTCGCCCTCCTTGTTGTAGACGTCGTTGCCCATGAGCGTGTCCGCGCCCATCAGCGCCGGGCCCGGGCCGCCGCCGCCGTTGGCGTACATGCCGAGCTTGTCGCGCGTGACGTAGTTGGTTTCCATTTCGTTTCCTTGAAGGGTTGGGTGGGGCCGAGGTGGTGGCCCCGGCCATTGGCGGTGGTGGATGATCGCCACCGTGCCGCCCGAAGCCGGATCGAAGCGCGCAGGATTTCGATGCGTTCGTCTCGGCTGCGTTGCAGCGTACGAACAGCCCAAGGCAGCGTCTGTTTGGCAGCGAACGCATGGCTTGTGTTGCGCCGTACAGCCCGCTGTCTCCGCGGAGCCGGTCCTTCAATGCCGGGCCGAAACGCGCCAGACCACGTTGCCCACGTCATCGGCCACGAGAAGCGCCCCGGTGCGATCGATGGCCACGCCCACGGGGCGGCCCTGGGCCCGGCCGTCGGCGCTGAGGAAGCCGCCCAGCACCTCCAGCGGCTCGCCGCTTGGCCGGCCGGCGACGAAGGCGACGAAGACCACCTTGTACCCGCTGTGCGGCTTGCGGTTCCACGAGCCGTGCAGGCCGATGAACATGCCATGGGCAAAGCGCTCGGGCAACGCGTTGCCGGCGGCCGCCACGAGGCCGAGCGGGGCCACGTGGGGGCCGAGCGCGTAGTCGGGTGCGATGGCGCGCGCCACCCAGGCCGGCGCCGGCGGCTGCACGCGCGCGTCGACATGCGGGCCGAAGTAGCTGTAAGGCCAGCCATAGAAGCCGCCTTCGCGCACCGAGGTCAGGTAGTCCGGCACGAGGTCGCTGCCGAGCTCGTCGCGTTCGTTCACCACCGTCCAAAGCACCGCGTCGCGCGCATCGGCGACGCCCGCGACGCCCGCCACGCCCGCTGTGCCCGCTGTGCCCGCCGCAACTGGCGCGCCGGGTGCCCAGGCCATGCCGTTGGGGTTGCGCAGGCCCGAGGCGAAGACGCGGTGCGCTCCGCTGGCCAGGTCGAGCTCCCAGATCGCGGCGCGCCCGGCCTCGACGGCCATGCCGCGCTCTGCCACGTTGCTGTTGGAGCCGACGCTCACGTAGAGCTTGCGTCCGTCGGGGCTGGCCAGCAGGTTCTTCGTCCAGTGGTGATTGATCGGGCCGCCGGGCAGGTCCAGCAGCTTCGTCGGCGACGCCGTGATGCGCGTCTCGCCGCGGGTGTAGGGGAAGCGCAGCACGGCATCCGCGTTGGCCACGTAGAGCTGGTCGCCGACCAGGGCCATGCCGAAGGGCGAGCTCAAGTCCTGCAGCAGCACGCTGCGCTGATCGGCCCGGCCGTCGCCGTCGGTGTCGCGCAGCAGCGTGATGCGGTTGGCGCTGGGCGTGCCCGCGCCTGCGCGCTTCATCATCAGGCTCATGAACCAGCCGCGCAGGCCGCTCCCGCCTTCGGGCTTGGGCGGGGCATTGGTCTCGGCCACCAGCACGTCGCCGTTGGGCAGCACGACCAGCCAGCGCGGATGGTCCAGGTGGGTGGCGAAGGCCTGCACCTGCATGCCCTCGGCGGCCAGGGGCTGTTTGCCTGGCGCCCAGCCGATGGCCGGCGCGATGTTCACCGTGGGGACGAGCGTGAGCACAGGTTCCGGCAGCGTGGGCTGCGGGCCGGTGCCGGCCGCCACGTCGTAGCGCGCCATTTCGCCGCAGGCGGCGAGGGCCAGCACGCTCGCGGCCAGGCTGATGCACCAGGCTCGGATCACAGGAGGCCCGCGTGAATTCATCCCGCCACCGCCCTGACCTCGATCAGCCGCTTGAGACGGCGCATCTGCCCTTGCTGGATCTTGAGCAGTCCGTGCCACTGTGCTTCGCGCATCGCGTCGACCTTGTGGTGCAGCAGCATGATCTCGAGCTCGGCCTTGAGGTTGATCTCGTAGTCGTGCTCGGCGGCGACGCGGTCCTTCTGCGCCTGCCGGTTCTGCGACATCAGGATGATGGGCGCCTGGATGGCGGCCAGCATCGACAGGAACAGGTTGAGCAGGATGTACGGGTAGGGATCGAACGTGCTGCCGCGGTGCACCAGCAGCGCCGCGTTGAGCACCACCCAGCACCCCATCGTGGCCGCGAACAGGCCGACGAAGACCCACGAGCCGCCGAACGACGCCACGGCGTCGGCCGCCCGCTGGCCGCCGGTGGGCGCCGGCTGCCCCGCGCCGGCGGGGCCGCGCGTGATGTGCGTGCGCGCGGCGACGTGCCGCGTCACTCTCTTGGCACGTTCGTCGAGTGCCTCGAAAGGCACGCCGAGCAACCTGGATGCGATGTCATCGGGCTTGTGCATGTTCGCTCTCCAAGACGAGCGTCGTCGCGCTCGACCCGCGGATGATGCGCAATCGATGCGCGGGGATGGGCGCAGGCAACATCCCGCGCCATGCGGGTGCCCACGTCCTCAGGGGTACCGCGCTCTCGAAGCCCGCTCTGAGCGCGAGGCCCGCCGGTGGCGCGGCGCATGGTGGCCGCCCGGCGCGGCGGCCGGACCGGGCTGCGGCGCGGGCGAGGGCACGACCGGCGGCGCGTTCGAGACCCGGCCGGGTGGCGGCGAGCCTTCGGCCGTGAAGTCGGACTTTTGCTCGGCCAGTGTCGGCAGCGCCGGTGGGGGTGGCGCGGGCGCCGGCGGGTGGCGGTGGGCCGGGGCGTTCATCTCGAGGTCCGCGGCGGGGTCGGTCGCAGGCATGTCAGATTTCGAATTCCATGCCCTTGTGGCCCTCGAAAGCCAGCAGGTCCGCTTCGATCTGCGCCATGGCGAACCACGTCCAGGTCGCCAGGCCGACGGCGGGCAGCACGATGAGCAAGGCGAGCAGCAGGCTGGGCAGGTTCATGGCAAGGCACTCTGTAGAGAGAAGGCCGCAGCCTAGGCCCAGGCGCCGGCAGGGTCTGTGCGCCGGCGCACAGGCCGACAAGGTGGCTCGCCTGCGCGCCCGACGTCCCTGTGTGCGCTGCCAGACAGACGCCACCGGCAGCGACACCTAACCTGATGTCTGATCGACGAGGCCAACGGGCCCTCGATGACGGACCGGACTCGGGTGAACGACGTGCCCACCGGAGCCCTGTGGCACACGCTGCAGGCTTTCCCCACAAACCAGGAGAAGCATCCATGAACCTCATCCTTTGGCTCGTCGTGGGCGGCGTGATCGGCTGGCTCGCCAGCATGCTGATGAAGACCGACGGGCAGCAGGGCATCATCCTCAACGTCGTCGTTGGCATCGTGGGCGCCGTGATCGGCGGCTGGTTCATCTCGCCGCTGGTGGGGGTGGGCACGATCAACCAGAGCAACTTCAGCGTACCGGCCATGGGCGTGTCGTTCATCGGCGCGGTGATCCTGCTGGCCATCGTCAACCTGTTCCGCCGCGGCGCCATGCGTTGAGGCGGGTGGGCGGGCGCCCCGCATGAACGCCGCCTCGTTTGTGAGAGCGGGCCTGCACCCCGGGCCCCTGCTCGGCGTGCTGGCGGTGCTCGTCTTGCTCATCGCCTTCGCTGGCGTGGTGCGCAAGGCGGTGCGCCAGGCCGATGTGAGCCGGCGCGCCGACGCGTTGCTGGGTGAGGCACGCTGGCGCTGCAAGGCCCTGAAGCTGCCGCGCCAACGCGATGACTGCCTGCGGCTCTTCCATCAGGAGCAGCCTGGCGACAGCGCCAGCTTGCAGTTGCTCGTGAGCGCGGCGGCGGCCTCGCCGCTGGCCACTCTCGGCTCGACGCGTTGATGTCCGGCAAGGCGCCCGAGAATCGTGCTGGCGCGTTTGTCAGATGGCGCACATACTGCCCTTCGGGAATCCTCCCTGATGAGCTTCAAGAGGCCCTGCATTGGCGAAGGACTCCGACCCGCGCCTGAACCACCTGCTGGCGGCCTTGCCCGAGGCCGAGTGGCAGCGCTGGGCACCGCAGCTCGAGTGGGTGGCGATGCCGCTCGGCCAGGTGCTGTACGAGTCGGGGCTGACGCTCAGCCACGCCTACTTCCCCATCACCTCGATCGTCTCGCTGCTGTATGTGATGGAAAACGGCGCGTCGGCCGAGATCGCTGTCGTCGGCAAAGAGGGCCTCGTGGGCATCTCGCTGTTCATGGGCGGTGGCTCCACGCCCAGCCGCGGCGTGGTGCAAAGCGCCGGCGAGGGCTTCCGCATGCGGGCCAGCCTGATGATGGAGGAGTTCAACCGCGCCGGGCCGGCGATGCACCTGCTGCTGCGCTACACGCAGGCGCTCATCACGCAGATGGCGCAGACGGCCGTGTGCAACCGCCACCATTCGCTGGACCAGCAACTGTGCCGCTGGCTGCTGCTGAGCCTGGACCGCCTGTCGGGCAACGAGCTCGTGATGACGCAGGAGCTCATCGGCAACATGCTCGGCGTGCGCCGCGAGGGCGTGACCGAGTCGGCGCTGAAGCTGCAGAAGGCCGGCCTGATCCGTTATGCGCGCGGGCACATCACGGTGCTCGACCGGCCCGCGCTCGAGCGGCGCACCTGCGAGTGCTATGCGGTGGTGAAGCTGGAGTACGACCGCCTGCTGCCGGCCAAGCCGGCCATCTGAACGCGCACGCCGGGCGGGCGGCGCGCGCCAAGGCCGCCGGGTGGTCGGCTACGCGAATGTCCTCTTTGAGCGGCCCAGCTTCGCTGGTCCCCTCAATGCCCCCTTGATTTCGCTGCGCCGACCCCCCGACGGCCTTGGCGGGGAATCGCTCGTGGTTCTCGTCGAGCACCACCATCGGTTCAGGATCGGGCCGACGGGGTGCCCTGCGCAGCGAAATCAAGGGGGCATCTGAGGGCCTTGCGAAGCCAGGCCCTCAGAAGAGGACATTCGCGAAGCAGGGCACCCCGTCGGCCCGAGCCCGCCACCGCCCGCCGGAGTCCATGTCGCGGTCAGTCGCATCAGACCGGCGTGCGGCAAATCGACAGCGTAGTCGCCTCATGCGGCTTCCCAGGCCGTGGCCTCTGCGTTCACGGCGCGCATGCGGCCGAGCGCGACGAGCGTTTCGACGATCACCGGCAGCCGCTCGCGCCAGCGGCCGCGGCCGGAGAAGCGCGCCTCCAGGTCGGCCATGGCCAGCGGCCTGCCGGCGCCGGCCATCACCTCGGCCACGGCCTTGATCTGCTCGGCCAGGCCTGCGGGCCACGGGCGCTTGGCCACGGGTTGCGTTGGCGCTGCTGGCGCGGCGGCCGCGGCCGCGCCACCGGTCTCTTCGGGCTCGGTCTCCACTTCGATGGTGGCCTGCTCACCCTGGCGCTCGTGTGTATTCAGCGTCTGGAACTCGGGGCGCAGCCAGCGCACGGTGCCGGCAGCCTCTTCGGCGGCGCGCTTGGCGTTCAGCGCCACGAGGCGTTCGAGCAGCGTCTCCACCGCCTCGGCACGGGCCTCGGCGGTGCCGGCGCGGTGGTCGGCGAGCGCGGGTTGCAGGTCGCTCCAGCCGTAGGCCTGCAGCACGGCGGCGTCGAGCTCGTCGTGCAGGCTGCGCAACACGGCGACGAGGCCGTGCTCGTGCAGCACCTTCTCCTTGGCGTTGAGCGGCTCTTCGGCGCGCAGCTTGGCGAGCACGTTGTACAGGCCCGTGAGCGTGACGTCGTCGTGCGCGGCCTGGCGGGCCTTGCGATGGGCGTCGAGTTGCTCAGCCAGTTGGCGGATGCGGTCGGCGAGGGCGGGGGTGAGGCCGGTGTCGTCGGAGGGGAAGGGGAAGGTCTCGAAGCAGCGGGTCTTGTTGTAGCGCGGGTCGTTCCCCACTCCGAGTCGACCTCCGGCCGCGAGCGCCCACATGACGTGCGCATCGCTCGAAAGCACCCCTAGGAGGTGCGCGTCGGGAAGGGCCATCGTCACCAGGGTGCTATCGGGCACGACCCGCGAGTCAACAAAGGCGAACACCCGATGCTTGGCGGTCTCAGGGGTCGCGATGAATCGCGAGAGTCCCTTGACTGCGACGCGGAACTGCTGGCGAGGATGGCCGATCACCCACCACAAGCGCTTGAAGATCGGATTGCGGTTCTGGTCCCGCTCAGGCTTGGCGCGTTCCAGCAAGTGTTGATAGACGGCGGGGAACCGTAGGCGGACGTCTGGCAACTCCAGTCCGAAGAGGTCGACGATCCAGACTCCACGTGGCGCGGATGTGAAGTCTCGGCCGTTGAGATAGGGCCGGATGTGCTGGTCGAGTCCTGGCGACGCGCCGAGGCCGAGCTTCAGGGCCGTCTCGTGGTCGATTTGGAACGCGGCGCCGATCGTCTTCATGCCCACGGAACACAAGTCAAGGTTCGCGCGCAGGTGCTGGGTGCGCGTCAGGTCGGCCCCGGTCCGCAGGTCAGCACCGATGACGCCACGACGGTGCGACATCGCGATGACCAAGTCGCCTTCTTCGGCGGCATCGTCGCGCTCTGCAATGACCTGCTTCAACTCGCCCGCCTGTGTTCCGGCAGCACAAACAGTCATCGCAATGCGGACGGCCGCTCCATCCGCGCTGTCGACCCACGGATGATCCGGAACTGCGAACACGATGGATAGCCTGTCCGGCGCGTTGAGATGCGGCTCGACCGCGCGCCGCACGTAGGCCTGTCGCAAGCTGTTCGATGTGATCAGCCCGAACCGACGAACGGCCTTCTGCCGCACGAGCAATGCGGCGTGGTGCCACCACCGCATGACAAAGTCGGTGGCCTCTGGCACCTCAGACCACACCGACTGCAGCGCATCGACATAGCCATCGCCCAGTGCGCTGCGCATCCGCTTGGAGCCGATGAAGGGCGGGTTGCCGACGATGAAGTCCGCCTTAGGCCACTCTGCTCGCCTGGGATTGAGGTACCTCCACTGCGGCACCACCGCCTTCTCATCCGGCACCTTCTCCCCGGTCGCTGGATGAACCTTGAACGTCACGCCATCCCAGCGCGTGACGAGGTTCCCCGCGGCATCGCGCATCGGCTCCTGCCCGTCATACGCCAGCACCGCATCGCGGTGCTCGATGTTCCCGTAGTCGTGGATCACCGGCTCGGCCACGCTCGCGTTGCCGAAGGTGCGGATGTGCCATTGCAGATAGCCGATCCACAGCACCAGCTCGGCCAGCGCCGCGGCGCGCTCGTTGATCTCGATGCCGAGCAGCTGCTTCAGCGTCACCGTCTCGCCCTCGAAGCCGAGCTTGCTCTGCGTCTCGCCCAGCGCCTCGAGCTGGGCCTGCACCTCGCCTTCCAGGCGCTTCAGGTGCTCCAGCGTCACGTAGAGGAAGTTGCCGCTGCCGCAGGCGGGGTCGAGCACGCGCACCGTGCACAGCGCGTGGTGAAAGCGCTTGATCTCGGCGCGCGCTTCGGCGAGCTTGTCTTCGCGCTTCTTGCCTTCCAGCGCGTTGGCCTCGTTGGCGAGCAGCAGGGCGGCGGCCTGCGCGTCGGCCCAGTCGGCGCGCAGCGGCTCCACCACGGTGGGCAGCACGAGGCGCTCGACGTAGGCGCGCGGTGTGTAGTGCGCGCCGAGCGAGTGCCGCTCGGCGGGGTC
>JALHOU010000107.1:0-13108 GCA_022842825.1 Rubrivivax sp.
CGCGCGCGAGCCCCCAGTGCCTGAAGCCGGCCGCTGCGGCGCCGCCGGCGGCGCAGGCCTCGAACAGGCGCGCCGCGGTCGACCCCCCATGGCGCGCCGGGTCGGCGGCGACGTTGCGCTGCCGGCGCACGAGGCGCTGCGCGTAGTCGAGCCAGCGCAGCTCCTCGGTGGCGCTGCGGCAGACCTGGCTGTCCGAGCCGATGGACAGCGGCACGCCCGCCGCCAGCCAGCGCGGCAGGTCGGGCACGCCGTCGCCCAGGTTGGCCTCGGTCGTGGGGCAGACGACGATGCCGGCGCCCGTGGCGGCCACCGCATCGATCTCGTGCGCCTGGGCATGCGTGGCATGCACGAGCTGCCACCGGGCGTCCAGCGGCAGCTCGCGCGCCAGCCACTCGATCGGCCGCGCGCCGGTGGCGGCCAGGCAGTCATCGACCTCGCCGGTCTGCTCGGCGACGTGGATGTGAACCGGGCCGGCGTCGTCGGCCAGGCGGTCCACGAGCGTGCGCATTGAAGCCGCCGACGCGGCGCGCAATGAGTGGATGGCCACCCCGGCCGTCGCGCCGGCGGCGCGCGCACGATCGCGCAACTCGAGCACGAAGGTCACGTCGGAGGCAAACCGCCGCTGGTCGGCGCGCAGCGCGGGCGCCGCGAAACCGGCGCGCTCGTACAGCACGGGCAGCAGCGTGAGGCCGATGCCGGCGGCGCGTGCGGCATCGACGAGCGCCAGGCTCATCGCCGCGGGGTCGTTGTGGCGCGTGCCGTCAGGGGCGTGGTGCAGGTAGTGGAACTCGCACACGTGCGTGTAGCCGCCGGCGAGCAGCTCGCGGTACAGGCGCGTGGCGAGCCCGCGCAGCTCTTCCGTGCCGATGGCGAGCGCGACGCCGTACATGCGGTCGCGCCAGGACCAGAAGTCGTCGTGTCCGCCTTCGCGTCGCTCGGCCAGCCCGGCGAAGGCGCGTTGGAAGGCGTGGCTGTGCGCATCGACGAGGCCGGGCAGCACCGGGCCGGGAAGGCGTGTCGCCGCCGGTGGCGGCGGCGTGTCGGCCTGCACATGGGCCCAGGTGCCGTCGACGCCGACCTCCAGCAGCACGGCGTCGTGCCAACGGCCGCCGACCCAGGCGCTCTCGGCCCACAGCAGCGGGGGTGCCGATGGCGCGGCCGCGGCGCCGATCCGGCCCGAGCCGGGCGCTGCGGGCGAGGTGCCCGAGGCGCTCACCGCGGCCTCCAGTCGACCATCGTGCGCACGAGCCGCATCAACAGCGGCGTCACCGCGGCCGCCCGCCCCTCATGCCAGGCGTAGGGTGGCGTCTCCTCCATGTAGGCGCGCCAACTCATCTCGAGCTGCACCGCGTGTACGCCTTCGGCCGGGCGGCCGTACTGGCGCGTGATCTGCCCGCCCTTGAAGCGGCCGTCGACCACGTACGTGTAGTCGCCCTGCGCGGCGAAGACGGCGGCCAGCGACTCGCGCAGCGCCGGCGCGCAGCTTGTGCCTTCCACCGTGCCCAGGTTCATGTGCGGCAGCGTGCCCTCGAAGAGCCAGGGCAGCTCGCTCTTGATGCTGTGCGCGTCGAAGAGCACGGCGTGCCCGTGCGCCGACTTCAGCCGCTGCAACTCGGCGGCAAGGGCGTCGTGGTACGGGCGGAAGCAGGCGGCCACGCGGCGGCGGATCTCGGCCTCGTCGGGAGCCAGGCCTTCGCGGTAGAGCGGCTCGCCGGTGAAGTGGCGCGTCGGGCAGAGCTCGGTGTTGTTGCGGCCCGGGTACATCGGTGCGTTCGAGGGGTCGCGGTTCAGATCGATGACGTAGCGGCTCAGGCGCGGCACGAGCAGGCTCGCGCCTTGCCCGCGGCCTTCGGCCCAGGTGTGCACGAAGGCGTAGAGCCGCTCGAGGTGCCAGTCGGTGTCTTCGGCCTGCAGGGCGCGTTCGGTGTAGCGGTGCCGCAGCTCGGGCGGTATGGCGGTACCGCAGTGCGGCACGCTCACCAGCAACGGCTGCGTGCCGCGCAGCAGCGTGTAGGTCTCGGTCCGGATCACGGCGGGCTTGGCGTCGGCGGCGGTCATCGCATCGTCCTCTCGACGCCGGCGTGGACCACGCGCCGGCAAGGGTTGTGCCCGAAGCGATAAGCCATCTCGCGCGGATGCTCGGCGTCCCACACGGCGAAGTCGGCGCGTTGGCCGGCGGCCAGCGTGCCCCGGTCAGGCAGGCCGAGGGCGCGCGCCGCGTGCACCGTCACGCCACGCCAGGCCTCCTCGGGTGTGAGGCGGAAGAGCGTGCATGCCATGTTCAGCATGAGCACGAGCGAGAGTGCCGGCGAACTGCCAGGGTTGTGGTCGGTGGCGATGGCGATGGGCACGCCGGCCTCGCGCAGCGCGGCCACCGGCGGCAGTTTCGTTTCGCGCAGGAAGTAGTAGGCGCCGGGCAGCAGCACGGCCACGGTGCCGGCCTGCTGCATGGCCGCGATGCCGCGCGCCGACAGGTGCTCGAGGTGGTCGCAGCTGAGCGCGCCGAAGCGGGCCGCGAGCGCTGCGCCGTCCTGGTCGCTGAGCTGCTCGGCATGCAGCTTGACCGGCAGGCCGAGGCGCTGCGCCTCTGTGAAGAGGCGCTCGGTCTGCGCCGGCGTGAAGCCGATCGTGTCGCAGAAGGCGTCCACCGCATCGACAAGGCCGCGGGCCTGCTGGCCGGCGAGCCAGGTGATGGCCGCATCGATGTAATCGTCGGGTCGGCCCGCGAACTCGGATGGCAGCGCGTGCGCGGCGAGCGAGGTCGTGCGCACGTCCAGCGGCAGTTCGTGCGCCAGCCGCCGTGCCGCGGCGAGGCAGCGTGCCTCGTGCACTTCGGCCAGGCCGTAGCCGCTCTTCACCTCGATCGTCGTCACGCCTTCGGCCATCAGGATGCGGGCGCGCCGGGCGGCGCTCTCGAAGAGCGCGTCGTCGCTCGACGCGCGTGTGGCCGCCACGGTGGAGCGGATGCCGCCGCCGGCGCGCGCGATCTCCTCGTAGGTGGCACCTTGCAGCCGCTGCTCGAACTCGCCAGCGCGGTCGCCGCCGTAGACGAGGTGGGTGTGCGCGTCGACGAGGCCGGGGGTGACGAGGGCGCGATGCAGGTCCACTTCGTCGTCGACTTGCAGGTCGGGCGGCAGCCCGGCGTCGGCGCCGACCCACGCGAACTGCGCGCCCTCGGTGATGACGGCGCCGTCGTCGATCCAGCCCCACGGCGAGCCGGAGGCGAAGGTGGCCAGGCGCGCATGGCGCCAGCAGGTTCGCTTGTGCGTCGTGGGGGTGCTTCGCAGACTCATCGTGACTTCATCGTGACAGGGTCATCCAGAAGGCCAGCGCCTGGTCCATGAGCGCCCAGCGACCGGTGTCGTGCTGGTCGCCCCACAGCAGCGTGCCGGGCTCCAGCGTCTCGGTGTTGCCGGCCGGCGTCTGCACACGCACGCGCGTCACGGCGTAGAGCGCCCGCCAGCGTGTGCGCGAGTCGACCGGTTCACCCGCCTGCGCCTTCCACATGCGCCCGGCGCCGTGCCGGATCATCAGGTTGAGGTCGCGTGTCGGCCCCTCGATGAGGCGGCAGTTGGGTGCGTCGGCGCCCGCGAACTGCACCGGCGTGTCGCCACGCTTGATGCGGTGCTCACCGCCGGGCAGGGTGAGCGTGACACCCGAACCTTCGAGCACGGCGAACCATCGGTCGACGCCGGGGAACGAGGAGAACGGCCCGTCGCGCGAGATGTCGGCCACGCTCACGCGCACCGCCCAGTCCTGCGTGGCCGTGTTCGTGGCGGCGGTGGGCCAAAGCAGCAGTTCGCGCGTGACGCCGCCGCCGTTGCGCCAGGGCAACGTGGGGCAGTCTTCGAGTCGAACGCGGTGCAGGGTGGCGGTCAATCCGGCTCTCCGATCAGCAGGGGGAACAGCGCGTGTCGCATCGGCGCGCCCGCGGGCAGCGTGTCGGCGAGGCCGGGAAAGTCGGGCGAGGTCTTCCAGCGCCTTGGCGCGTGGGTGATGTCGTCACCCAGGTAGCGAACGGAGAAGACGCGTCGACGCCGGTCGCCGTCCACGCCGCCGGCGGCATGCAGCGTGAGCATGTGGAAGGCCACTGCGTCGCCGGGCTCCAGTGCCCAGCCGAGGATCGGGAAGCTGCCTCGGTGGCCCTCGATGTCGGGCAGCTCGGCGAGGCTGCCCTCGGGGAACCACTTCGCCTGGTGGTCCATGAACGTGCGCGGCATCAGCCAGGGCCCGAGGTGCGAGCCGGCGACGAACTCGAGCGTGCTCGTGCGGCGCACCGGGTCGACCGGGATCCAGAAGCTCACGTTCTGCATGCCGTCGATGTTGTAGTACGGCTGGTCCTGGTGCCAGGGCGTCGGCGTGCGCGTGCCCGGCTCCTTGGTCAGCATGTGGTCGTGGTACAGGCGTACGGTGCGGCTATGCATCAGGCGCGTGGCCAGTTCGGGCAGCGCGGTGTCGATGGCGGTGGCGCGGTAGTCGGCGGCGCAGAGCGTGTCGGCCTGCCAGTTGCAGAAGTCCTCGATGAAGAAGCCAGGGTCGCCGGTGCGGCTGGCGACGATGGCGCGCGGGCTGGGCGCGGCGAGGTTGGCGTCGATGCCGCGCGCGAGGCACGTCACCTCGGCCGACGTGAGCACGCCGCGCAGGCACACGGCGCCGTCGCGCTGGAAGGCCTCCACGAGGTCGTCGGGGGCGACGGCGGCGGCCCGCTCGGCCAGATGGGGTGACCGCGTCATCCGTCCGCCTCCACCCTCGACCCAGCGGCATCCGCCACGTCAACGGCGCGGCAGCTCATGGCTGGAACTCCCCCTGCAGCAGGTAGCGCGTGCCCGGGTGCACCAGGCGCGCGATGGTGATGGGCGCGTCGCGCGTGAACGTGCGTCGCGTCACCACGAGGCAGGGGTCGCGCGCGCCGATGCCGAGCAGGCGGGCTTCCTCGCCCGTGGGGGCAGCGGCCTCGATGGCGTATTGCGCCCGCCAGAGCGACGTCGTCTCGAAGAGCAACTGCGTCGGCGTGGTGGTGCTGAAGTCCGCCTCCAGGTAGCGCGGGCAGCAGGCCGGGTTGACATAGCGGTCTTCGCACTGCAGCGGCACGCCGTCCTCGTGGTGCACGATGAGGCTGTGGAAGACCCATGCGCCGGTGGCCACGCCCAGCTGCTGCGCGAGCGGGGCGGGTGCCTTCTCGGCCCGCAGTTGGTGCACGACCGCATGGTGGCGGTGCCCGCGCGACTCGATCTCGTCGTGCAGGTCGCGGATGGTGAGCGTGCTGCTGACGCGATGCAGCGGCGCAGCGAAGGTGCCCACCCCCTGCGTGCGGCTCACGAGACCCTCGGCCTGCAACTCGCGCAGCGCCCGGTTCACCGTCATGCGGCTGACGCCGAACTCGGCCACCAGCTCGGCCTCGGAGGGCATGAGCGCGCCAGGCGGCCAGCGGCCTGCGCCCAGGCCGTCCTTCAGGTGCTGCTTGACACGCAGGAAGGGCGCCTGCGGCAATGGCAACCTCGCCCGACCGCGCGGCGCCGGGGCGGCAGTCGAGGCGGTGCGGCTGGCCTGCGAGCCGGTCTGCGGGTGGGTGGCATCCGGGGAAACCATGAGGGCGAGGATACTTGTCTAGGCTTGTCTATACAACTACAGTCCGCTCCGGGTTGACCCTGAGCCATGCGCCCGGCGTCCTCCATCCACCGCGCTGCCCTCCTCCGGAGCCTGCCATGACCGACCTCTCCGACGTGAAGCCGCTGCAACACCTGTCAGCCGCGGCCGGGCCGCGCCCCGTGCGTGCACCGCGCGGCAGCCAGATCAGCTGCGCCAACTGGCTCATCGAGGCCGCCTACCGCATGATCCAGAACAACCTCGACCCCGAGGTGGCCGAGAACCCCGATGCGCTCGTCGTCTACGGCGGCATCGGCAAGGCGGCGCGCAACTGGGCGTGTTTCGAGGCCATCCTCGAGGCGCTGAAGAAGCTCAAGGCTGACGAGAGCCTGCTCGTGCAAAGCGGCAAGCCGGTGGGCGTGTTCCGCACCCATGTCGATGCGCCGCGCGTGCTGATCGCGAACTCGAACCTGGTGCCCAAGTGGAGCACCTGGGAGCACTTCCACGAGCTCGATCGCAAGGGCCTGATGATGTACGGCCAGATGACCGCCGGCAGCTGGATCTACATCGGCAGCCAGGGCATCGTGCAGGGCACCTACGAGACCTTCGTCGAGGCCGGGCGCCAGCACTATGGCGGCGATCTCGCCGGCAAGTGGTTCCTCACCGCCGGCCTGGGCGGCATGGGCGGCGCGCAGCCGCTGGCCGCCACCTTCGCCGGTGCCTGCAGCCTGAACATCGAATGCCAGCAAAGCCGCATCGACTTCCGCCTGCGCAGCCGCTATCTCGACGAGCAGGCCAAGGATCTCGACGACGCGCTGGCACGCATCCGCAAGTACACCGCGGAGAAGAAGGCGGTGTCGATCGGCCTGCTCGGCAACGCGGCCGACGTGCTGCCCGAGCTGGTGAAACGCGCCCGACTGGCCAAGGACGCCGGCGGCATGAAGCCCGACCTCGTCACCGACCAGACGAGCGCGCACGACCTCGTCAACGGCTACCTGCCGAGCGGCTGGAGCGTCGAAGGCTGGAAGTCGGCTCAGGCCGACGCCACGCAACACGCGGCACTGAAGAGCGCGGCGGCCAGGAGCTGCGCCATGCACGTGCAGGCGATGCTCGACTTCCAGGCCATGGGCATCCCCACCGTCGACTACGGCAACAACATCCGCCAGGTCGCCTTCGACGAGGGCGTGAAGAACGCGTTCGACTTCCCGGGCTTCGTGCCGGCCTACATCCGCCCGCTCTTCTGCCGCGGCAAGGGGCCGTTCCGCTGGGTGGCGCTCTCCGGCGACCCGGAGGACATCCGCAAGACCGACGCCAAGATGAAGGCGCTCTTCCCCGAGGACAAGCACCTGCACCGCTGGCTCGACATGGCCGGCGAGCGCATCGCCTTCCAGGGCCTGCCGGCACGCATCTGCTGGATCGGCCTGGGCGAACGGCACCGCGCCGGCCTCGCGTTCAACGAGATGGTGAAGAGCGGCGAGCTGAAGGCGCCCATCGTCATCGGCCGCGACCACCTGGACAGCGGCAGCGTCGCCTCGCCCAACCGCGAGACGGAGAGCATGAAGGACGGCAGCGACGCGGTGAGCGACTGGCCGCTCCTGAACGCGCTGCTCAACACCGCCGGCGGCGCCACCTGGGTGAGCCTGCACCACGGCGGCGGTGTCGGCATGGGCTACTCGCAGCACAGCGGCGTCGTCATCGTCTGCGACGGCACGCCCGAAGCGGCCAAGCGCATCGAACGCGTGCTGTGGAACGACCCCGGCACCGGCGTCATGCGCCACGCCGATGCCGGCTACGACATCGCCGCGCGATGCGCGCGCGAGCAGGGCCTGAACCTGCCGATGCTGGGCCGCTGATGGCCGAGGCGACATTGACGCTGCGGCCCGGGCGCCTGGCGCTCGAGGAGTTGCAGGCGCTGCACGCCGGCGGCGTGCGGTTGACGCTCGACCCCGCGGCCGCACCCGCCATCGCCGCCAGCGCGGCGGTGGTGCAGCGCGCCGCGGCCGGCGACGCGCCGGTGTATGGCGTCAACACCGGCTTCGGCAAGCTCGCCTCCACGCGCATCAGCGCCGAAGACCTCGCCACGCTGCAGTGGAACCTCATCCGCAGCCACAGCGTCGGCGTCGGCGAGCCTCTCGCGGCGGCGGTGGTGCGGCTGATGCTCGGCCTCAAGGCGGCGAGCCTGGCGCGCGGGCACTCCGGCGTGCGGCCGGTGGTCATCGAGACGCTGATCGCCGCCAACAACGCCGGCCTCGTGCCGGTGGTGCCGAGCCAGGGCTCGGTGGGCGCGTCGGGCGACCTCGCGCCGCTGTCGCACATGACGCTGGCGCTGATGGGCGAGGGCGCGTTCCTCGTCGATGGCGCGCGCCGGCCGGCGGCCGAGGTGTTGCGGGCCGCCGGCATCGCGCCGCTGCGCCTGCAGGCCAAGGAAGGGCTGGCGCTCATCAACGGCACGCAGACGAGCACGGCACTCGCGTTGCACGCCCTGTTCACCTTCGAGCCGGTGCTCGAGGCGGCGCTCGTCGTGGGTGCGCTCACGGTCGATGCGGCGCGCGGCAGCGACGGCCCCTTCGACCCGCGCATCCACGCGCTGCGCGGGCAGCCCGGGCAGATCGACGTGGCGCAGTACTACCGCCAGTTGCTTTCCGGCAGCGCCATCAGGAAGAGCCACCTCGAGGGTGACGACCGCGTGCAGGACCCCTACTGCCTGCGTTGCCAGCCGCAGGTGGTGGGTGCCTGCCTCGACCAGCTGCGCCACGCCGCGCTGGTGCTGCTGCGCGAGGCGAACGCGGTCACCGACAACCCGCTCGTCTTTGCGCCCGAGGCCGAAGGACTCGGCTCCGAGCCCTTCGGGGCGATGATCTCCGGCGGCAACTTCCACGCCGAGCCCGTGGCCCTGACTTGCGACGCCATGGCTTGTGCCATCGCCGAGGTGGGCGCCATCGCCGAGCGCCGCATCGCCATGCTCATTGATGCCGGCGTGTCGCGCCTGCCGCCCTTCCTCACGCCCAACGCGGGGCTGAACAGCGGCTTCATGATCGCGCATGTCACGGCGGCCTCGCTCGCCAGCGAGAACAAGAGCCTGGCGCACCCGGCCAGCGTCGACAGCCTGCCCACCAGCGCCAACCAGGAAGACCATGTGAGCATGGCCACTTTCGCGGCGCGCCGGCTGCAGCCGATGATCGCCAACGTGGCGCACATCCTCGGCATCGAGTGGCTGGCGGCGGCGCAGGGCGTGGAGTTCCTGCGCCCGCTGGCCAGCTCGCCGCCGCTGGAGGCCGCGCACGCGCTGCTGAGGCGCGACTGCCCGGCGATGATGACCGACCGCTACCTGGCGCCGGACATCGAGCGCGCGGCGCGCCTGGTCGGCGACGGCTCGCTCACCCGCATCCTGCGCACGCTGCCGGCCCTGCCGGTGCTGTGGTGCGCAGCCTGAGGGCGGCGGAGTCCATCGCGTGTGGTGTGACGTACAGCGGTGCGCGCCGGGCTCAGCCGGGCTCCTGGGCCACCACGCGCACGGGGATCTCGTGCGCGGGCAGCAGGTCCGTGCCCTTGTCGTCGACGAAGCGCAGGCGCAGCCGGTAGTCGCCCACACCGACGAACAGGTTCACCTGCGTGGCGCCGTTGGCGAGCTTGAAGTTCTGCGGTGCCCGCCCGCCGCCGGCCACGTCGAGCACGAAGTGCCCCGACTTGGGCGCGTTGAGCCCGGCGGCGCAGACGCCGAAGCCATCGACGCCCAGGCGCAGGTTGAAGGGGCTCGTCAGCAACTCGCCTGCGCGCACGTTCGTGAAGTGCAGCGGCGTCTCGGGCGGTCGCGGCCGCGACACTTCGTCCTCGTACCAGGCGGCGCAGGTGGCCTCGAAGCGCGCCGGGTCGATACGGGGGCGCGGCACCTGGCTGCGCGGCCCCTGCACCTGGACCGTGATCTCGCGGCTGTAGGTGAAGTGCGGCCGATGTTCGTGGTCGGCAAAGAGCAGGCGAAGCCGGTGGCGGCCGGGGGGCAGGTCGAGCAGCGCCTCGGTCTGGCCTTTGCCGAAGTGGCGGTGCGAGTCGTCGAACGGGATCTGCTGCCGCACGTCGGGCGGCAGGCGCTTGTTCACCAGGATGTGGTGGTGGCAGCAGGTGCCTTTCTTGGCCAGCGGCGCCGGGGTCACGCCCATGCCACGCACGGCGAACTGCACCAGCACCGGCGAAGAGACGCGGTAGCCGTCACGAAGGTTGGAAGAACTCACCTGGCGCGGTTCGCGGGGTTCGACACGCGTGCGCTCGACGGTGTCGGCGAGCCAGCAGCGCTGCTCCAGCTCGCCGGCGGGCAGGGGCATGGCACCGACGGGGCCCACCAGGGCGGTAGTCGCCGGCGCGGCGGCTGCGACGCCCAGGGCGAGGGTCCTGGCCCGGGTCACCCATCGGGTCCGTCCCGCCGGACCGGCATGGCTCTCGCAAAGCTGCATGATGCCGGCCGCGTTCTCGCGGCCGCGACGGGTGTTCGCCCGCATCGTCGTCGTTCCCCTGGCCTGGGGCTCCGCGTCGCGGGTCCGGGCGATTTCAACTCACAACCTTCTGGAGAATTGCAATGAAGCTGCCTTTGATGACTGCCTTGGCCGCCCTCGCCATGGCCGGTGCCGCACAAGCGCAGGAGACCAAGGTAGGAATTGGCATATCGGGCTGGACGGGCTTTGCCCCGCTCACGCTGGCCAAGGAAGCCGGCATCTTCAAGAAGAACGGTCTCGATGTCTCGATCAAGAAGATCCCGCAGAAGGACCGCCATCTCGCCATCGCCAGCGGCGACATCCAGTGCGCCGCCACCACGGTGGAGACCTGGATCGCCTGGAACGCCAACGGCGTGGCGACGACGCAGATCTTCCAGCTCGACAAGAGCTACGGCGCCGACGGCATGGTGGTCAAGCCCCACATCGCCAGCATCAAGGACCTCAAGGGCAAGAAGGTCGCCGCCGACGCCCCGGGCACGGCGACCTACTTCACGCTGGCCTGGATGCTCAAGAAGAACGGCCTCAGCATCAAGGACGTGGAGGTGGTGAACCTCAGCCCGCAGGCGGGTGCCAACGCCATGATCGCCGGCACGGCCGGCATCGACGCCGCGATGACCTACGAGCCTTTCCTCAGCGCCGTGCGCGCCAAGCCCGAGGCGGGCAAGATCATCGCCACGACGCTCGACTACCCGATGGTGATGGACACCTTCGGCTGCACGCCCAAGTTCCTGGCCGACAACGGCAAGGCCGCCAAGGCGTTGGCCGACAGCTACTTCGAGGCCCTGGAGATGATCGCCAAGGACCCGAAGAAGAGCTTCGAGATCATGGGTGCCGACGTCAAGCAGACGGGCGAAGCCTTCGAGAAGAGCCAGGCCTACCTGCGCTGGCAGGACCGGGCCGCGAACGCCCGCTTCTTCAGCGGTGAGCATGCCGCGTTCAGCAAGGAGGCGGCCGAGCTGCTGCTCGAGGTGGGCATCATCAAGGCGATCCCCGACCTCTCCAAGCTGGCCGACACGCGCTTCCTGAAGTAAGACGCGCGGCGCCACGACATGAAGCCGCTGACGCCGGTGAGCCCGGGCGCGCGCATCGCGCTCGGCGTCTCCTTCTTCGTCGTCTTCGTGGCGGCGTGGAGCCTAGCCACCTTCGGCGGCTTCGTGCAGAAGACCTTCCTCGCCGACCCGTGGGCGATGCTGCAAAGCGGCTACACGCTGCTGGCCAAGATGGGCTTTGCCGAGGACATCGGCATGACGGTGTTCCGTGTGGTCGGTGGCTTCCTCATCGCCGCCGTCATCGCGGTGCCGCTCGGCGTGTTGATGGGCGCCTACAAGCCCATCGAGGCCTTCTTCGAACCCTTCATCAGCTTTGCGCGTTACCTCCCTGCCAGTGCCTTCATCCCGCTGCTCATCCTGTGGGCCGGCATCGGCGAGGCGCAGAAGCTGGCCGTCATCTTCATCGGCAGCTTCTTCTCGCTCGTGCTGATGATCTGCGTCACCGTGGGCAACACGCGACGCGACCTCGTGGAGGCCGCCTACACGCTGGGCGTGAAGGACGCATCGCTCATCCGCCGCGTGCTCATCCCGGGTGCGGCGCCCGAGATCGCCGAACAGCTGCGCATGGTGCTCGGCTGGGCGTGGACCTATGTCATCGTCGCCGAGCTCATCGGCGCCAGCTCCGGCATCGGCCACATGATCACCGACAGCCAGGCGCTGCTGGCCACCGACCAGATCATCTTCGGCATCATCGTCATCGGCCTCATCGGGCTGGTGAGCGACCTGCTGTTCAAGTGGGTCAACCGGCGCCTGTTCCCCTGGGCGCAGCTGGGGAGGTAGCGGTGGTGAACGGCATCCTCAATGTCCGCGGTGTCGAGCGGCGATTCGACAAGACGCTCGCGCTGCAGGCCACCGATCTCGACGTGGCCGAGAACGACTTCATCACCATCCTCGGCCCCAGCGGCTGCGGCAAGAGCACGCTGCTGCGCATCGTCGCGGGCCTGGACCACCAGACGGCCGGCGAGGTGCTGCTGGACGGCAAGCGCATCGAGGGCCCCGGCGCCGACCGCGGCATGGTGTTCCAGAGCTACACGCTCTTCCCCTGGCTGACGGTGCTCGACAACGTCTGCTTCGGCCTGGCCGAGCGCGGCCTGCCGCGAGCGCAGCAGCTCGACATCGCGCACGGCTTCCTCGCCAAGGTCGGCCTCAAGGGCTTCGACAAGCACTACCCCAAGCAGCTCTCGGGCGGCATGCAGCAACGCACGGCCATCGCCCGCGCCCTTGCCAACGACCCGCGCATGCTGCTCATGGACGAGCCCTTCGGCGCGCTCGACCACCAGACGCGCGAGCTGATGCAGGAGCTCTTGCTCGGCATCTGGGAGGAGCAGAAGAAGACCGTGCTCTTCGTCACCCACGACATCGACGAGGCCGTCTTCATGGGCAGCCGTGTCGTGGTGATGAGCGCGCGGCCCGGGCGCATCAAGCTCGACCGCGTGGTGCCGCTGGCGCACCCGCGGCACTACAGCGTCAAGACCTCGGTCGAGTTCATGGAGCTCAAGGCCGAGCTGACGGAGCAGGTGCGGGTGGAAGTGAGGGCGGCGCAGGCGGCGCAGCAGGCGCTGCCGGGGGTCACTTAGGCCTGAACGCCCGCAGGCCCCACTGCAGCCAGTGCCGGGGGGTCCGCCCCACGGGAGCGAAGGCCTTCACGGCCGAGACGGCCGGCCGGCGTCGCCTGCGCGCGCCGCCGCGGTCGGCTCGCGTCAGCGCACGCGCGCCAGCGTCAGGCCGTCGCCCACAGGCAGCAGCGTCATGTCCACGCGCGCATCGGCGTGGACCTTGGCGTTGAGCTGCTGCAGCGCTGCCGTGTCGGCATCCTTGGCCGGCCGCGCGACGCTGCCGCTCCACAGCGTGTCGTCGATCGCGATCAGCCCGCCCGGGCGCACGAGGCGCAGGCAGCGCTCGTAGTAGGCGTCGTAGCCGGTCTTGTCGGCGTCGATGAAGGCGAAGTCGAACCGGCCTGCGCCACCCTCGGCGAGCTGCGCATCG
>JALHOU010000107.1:13208-15735 GCA_022842825.1 Rubrivivax sp.
GCCCGCCCGGGCGCACGAGGCGCAGGCAGCGCTCGTAGTAGGCGTCGTAGCCGGTCTTGTCGGCGTCGATGAAGGCGAAGTCGAACCGGCCTGCGCCACCCTCGGCGAGCTGCGCATCGAGCGTGTGCAGCGCAGGCGCGAGGCGCAGGTCGATCTTGTGCGCCACGCCGGCCTGCTGCCAGAACGGCCGCCCGACACGCGTGTACTCGTCGCTGATGTCGCAGGCGAGCACCGTGCCGTCGTCGGGCAGGGCGAGCGCCACCGCGAGCGCGCTGTAGCCGGTGAAGACGCCGATCTCGATGGTGCGCCGCGCGCCGATCAGCCGCACGAGCAGCGCCATGAACTGGCCCTGATCGGGCCCGATCTGCATGCCCGCATGCCGGTGCGACGCCGTGGCCTCGCGCAGCGCTTCATGTGCGGGATGCTCCCGCGCCGAATCCGCCACCAGGTAGTCGTGGAGCGTGTCGTCGATCTGCAGGCTGCGGCGGGACATGAACGGGCCTCGACGCGAATTCAGGTCGCCCTGGCCGCCTCAGCCCGCGCGCACGTGGTCCAGCAGCGCCAGCGTGGCGGCGTCGCGCTGGCCGCCGAAGTATTTCTCCAGCAGATGCGTGAACACCGCCTCCTCCGGCGCGGCGCGCTCGAACAGCGTCAGGCACGAGCGCAGCTTCAATTCGTCGACGGCGCCGAAGATGGCCAGTGCCGTGCGGCCCTGCAGCTGCTCGAGGATCTCGCAGCATTGGCGCAGGCGGGGCCCGAGCAGCGGGTGGGCCAGGTAGGCCTCGGCCTCGGCCAGCGAGGCGATGCCGAAGCGCCGCGCGATGTCGCTGCGGCCCAAGCCGCGCAGTTGCGGGAAGACGAACCACATCCAGTGGGTCTGCTTGGCGCCTTCCTCGAGCTCCTCGACCACGTGCTCCCAGGCCGGGTCCTGCGCGTGCATGAACCGCTCCAGCTCGTTGGAGCCGGGCGCGGGGCCGGTGGGCTGCAGCTCGCCCGGCAAGGTGGTGTGGGCCCAGGGGTCGGGCCGCTTGCTGCTCGTCATGGCATTCAGTCTACGGCGGTGCGCGGCAGGCTCGAGAGTGGGCGCCGCGCTGTAACTTCAGGTCACATCCCGGGGAGCGCGGAAGGGGCGATTCTGCGCCGCGGACCCGGCCCCGCCAAGGTGGGTGCCTCGGCCGCCGTTGGGGCGGCTTGTCGTCCGGTTCGCGCCGGCGTGGCCCCCCACGTGGCCGCTGTACAACTCCGGTCCCGAACCTGCCCCAGGAGGCGACCCGTGGCGCGCGTCAGCACCTACCTCAACTTCCCCCGCAGCACGGAGGCAGCCTTCCTCTTCTACAAGAGCGTCTTCGGCGGCGAGTTCAACGGCCCGGTCCACCGCTTCGGCGAGATCCCCGCCCAGCCCGGGCGGCCGCCGCTGGCCGAGGCCGACCGCCAGCTCGTGATGCACGTGGAGCTGCCCATCCTCGCCGGCCACGTGCTGATGGGCACTGACGCGCCTGAGTCGATGGGCTTCAAGTGCGCGCCGGGCAACAACGTCTACATCAACCTCGAGCCCGACACGCGCGCCGAGGCCGACCGGCTCTTCAACGCCCTCAGCGCCGGCGGCAAGGTCGAGATGCCGATGCAGGACATGTTCTGGGGCGCCTACTTCGGCAGCTGCTCCGACAGGTTCGGCGTGCGGTGGATGGTGAACTGCGCCGCCAGGCCTTGAGCGTTCGGGCGCTGAAACGGCCTGAAGGCGGCAAGGACCCTGGCGCGCCGGGGCCCGCGCCGGTGTCGCCCGGCCGACGCCGGCTCACGCCTCCGCGCCTGGCCCCGCCAACCGCACCTGCTGCGCCACGAAGTCGCGCACGCGGGTGAGCTTCACGCCGTAGGCCGCCTCCAGGGCCTCGGCCCCTTCGAAGCGCTCGGAGTACGCGTCGTCGGGCAGGCTCATCAGCTTCATGATGCGCGCCACGCCCGGGTGCAGCGGCGCGGCCAGGGTGCCGATGACGCGCGCCACCGCCGCCGGCAGGTGCGAATCGCGCGCCGGCAAGCCCGCCTCGCGCGCGTAGAGCGCCGCCACTTCGGCGTTGCTCAGGTGGTCGGGGCCGCCGATGTCCAGCGTGCGGAAGGGCGGCGGGTCTTCCAGCAGCGCGCGCACGGCGAAACGGGCGACATCGGCGGCGCAGACGAAGTTGCGCGGCTTGCTGCCGGGGCCGATGAGGCTCGCCTTGCCCTTGTCGAGCACCGCCTTGCCGTTGAAGAGGTGCACGTGCTGCTCCATGAAGGCGCTCGGCCGCAGCACCACCGCGTCGAGCCCGCTCGCGAGCACGGCCTGCTCGATGCGGTGCTTGGTGCGGAAGAAGTCGATCGGGTGGTCGGCGCCGGCCCCCATGGCCGAGGTGTAGACGAAGCGCCGCAGGCCGGCGGCGCGCGCCGCCTCGACAAGCGCGCGATGCCCGGCGTCGTCCACCCCCTCGCTGCGCCAGCGCCCGCGGCCGAGGATGCCGTGCGCCGCCGCCAGCACCCGTGTGGCACCGGTGCA
>JALHOU010000108.1:0-3949 GCA_022842825.1 Rubrivivax sp.
GCCGGCGCGGGGGCGGGCGCCGGCGCCGGTACCGGTGCCGGTGCCGGTGCCGGTGCCGGAGCGGGCGCGGCCAGGGCCGTGCCACCGGTGGCCGTGGAGGTGAAGGCCAGCGGCAACTTGGTGTTGCCCTGCAGCATGATGGTCTGCTTGACGCCCAGCTTGTTCAGCCAGCCCTGCGCGCAGGCCTGCAGCTCCTCGCCGTTGATGGTGCCGCTGCGGTTGCGGTCGGAGGAGGAGTCGGCCAGGCACTGGGCCCAGGTCAAGGTCGCGAAGCTGCCCTTCTTGCTTGCGAACGACACCTGCGTGTCGGTGCTGGCGGCGATGTAGAGCACCTGCGGCCCGCGCTGTTCCTTCTCGAGCGTGGTGAGGCTGCGCGTCATGCCGCGCGTGTTGACAGCGTCGCCGCAGCTGTAGCCGGCGGCCACGGCGGTGTTGGCCTTGAAGTCGGGCGGCAGGAACTTGGCCTTCATGTCGCCCTCGGCCGGTGCCGTGAGGCTGCGCGTGGCTGCACCGCCCGAGAAGCACGAGTCGTTCATCATCACGACCTGGCTCGCCTTCTGGCCCAGGCGCGTGAGCGCCGCCTGCAGGTCGCTGTCCATGAAGACGCCGCCGCGCACGTACATCGCCTCGGTGCAGCGGGCGCCGGTGCCGCCGCGCGCAGCCATCTGCGTGCCGTGGCCGGAGTAGTAGATGAAGAGCTTGTCGCCCTCCTTGATGCGGTCCTGCATGGCCGAGAGTGCCGCACCGACGTTCTGCGGCGTCAGCCTGGCGTTGGCGACCTCGAAGATGTTCTTGTCCGGCACGCCCATCAGCTGCGCGATCTTCTTCGCGAAGCCGGCGTCGAGGTCGATGCCGGGCAGGTCGGCGCGCGGGTCGCCGTAGTCGCCGATCCACAGGATCAGCGCGTGGTTCTCGGCCAGCGCCGGTGTGACCCCGCCGGCCAGCGCGGCCAGGCAGGCGGCGGCCGCCAGCCGCGACATCCTGCGCGAGAAGGAGGGGCGGGCGCGGACGGGATCAACGTCCGGGCGCGCGGCGGCAGCGTGGCGGGCGGGCTTCATGCAGGCTCCTGGGTGGCGAGGTATGAGGAGGGGTTCGCGGGCGTCGTCGGCGCTGCGGGGGCGAGCGCACGGCGCTCCTGGGGTCTACGCAGCATCGCGGTTCGCGAAGGCGCACGCCGCTGCAGGCCTCGCGGCCAGTTTGCCATGTGCCCCGCGCGCGCTACCCTCTGCGCAGAGGACGTTTTGTCCGGTTTGCCGCGCCTTTGGCCCGGTCGGCAGATGGGGCCAGCGACGGCGCCGCCGCTCCCGTGACATGCGCTTCGACGAGCCCGCGCACGAGCGGCATCGCCTGCTCGAGCAGGGGGCCGCGCGGCCGCTGCGCCGACGAGGCCATCCAGATGGTCGTGGCGAGCCGCTTCTTGCCGCCTGCGGCGACGATGGGCCGCGCCGCGAGTTCTTGCTCGCGCGCACTGCCGACGATGGCATTCAGCGCCAGCACTGCGTGCAGCGGGTGGCGCACGACGAGGTCGAGGATGGCGGGCACGCTTTCCACCTCGAGCGTCACGCGCGGCTTGAGCTCCGCCTCGGCGAGCGTCGCCTCCAGGCGCATGCGGATGGCATGCGGCCGACTCGGGATGACGAGCTCGTGTGCGGCCACCTCGGCCAACGGCACGGGCCGACCGACGAGCGCCGCACCCCGGCGCGCCGAGACGAGGTAGAGGTCCTCGTCGACCACCGGCTGCAGCTCGAAGGCCGCTGCCGGCGTGGCGTTGTAGACGAGCGCGCAGTCGATGCGCCCCTGCGTCAGCCACTCCAGCATGTAGGTCGAGAGCCCCTCGACGACGCTCAGCGTGGCCTTCGGAAAGCGGGCGCGGAACGCCTCCACCAGCGGTGTCGTCAACGTGCGCGAGAGGCTGGGTGGCAGTCCGATCGAGACGAGCCCGGCGGCGGCGCCGCGCTGTTCCTCGAGGTCCTGCCGTGCGCGCTCGACCTGCTGCAGGATGCCGCGGCCGTGCGCGAGCAGCCGCTTGCCCGCCTCGGTGAGCGTGACGCCGCGGCCGTTGCGGTCGAAGAGCGGCTGGCGCAGCTCCACCTCGAGCGAGCGCACCTGCCGGCTGAGCGCCGGCTGCGCCACGCGCAGCACGCTCGCCGCACGTGTGAAGCTGCCGAGCTCGGCCACGCGCACGAAGTAGTCGAGCTGCTTCAGGTCCATGTCATGCCCAACCAGGCCTGCATTGTCGCAAACCATGCCGAAACGTTCTAGCAGATAGTCTGACGATCACGTTGATGCATGGCTCAAGCGGGCGAAGAATGCGCAGCCATGACTCCCCGCGTCCGCGCAATCTCCTCGATGGCCACCCGCGCGGTGCTGGCCGAACTCGGCCAGGCCTTCGAGCGGCATTTCGGCATCCACCTCGACCTGCTCGCCGTCGGCGGCGTCGACGCCGCGAAGCGCGTGGCCGCGGGCGAGTCGTTCGACATCGTCTTCCTCGCCGCCGACGCCATCGACAAGCTCATCGCCGGCGGCCACCTCGCGGCCGGCTCGCGCGTGGACCTCGTGCGCTCGCCGGTGGCCATCGCCGTCAAGGCCGGTGCGCCGAAGCCTGACATCGGCAGCGAGGAGGCGCTGAAGCACGCCGTGCTCGCTGCGCGTTCCATCGGCTACTCCACCGGGCCGAGCGGCGTGTTTCTCGTCAAGCTCTTCGAGCGCTGGGGCGTCGCCGACGCGCTGAAGAGCCGCACCGTGCAGGCCCAGCCCGGCGTGCCGGTGGCCAGTCTCGTCGCCCAAGGCGAGGTCGAGCTCGGCTTCCAGCAGCTGAGCGAGCTGATGAACGTGCCCGGCGTCGAGGTGGTCGGCCTCATGCCCGCCGCCACGCAGTTCATCACCACCTTCTCGGCCGGGCTCGGCAATGACCCCGCCAACGCCGCGTCGGCCCGCGCCGCGCTGGCCTTCATGAACACCGCCGAAGGCGCCGAGATCAAGCGGCGCCACGGCATGGAACCCGCGTGACTGCAGGAGACCCGCGCATGATCATCGACATCCATGGCCACTACACCACGGCGCCGAAGGCGCTGGAGGAGTGGCGCAACCAGCAGATCGCCGGCATCAAGGACCCGGCGAGCAAGCCGAGTGTGGCCGACCTGAAGATGAGCGACGACGAGATCCGGGAGACGATCGAGACGAACCAGCTCAGGCTGATGAAGCAGCGCGGCTCGGACCTCACCATCTTCAGCCCGCGCGCCAGCTTCATGGCGCACCACATCGGCGACTTCGAGGTCTCCTCCACCTGGGCGGCCATCTGCAACGAGCTCTGCTTCCGCGTCGCCAAGCTCTTCCCGGACCACTTCATTCCGGCGGCGATGCTGCCGCAGAGCCCGGGCGTCGACCCGAAGACCTGCATCCCCGAGCTCGTGAAGTGCGTGGAGCAGTACGGCAACGTCGCCATCAACCTCAACCCCGACCCGAGCGGCGGCCACTGGAAGGAGCCGCCGCTCACCGACCGGCACTGGTACCCCATCTACGAGAAGATGGTCGAGTACGACATCCCGGCCATGGTGCACGTGAGCACGAGCTGCAACGCCTGCTTCCATACCACCGGCGCGCACTACATCAACGCCGACACGACGGCGGTGATGCAGCTCATCCAGGGCGACCTGTTCAAGGACTTCCCGACGCTGCGCTTCGTCGTCCCGCACGGCGGCGGCGCGGCGCCCTACCACTGGGGCCGCTACCGGGGCCTCGCGCAGGAGCTGAAGAAGCCGTTGCTGAAGGACCACCTGCTGAACAACGTCTTCTTCGACACCTGCGTCTACCATCAGCCGGGCATCGACCTGCTGACGAAGGTGATCCCGGTCGACAACATCCTCTTCGCCAGCGAGATGATCGGCGCCGTGCGCGGCATCGACCCCGAGACCGGGTTCAACTACGACGACACCAAGCGCTACATCGA
>JALHOU010000108.1:4049-6431 GCA_022842825.1 Rubrivivax sp.
GCCGACGACGACGGCGTCGTCTGTGTGCCGCGCGCGATGGCCGCCACCACGCTGGAGGCGGCCGCCAAGCGCGAGGCCAACGAGGGCGAGAAGCGCGCCAAGCTCGCCTCCGGCGTGCTGGGGCTGGACATGTACAACATGCGCGAGCCGCTGGCCAAGGCCGGCCTGCGCTACATCGACTGAAGCGCGATGCAAGTTGCCCTCATCGGCTACGGCGAGGTCGGCCGCATCCTGGCCGAAGACCTGCGCGCGGGCGGCATGCCCGTCAGCGCCTACGACGTGAAGCTCGCCAGCGACCACGGCCAGCCGATCCGCGAGCACGCCGCGGCGCACGATGTGGTCCTGGCAACCACGCATGCGCTTGCCGCGCATGGCGTGGACCTGGTCATCTCGGCCGTCACGGCCAGCCAGGCCGTGGCGGTCGCCGAGGCCGTGGCGCCGGGCCTGAAGAAGGGCGCGTTCTTCCTCGACTTCAACTCCGCCTCGCCGGGCGCCAAGATTCGCGCCGCCGGCATCGTCAATGCCGCGGGCGGCCGCTATGTCGAAGGCGCGGTGATGACGACGCTACCGCCCTACCGCATCAAGGTGCCGCTGCTGCTGGGCGGCCCGGATGCCGCGGCGCTGTGGCCCAGGATCAACGAACTGGGTTTCGCTTCCAGGGTGGTCAGCGAGAAGCTCGGCGTCGCCAGTGCCACCAAGATGTGCCGCAGCGTGATGATCAAGGGCCTGGAGGCGATGGTCATCGAGGCGTTCACGACGGCGCGCCACTACGGCGTCGAGGACGCGGTGATCGCGTCGCTCTACGAGACCTTCCCTGGGATCGACTGGGAGAAGCAGGGCGCCTACCTCTTCCAGCGCGTCATCGAGCATGGCCGTCGCCGCAGCGAGGAGGTGCGCGAAGTGGCGGTCACGGTGAAGGAGGCCGGCCTCACGCCCTGGAGCGCCGCCGGCACCGCCGAGCGCCAGGCGTGGGCGGCCGATCTCGCCGATGCCGGGCTCTTCGGCACCAAGGGGACGAAAGCCTTCGCGCGCAGCGCCGACTGGCGAATCGAGGCCGACCGCATCCTGGCCCACCTGCAACCAGCACTGGACGCATCGAAATGAACGGCAAGCCCACGGGCAAGGAAACCTCGGGCGGCTTCGAGAAGACCACCGGCTGGCTCGACTGGTACGCGGGCCCGAGCAGGCCACGCTTCAGGCTGCCGGCCGGCGCCGTCGATGCGCATTGCCATGTCTTCGGCCCGGGCGCGCTGTTCCCCTACGCGCCCGAGCGCAAGTACACCCCCTGCGATGCGAGCAAGGCGCAGCTCTTCGCCCTGCGCGACCACCTCGGCTTCGCGCGCAACGTCGTCGTGCAGGCCACCTGCCACGGCGCCGACAACCGCGCGATGGCCGACGCCTGCCGCACGAGCGGCGGCAAGGCGCGCGGCGTCGCCACCGTCAAGCGCAGCGTCACCGACGGCGAGTTGCAGGCCTTGCACGCGGCCGGCGTGCGCGGCGTGCGCTTCAACTTCGTCAAGCGGCTGGTGGACTTCACGCCCAAGGACGAGTTGCTCGAGATCGCCGGTCGCATCAAGCAGCTCGGCTGGCATGTCGTCATCTACTTCGAGGCCGTGGACCTGCCGGAGCTGTGGGACTTCTTCACCGCGCTGCCCACGACGGTGGTCGTCGACCACATGGGCCGCCCGGACGTGAGCAAGCCCATCGACGGCCCCGAGTTCGCGCTCTTCCTGAGGTTCATGCGCGAGCAGGGCAACGTCTGGAGCAAGGTGAGCTGCCCGGAGCGCCTGAGCGCGAGCGGCCCGAATGCGCTGGATGGCGAGCAGGCCGCCTACAGGGACGTCGTGCCGTTCGCCCGCCGCGTTGTCGAGGAGTTCCCCGACCGCGTGCTCTGGGGCACCGACTGGCCGCACCCCAACCTCAAGAACCACATGCCGGACGACGGTCTGCTCGTGGACTTCATTCCGAACATCGCCGTGACGGCCGAGCTGCAGCACAAGCTGCTGGTGGCTAACCCGACGCGCCTCTACTGGCCCGAAGAGACTCGCTGACCTTCGCGCCCCGGCCATCCGCACATCAACGACAAGACAGGAGCTCCCGCTTGCCCCGCACTCCTCGAACGATGAAGGCTGCGGCCACTGTGGCCGCCGCGGCTGCCGTGCTGGTGGCTTGCAGCAGCGGCCCGCGTGACGCAGCGCGAGGCGCCGATGCCGCCCCCGCGCGGCTGAAGGCCGCGGTCGGCGCGCCGCTGCAGGTCTGCGACGCGCTGCCCGCACGCTTTGCCTTCGAGCAGACCCAGCTCGCCAGCGCGGCCGCCGTCGCGGCCGGCCCCGTCGTGCCGAACGGCCACGCGGTCGCCGCGCACTGCCTCGTCAAGGGCCA
>JALHOU010000108.1:6531-9978 GCA_022842825.1 Rubrivivax sp.
GCTCACCGGCGCGCTGGCGCAGGGCTTTGCCGTCATCAGCTCCGACGCCGGGCACACCGGTCGCCAGAACCCCCGTTTCGGCGCCGAGCCGCAGGCTCGCGCCGACTATGGCTACCAGGCCGTGGGTGCGCTCACGCCGATGGCCAAGGCGCTGATCGCTGCGGCCTACGGCAAGCGCCCCGACCGTTCGTACATCGGCGGCTGCTCCAACGGCGGGCGCCACGCGATGGTGGCCGCGGCGCGTTACGGCGAACAGTACGACGGCTACCTCGTCGGTGCCCCCGGCTACCGCCTGCCCAACGCCGCGCTGGCGCAGCTGTGGGCGGCACCGCAGTGGAAGGCGCTGGCCACGCCCGACGCGAGCATGCCGCACCCCTTCAATCCCACGGCGCGCATCGCCGATCTCGGCACCGCCCTCACGGCGGCCGAGCGCCAGACGGTGGCGCGCGCCATCACCCTGCGCTGCGACGCGCTGGACGGCGCACGCGACGGCATCGTCGCCCACACCGCTTCCTGCCAGGCCGAGTTCAGCCTCGAGCGCGACGTGCCCACCTGCAGCGGCGAGCGCAACGGCCAGTGCCTGACCGCGGCGCAGAAGAGCCTGCTCGGCGCCGTTTACGCGGGCGGCAAGACGCCCGGCGGCCAGATCATCTACAGCCCCTTCCCGTGGGACAGCGGCATCGCCGCGGCCAACTGGGCGCAGTGGAAGTTCGTCAACTCGCAGGTGCTCGACCCGGCCGCCGGCTACATCTTCATGACCCCGCCGCGCCCGCTCGACCCGTTCAAGGTCGACATCGAAGACGGCTTCAAGGCCATCTTCGCCACCGACGCCACCTTCCGCGAGTCGGCCGATGCGGTGATCACCATGCCCGGCAAGGAGAACCCCACACAGCTTGCCGCGTTGCGCGCGCGCGGCGCGAAGATGCTGCTGTTCCACGGCGTCAGCGATGCCATCTTCTCGGCCAGCGACACGGTGGCCTTCATGCAGCGGCTCGACCGTGCGCTGGACCCGGCCCTGGCCCAGGGCGTGGCGGGCGGCCGCTCGGCCAACTTCGCGCGCTACTTCCCGGTGCCGGGCATGGCGCACTGCACCGGCGGGCCGGCCACCGACCAGTTCGACGCCTTGACGCCCCTGGTGCGCTGGGTGGAGCAGGGCGAGGCGCCGGAAGCCCTGACCGGCAGCGCCCGTGGCGCCGGCAATGCCGGCGGCGTCAACGCCGAGTTGCCAGCCGGCTGGGCCCCGAACCGTACGCGCCCTCTGTGTCCGTGGCCGCAGGTGGCACGCTTCCAGGGCGGCGACCTCGAGAGCGCCGCCAGCTTCCGTTGCGAGGCCCCATGATGACCCGACAACTCGTCTTCCGCTGGACTGCCGCCGCTGTCGCAGCGGCAAGCGCGGTCTTGCTGGCCTCCTGTGCCACACGCCCGGCGTCGCCACTCGCATCTGCCGACCCCAAGACCGGCTGTGAAGGGCTCAGGGGCCACGAGATCGGCCCGGCGCAGATCGTTTGGCCGGGCCAGCGCAGTGGGCATGCCACGGTCACAAGCGCCACTTACCACGCGGCGAGCGAACTCACTGTCGCCGAGCGTGCGCCCACGCCCGCGGCCGCCGTCACGCCGGCCATGCCGGCGCACTGCCGCCTCGTCGGGCGCATCGCGCCGGTGGACCCGAAGGCCGACCCGATCCAATTCCAGGTCAACCTGCCGGTGGCCTGGAACGGCCGCTCGGTGCAGTTCGGCGGCGGGGGCTTCAACGGCGTGCTGATCACCGGCCTCGCGCTCGTGCCCGGCGCGCGTTACGACGCGCCGGCGCCGCTGGCGCAGGGCTACGTGACGGTGGGCACCGACTCGGGCCACCAGAACAAGCCCGGCGTCTCGCCGATGGCCTTCGCGGCCAACGAGGAGATGCTGCTCAACTTCGCCTACCAGTCGTACGCCAAGGTGCGCAACGTCTCGGTGGAACTGATGAAGCGCGCCTATGGCCGCGAGCCCGAGTACCTCTACTTCGTCGGCAGCAGCGAGGGCGGCCGTGAGGGGCTGACGATGGCGCAGCGTTATCCGGCCGCCTTCAACGGCATCTTCAGCCGCGTGCCGGTCATCCACTGGACCGGGCTCATGTACGCCTTCGTGCGCAACGGCGTGGCGCTCGCCGGCGAGGGCTGGCTCGGCCCGGCCCAGGTGAAGCTCGTGCACGACGCCGTGCTCGCGGCGTGCGATGCCGCCGACGGCGTGGCCGACCGCATCGTCTCCCACACCGAGGCCTGCCGGCGTACCTTCGATCCGGCCAGCCTGCAATGCCCGGGCGGCGCGGCAGGGGCGAACTGCCTCAGCGCGGCGCAGGTGAAGGCGGTGCAGACGCTGCGCTCGCCGTTCCGATTTCCGTTTGCGCTCGCCAATGGCCTCGTCGAGTACCCGGGCTGGGGTATCGGCGGCGAGGACACGCCGGCGCCCGGTGGCCCCACCGGCGGCTGGCGTGCGTGGTGGAGCGGACAGTCGGCGCCGACGCAGCCGCCGTCGCCGGGCAACGGCACGCAGTGGGTGTACGGCGCCGGCGCGGCACAACACTTCTTTGCCCGCGACCCGAACGCCGACCCGCGCAACGTCACGCCCGAGGCCTACGCCGAGTGGACGAAGGTGATCTCGTCGATCATGGACTCCACCAGCCCCGACCTGGGCGGCTTCCACGCCCGCGGCCACAAGCTGATCCTCCTTGAGCACCTGAGCGACTACGCGCAGAGCCCCTACGCCGGCCTGAACTACGGCGAGTCGGTCAAGCGCCACATGGGCGCCGGCCGCGCCAACGAGTTCATGCGCGTCTATGCTGCGCCCGGCGTCGACCACGTCGGCACCGGCGCACCGGCGCTCGTCGACATCCTCAGCGCTCTGCGCACCTGGGTCGAACGGCAGGAGGCGCCGATCAACCTGCAACTGGCCGAGCAGGATCCGAAGCCGCCGTTCGCCGTCACGCGCACGCGGCCGCTGTGCGAGTGGCCGAAGTGGACGCGCTTCAAGGGCGGCGACGCCAACCAGGCGGTCAGCTTCGAGTGCGTCAACCCCTGAGGCGCGCCCTTCCGGCTCCGCATCCCATCTTTCCCGAGAGGCACCTTCCGATGGCGCTCGACAAGCCCTACGCCGACGTTCCCGGCACCACCATCTTCGACGCCGAGCAGAGCCGCAAGGGCTACTGGCTCAACCAGTTCTGCATGAGCCTGATGAAGGCCGAGAACCGGCAGCGCTTCCTCGCCGACCCGCGCAAGGTGCTCGACGAGTGGCCCATGACCGAGGCGCAGAAGCAGGCCGTGCTCGCGCGCGACCTCAACCGCTGCATCGCCGAGGGCGGCAACATCTACTTCCTCGCCAAGATCGGTGCCACCTACGGCAAGAGCTTCCAGCAGATGGCCGGCTCCATGACCGGCATGACCGAAGAGGAATACCGCGACATGATGATCG
>JALHOU010000108.1:10078-13461 GCA_022842825.1 Rubrivivax sp.
ATGGCACGCATCACCGCCAGCGTCTACACCAGCCACGTGCCGGCCATCGGCGCCGCGCTCGACCTCGGCAAGTCCTCCGAGCCCTATTGGCAGAAGGTCTTCTCGGGCTACGACTTCAGCAAGCAGTGGCTGAAGGAGAACCGGCCCGACGTCATCTTCCTCGTCTTCAACGACCACGCCACCGCGTTCAGCCTGGAGATGATTCCCACGTTCGCCATCGGCACCGCGGCCGAGTACCGCATCGCCGACGAGGGCTGGGGCCCGCGGCCCGTGCCCAAGGTCATCGGCCACCCGGCGCTCGCGAGCCACATCGCGCAGAGCGTGATCCAGGACGACTTCGACCTCACCATCGTGAACAAGATGGACGTCGACCACGGCCTCACGGTGCCGCTCAGCCTCATGTGCGGCGCGCTCGACCCCGTCAAGGACGCCTGGCCCTGCCCGGTGATCCCCTTCGCGGTGAACGTCGTGCAGTACCCGGTGCCGAGCGGACGGCGCTGCTTTCTGCTCGGCCAGGCTATCCGCAGGGCGGTCGAGAGCTACGACGAACCGCTCAACGTGCAGATCTGGGGCACCGGCGGCATGAGCCACCAGCTTCAGGGGCCGCGCGCCGGGCTCATCAACAAGGAGTGGGACAACCGCTTCCTCGACCGCCTGATCGCCGAGCCGGCGAAGCTCGCCGACGTGCCGCACATCGAATACGTGCGCGAGGCCGGCAGCGAGGGCATCGAGCTCGTGATGTGGCTCATCGCGCGCGGCGCGATGAGCGATGTCGTCGGCGGCCCGCCGCCCAAGGTGGCGCACCGCTTCTATCACGTGCCGGCGTCCAACACCGCTGTCGGCCACGCCATCCTGGAGAACGCATCGTGAGCAACAAGACCATCAAGGCCGCGCTGGCCGGCGCCGGGGCCTTCGGCATCAAGCATCTCGACGCCATCAAGAACATCCCCGGCGTCGAAGTCGTGAGCGTGATGAGCCGCGAGCTCGGCAAGACGAAGGAGGTGGCAGCCAAGTACGGCATCGCGCAGGCCACCGACAGCTTCGACGACATCCTCGCCAACAAGGACGTCGACGCCGTCATCCTGTGCACGCCCACGCAGATGCACGCCGCGCAGGCCGTGGCCTGCCTGAAGGCCGGCAAGCACGTGCAGGCGGAGATCCCGCTCGCCGACAGCCTGCGCGACGCCTACCGCGTGCTGCAGATGCAGGAGAACACCGGCCTCGTCGCGATGTGCGGCCACACGCGCCGCTTCAACCCCAGCCACCAGTGGGTGAGGAAGCGCATCGTCGCGGGCGAGTTCAACATCCAGCAGATGGACGTGCAGACCTACTTCTTCCGCCGCACGAACATGAACGCCCTCGGCCAGGCGCGCAGCTGGACCGACCACCTGCTGTGGCACCACGCCGCGCACACGGTCGACCTGTTCGCCTACCAGGCCCGCAGTCCCATCGTGAAGGCCCATGCTGTGCAAGGGCCGATCCATCCGAACCTCGGCATCGCCATGGACATGAGCATCCAGCTCAAGGCCGCCAGCGGCGCCATCTGCACGCTCTCGTTGAGCTTCAACAACGACGGCCCGCTCGGCACCTTCTTCCGCTACATCGGCGACACCGGCACCTACATCGCGCGCTACGACGACCTCGTCGACGGCAAGGAGCAGAAGATCGACGTCAGCCAGGTCGACGTGTCGATGAACGGCATCGAGCTCCAGGACCGCGAGTTCTTCGCCGCCATCCGCGAGGGCCGCGAGCCCAATGCGAGCGCGAAGCAGGTGCTGCCCTGCTACGAGGTGCTGCACGACCTCGATCGGCAGCTGGCCGCAGCCTGAGTGTCGGCAACGATTTCCTGGCCCGCAGTTCGCGAATAGACTGCGTCATGGGATGTGAGACGAACGCGACCGCACTGTTGCTCAAGATGCGATCGGCCGGGGTGAGACTCGGTCGGGTCCTGACCCTCGGCCGCCAGAATGTTCACCTCGATCTCGATGAATACAACCGGGCCCTGAAGCGGCTCGGCCACGCGAAGGCCACGTCGCTGCCCACCTACGCGGACGATCTGCTGCTCGCGATGGGCGCGGAGGTTGTCGATTCCATGGACGCTTCTGGATACGAGGAGGCATCGCTCACCCACGATCTGAACCAAGTGATTCCCCAGGAGCTGAACGAGCAGTTCGATCTGGTCTTCGATGGGGGCACCCTGGAGCATGTGTTCGACTTTCCCACGGCCATCAGGAACTGCATGCGAATGCTCAGGCCTGGCGGACGCTTCGTCTCAGTGACCATTCCGAACAACTGGTGCGGGCACGGCTTCTACCAGTTCTCCCCCGAACTGTTCTTCAGGGTGTTCAGTGAAGAGAACGGGTTCTCGGTTCAGGAGATGTATGTGGCCGAGCTTGATGGGACGGCGTTCGCCGTGAAGGACCCTGCCGCGGTCAGGGGAAGGGTTGAACTGTGCAACACGAGGCCGGTCTACCTGCTCGTCCATGCCCGCCGCGAGTCCGTTCGCGAGATCTTCGCCAGGCCACCACAGCAAAGCGACTACGTCGTTGAATGGGGCGCCGGACAGCGCGGTGCCCAGCAGCCGGTCGCGGCCTGGAAGAACTTTCCCGGCATCCGGCAAATCCGGCGGTTCCGGCGTCAGCGGCGCGATGTCCGGCGGCGCTCGCTGGACAACCGCAGCCTCTACTCGCCGGTGGACCTGTCGTTCTAGCTGGCTCGAGTGGATGCCTGCGCCAGTCGCGCGGCAGTACGAGGCGCGTATGGACGCCACCCGGGTCGAACTGCTGCAGCGCATGCCGGTCTTCGGCGCGCTCGACGAGCGCGCGCTGAGCCTGCTGGTGGAGAAGTCGCGGCGCACCGAGGTGGGTGCCGGACAGTACTTCTTCCGCGAAGGCGACGAGGCGCGTTCGATGTTCGTGCTGGAGAGCGGCCGCGCCATCGTCACGCGCCTGTGGCAGGGCCGTGAGATCGAGCTCAACCGCTTCGGCCCCGGCGACTGCTTCGGCGAGATGGCGCTGATGGACCTGCACCCGCGCAGCGCCTCGGTGCGCGCGCTCGAACCCTGCCTCGCCATCGAGTTCGGCCCGGACGAGATGCTGCACCTGTACGAGGTCGATCTCGAGCAGTACGCGCTGCTGCAGATGAACCTCGGCCGCGAGCTGAGCCGCCGCCTGCGCGCCACCGACGAGCTGCTCTTTCGCGCCGCCATGGGCGAGATGTCGAACGCGCCGCCGGCGCTGCGCTGACAAGCGCGGCTCGCGGCGCGCTTCGCGCCGTGCAACCTCGAACCTTCAAGGCGCGCGATCGATGATCGCCGGGCTGGCCTTCCCACGCTGGGCGTGCGCCGTCATGCCGTGGCCCGCAAGGCGCGCGCGATGCTGTGC
>JALHOU010000108.1:13561-15676 GCA_022842825.1 Rubrivivax sp.
TAGCGGTCCAGCGGCAGGCCGTCCCAGGTCGGCGTCCCCGTCTCCTCGAACGGCACGTCCGGCTCGGCGAAGTTGATGTAGCGCACGCTGCCGGAGGCGGCATCGCGCACGAACGTGCGTTGCAGGCGTTGGCGCGAGCGCCGCCCTTGCAGATGTTCGATCAGGGAGAGCAGGGGCCGTTCACCGGCGTCCAGCGTCACGAAGTCGACGAAGTCGAACAGGCGCGGCTCGGACAGGTCACGCAACTCGGTGTTGACGAAACCACCCCCGAGCGCGATGACCATGTCCGGGTGCTGCGCCTTCACCGCCTGCGCGATGCGCAACGCCGCGTACATCGAACCGGGAAACGGCACCGACAGCAGCAGCAGCCGGGGGCGGTGCCGATCGACGGCTGCAAGCGCCAGCCGCGCCAGGCGCTCGTCCACGAGGTTGGGTGTGGCGGCCAGCGCCGAGGACAAGGGGTCGAAACTGGGCTGGCTGGCCGCCAGCTGCTCGGCGTACCGCACGAACTCGAAGCGGCCGTCGACGGCGTCTCGAAGCACGTCGGCCAGGTCGTTGAGGTACAGGGTGGCGAGGTGGCGCGCGCGGTCCTGCAGCCCCAGCGCGCCGAAAGCCCAGGCCAGCGGGTCACCGCCGGCATCGTCGACGAACACGTCGAGCGGACGGAACCGAGCGCCCTCGGGGAGCCAGCGCCGGCCCACGATGCGGTGCGCGAGCGTCGCGTCACCTCCCTGCAGGAAGCGCAGGGTGGGGCCGATCGTCGCGCGGTAGCGCTCGAACTCGGCGAGAAAGTGCGCCACCTGGGCCGATCGTTCCGGCTCGGGCAGCGCCGCGGCACTCGTGCGCATCAGCTCGAGGCCTTGCGCCGAAAACAAGTCGAGCACGAGGGCGAGTGCCAGGTCCTCCTGCACCGCCGCGATGCCGCGCGAGCGCAGGAAGCCCGTGAGGTAGGCGGTCGAGGGGTAGGGCGTGTTGAGCTGGGTCATCGGAGGGATGACAGCCAGCACCCGGAAGTCGTCGATGGACATCGCCTGAGCTGAGCACCTGCCGCGCCTGGCAGCGCCAAGGCGGTGGGCATTGTCGTGGATCGGGCCCGCGGCAGGCCGACCCGGGCGCGCTTCGCCACAATCGCCCACGATGAGCCTCCCATCTGCCGCATCCCGGCTGCCCACGCGCCGCATCGGGCCCTTCACCGTGTCCGCCATCGGACTCGGCTGCATGAACTTCAGCCACGCCTATGGCGCGCCACCGCCCGCGGAACAGGCCGAGCGCGTGCTGCTCGCGGCACTCGATGCGGGCGTGACGCTGTTCGACACCGCCGCGCTCTACGGATTCGGCGGCAACGAGACGCTGGTGGGGCGCGTGCTCAAGGCGCACCGCTCGAAGATCGTCCTGTGCAGCAAGGGCGGCATGGCCGGCGTGTCGTTCCCCGACGGCATGAAGCGCGTCATCGACGGCCGGCCCGAGGCGATCCGTCGCGACTGCGAGGCGAGCCTCAAGCGCCTGGGCACCGATGTCATCGACCTCTACTACCTGCACCGCTGGGACAAGCTGCGGCCCGTGCCCATCGAAGAGAGCGTGGGCGAGATGGCACGTCTCCAGGCCGAGGGCAAGGTGCGCGCGCTCGGCCTCTCGGAGGTGTCGGCCGCGACGCTGCGCCGCGCCCACGCCGTGCACCCCATTGCCGCGGTGCAGACCGAGTACTCGCTGTGGACGCGCAACGCCGAGATCGCCGTGCTCGCCGCCTGCCGCGAGCTCGGCGCCGCCTTCGTCGCCTTCAGCCCCGTGGCACGCGGCTACCTCACGGCCGAGCCGCCGGACGTGGCCACGCTCGATGCCAAGGACATCCGCCGCGGCATGCCGCGCTTCATGGAGCCGGCCCACTGGGCCGCCAACCTCCAATTGCGCGAAGGCTTCGTCGCGCTGGCCGCCGCGGCCGGCTGCACCCCGGCGCAGCTCGCGCTCGCATGGCTGCTGGCACAAGGCGACGACGTCATTCCCATTCCGGGCACGACGCGCCTGGACCACCTGCAGGACGACCTCGGTGCGGCCCATCTCTCACTGCCGGCCACGGTGATCGAGCGCGCCGGCGCGCTCATCAACCAGCGCACCGTG
>JALHOU010000109.1 GCA_022842825.1 Rubrivivax sp.
CCCCCCGGCCGGCCAGGGCGCTGCCACTTTCTCCGGCCCGGGCGCTGCCCCTGTCGCCGGCCCGGGCGCAGCCCTGGCCGCCGAGGCTGGCGCGGTGGCGACACCGGCCGCGGCGCCGGCCCTGGACACCATCGCGCCTCCCGTCTCGCGCAAGACGGGCGCGCTGGCCCTGCCGCCGCGCGACAAGACGGTGATCCGCCTGCCCGCCTACGAGCAGGTGAAGAGCGACCCGGTGCTCTACGCGCATGCCAACCGCGTGCTGCACCTCGAGACCAACCCCGGCAACGCCCGCGCGCTGGTGCAGCGCTACGACTTCCACGGTGCGCCGCGCGACCTGTGGGTGACGCCGCCGCCGATCCCGCTTTCAACCGCCGAGATGGACCTCGTGTTCGGCCTGCCCTACGCGCGATGCCCCCACCCGAGCTACGCCGACGAACGCGGCAGCCACGACGGGCCGACCAAGATCCCGGCGTGGGAGATGATCCGCACGAGCGTCAACATCATGCGCGGCTGCTTCGGCGGCTGCACCTTCTGCTCGATCACCGAGCACGAGGGCCGCATCATCCAGAGCCGCAGCGAGGCCTCGATCCTCAAGGAGATCGAGGACATCCGCGACCGCGTCAAGGGCTTCACCGGCGTCATCAGCGACTTGGGCGGCCCCACGGCCAACATGTGGCGCATCGGCTGCAAGAGCCCGCAGATCGAGGCCGCGTGCCGCAAGCCGAGTTGCGTGTACCCCGGCATCTGCCCGAACCTCAAGACCGACCACGGCCCGCTCGTGCGCCTGTACCGCAAGGCGCGCGCCATCCCCGGCGTGAAGAAGATCCTCATCGGCTCGGGCCTGCGCTACGACCTCGCGGTGAAGAGCCCCGAGTACATCAAGGAGCTCGCCACGCACCACGTCGGCGGCTACCTGAAGATCGCCCCCGAGCACACCGAGGCGGGGCCGCTGTCGAAGATGATGAAGCCGGGCATCGGCGCCTACGACCGCTTCAAGCAGCTCTTCGACGAGGCCAGCGCGGCGGCCGGCAAGCAGCAATTCCTGATCCCGTACTTCATCGCCGCCCACCCGGGCACGAGCGACGAGGACATGATGAACCTCGCCGTCTGGCTCAAGCGCAACGGCTTCAAGGCCGACCAGGTGCAAACCTTCTATCCGAGCCCGATGGCCACGGCCACCGCCATGTACCACACGGGCCTGAACCCGCTGCGCGGCATCAGCCGCGATCCGCGGCGCGCCGCCGAGCGCGTGGACATCGTGCGCGGCGAACGCCGGCGCCGCCTGCACAAGGCCTTCCTGCGCTGGCACGACCCGGTCAACTGGCCGCTGCTGCGCGAAGCGCTCAAGGACATGGGCCGCGCCGACCTCATCGGCAACGGCAAGCACCATCTCATCCCTTCGTGGCAGCCCGCGGCCGACGAGGGCTACCAGAGCGCGCGGCGCAAGAACTCCACCGCGCCAGGCGAGAAGCGCGCGCCCACGTCGGTGAAGCGGGGCACGGTGCTGACGCAGCACACGGGGTTGCCGCCGCGGGCCGGCGCGTCGCGCAAGGTCAGACCGGGAAGTTAGGCGCCGGGAGTCAGACCCCCGCCTCTGCCAGCGCGTCGCGCAGCCGCTGCAGATCGGCACGCGTGTTGTAGGCCTGCACCGAGACGCGCACGAACACCTGTCCGGCGTGTTGCGTCACCGGCACCTCGATGCGCCGCTCGTCATGGAGCCAGCGGCGCAAGGCCTCCGCGTCGTTGGTGCGCACCGGAATCGGCACCATCTGCGCAAAGGCCTCGTCGGGCGCAATGGGAGCCAGCCCGTTGCGGGCAAGCACCTCGCGCTGCAACGCCAGGCCCATCTCATGGCAGCGTGTGCGCCAGGCCGGCCAACCATGCAACGCCTGGAAGTCGATCGCCGCCGGAACGCTGAGAAAGGCCGAGATGTCGCGCGTGCCTTGCCACTGCAGCCGCTGCTCCAGCGGCGTGCGGCCGGTGTAGGCCTCCAGCCCGGCGTGGCCGGCCGTGCGCGCGTCCAGCGCGCCCGAGCTGTGCTGCTCGGCCACGTAACCCCAGCTCACCACCGGGGCCTCCAGCCGTCCAGGCCCTCCGGTACGGTCGGCGCGCACATGCAGGAATGCGCTGCCCTTGGGTGCGCAAAGCCACTTGTGGCAGTTGCCGGTGTAGAAGTCCGCGCCGAGCTCATCCAGGTTCAGCGCGATCTGGCCCGGCGCGTGAGCGCCATCCACCAGCGTCACGATGCCGCGCCTGCGCGCCTCGGCCAGCAGACCCCGAAGTGGGAACAGCAGCGCCGTGGTGGAGGTGATGTGGCTCACGAACAGCACCTTGGTGCGCGGCGTCATCGCCGCCTGCAGGCGCCCGGCCCATCGTTCCGGTTCGAAGGGCAGTGGCAACGTCACGGCGCGCAACTCCGCGCCCATGTCGGCGCAACGGCGCTGCCAGGTGGCGATGCAGGCGCCGTATTCGTGGTCGGTGGTCAGGACCTCGTCACCGCGTTCAAGCGGCAGCGAACGCACGACGATGTTGACGCCCGTGGTGGCATTGGGCACGAAGACCAGGTCGTCGCCGCTGGCGCCCAGGGCCTCGCCGAGGCGGCCGCGTGCCTCGCGCAGCCGGGCCGCCGAAGCACGGCCCAGCAGCGCCACCGGGTTGCGCTCCATCTCGCGCTGCAGCCGCTGTTGTTCGTCCAGCACGACGCGGGGCGTGGCGCCGAACGAACCGTGGTTGAGAAATGTGATCCCGGGGTCGAGCAGGAAGTGTTCACGCATCGTGGGCACGATCATCGCATCCGCCCCGGCGTCGGGTGGGCGTGCCCGGCGCGTGATCGAGTTCTCGACCGACGCGCGCGGGGCCGCTCCTGTCAGGCGAGTTCCGACGCGAAGCCCCACCAAAGGCGGACGCGGATTGCCACTTTGGTGTCATGCCCGCGCCGCCGATGAAGACCTACGCTCCGTTCCAAGCTTCCGCGGAGTTCACAGCCATGAACGCCATCGCCCTCGCCAACGACACCTCGAGATTCGTGCTTCGTTTGGAGTCGCTGTTCGACCCTGGCCGCGGCCTCGCCTTTCCGTGCGACGAGCACGGGCAGGTGACGCTCGATGCGCTGTCGGAGCGGGCGAGGCGCAACTACTTCTACGCGCGCGTCGTCGTCGGGCACGAGTTCGCGACGCCTTCGGTGATGCGCACCGACGACTGACCGGTCTGTCCGCCGGCCGCGGTGCCGGCCGCACCTGCACGGCGCGCCGCCATGGACAATGCGCGTCATGGCATCCGGCAACCTCCTCGCTCTCATCGACGACATCGCCACGATCCTCGACGACGTGGCCATCCTCAGCAAGGTCGCGGCCAAGAAGTCGGCTGGCGTGCTGGGTGATGACCTGGCGCTCAATGCGCAGCAGGTCACCGGCGTGGCCAGCGATCGTGAGTTGCCCGTGGTGTGGGCGGTGGCCAGGGGCTCGCTGATCAACAAGGCCATCCTGGTGCCGGCGGCGCTGGCCATCAGCGCCTTCGCGCCTTGGCTGGTGACGCCGCTGCTCATGCTGGGCGGTGCCTTCCTCTGTTTCGAGGGTGTGGAGAAGCTGGCGCACCGATTCCTGCACAGCCAGGCCGAGGACGAAGCCCACCGCGCCGAGTTGAAGCGCGCCCTCGAGAACCCGAAGATCGACCTGGTGGCGCTGGAGCGCGACAAGATCAAGGGCGCGGTGCGCACCGACTTCGTGCTCTCGGCCGAGATCATCGCCATCACGCTGGGCACCGTGGCCACGGCGCCCATGGGCACGCGATTTGCCGTGCTGGCGACGATCGCGCTCTTGATGACCGTGGGCGTCTACGGTCTCGTCGCCGGCATCGTGAAGCTCGACGATCTCGGGCTGTGGCTCAGCCGGCGCGCCAGCGCCGCCTGGAAGAGCCTGGGGGCGCTCATCCTGCGCGCTGCGCCTTGGCTGATGAAGGCGCTTTCGGTTGCCGGCACGGCGGCCATGTTCCTCGTTGGTGGCGGCATCCTCGTGCACGGGGTACCGGCCCTGCACCATATGGTGCAGGGTCTCGCCAAGGGCCTGGGCGGCGTGGCCCAGGTCCTGGTCACGTCGCTGGCCGACGGGCTCGTCGGCGTGGCCGTGGGCGCCGTGCTGGTGGCGCTCTGGCTGGGCGTGCAGCGCCTGCGCGGCAAGCCGGCCGCTGCTTGAGGCGCCGCGGCCCGCGCGTGCGCCGGGCCGAGGGTCGGGCCCCAGCCGTCAGTTGGGCGCCTTGGTGATGCCGAGCAGTTCGACCTCGAACTGCAGGATCGCGTTCGGCGGAATGACGCCGCCGGCGCCACGCTCGCCATAGGCGATGGCCGCCGGGCACGTGAGCTTGGCCTTGCCGCCCACCTTCATGCGCTGCACCCCTTCAGTCCAGCAGCGGATGACGCGGTTGAGCGGGAAGCTGGCCGGCTGCCCGCGCGAATAGGAGCTGTCGAACTCGCGTCCGTCGGGGAAGCGGCCGCGATAGTGCACGCGCACGGTGTCGGCCGGCGTGGGGCTCTCGCCCTTGCCTTCTTCGAGGGCGCGGTAGACCAGGCCGCTGGGTGTCACCACCGCACCCTTCTCGGCTGCGGCAGCGGCCAACGGTTCGGCGCCGGGTGCCGGTGCCTGCTGGGCCCAGGAGGCGCCGATCATCAGCGTGGCCAGGAGCGGTGCGAGGCGAAGGTGTTTGTCCATGGCCGCGATGCTAGTGCAAGCCGCGCGGCCAGCCCGGCCCGAGGTGGCGCGGCCGCCACGTGTCCCTCGCCTCTATCGCCCGCCTTCGAACTGGGCGCGGAACCACTGCGTCAGCAGGCGCTTCTCGTGCGGCAAGGAACCGTCGCTGGAGGTGGGCGCCGTGCGGCCGGTGAGGTAGCCGAGGTCCGACAGGCGGTCTTCGCCGGTCTTGATCACCGCGCCGGCTTGCTCGAGCGTCCAACGCAGCCGGATTTGCGGCCAGTCGGCGGTGCCGCGCACCACGCGCACCTCGCTGCCCTGGCGCGGGAGCTGCTCGCCCGCGAGGTCGATGTCGAGCACCTCGACGCGCAGGCGCTGGCCATCGGGCAGGCGAGAGGCGAGCTGGTTCAGGTGGGCCGTGAGCGCGCCGAGTGCCTGCTCGCGGTCGAACGGGCTGCGGCCGGCATCGCTGAAGCGCTCCGGCTCGACGAAGCGCACCTCCGCGGTGCCGGCGGCATGCGCCGGTCGGGCCATGACCACCAGGACGGCGGCGGAGAGCAGCGCGACGACGGCCGCGAGAAGCGTGGTGCGCAGGGCGTGCGACATGGTCAAGGCCTCCAGAAACGCCGCGCCTCGGGCCGGCTGGCCCGAGGCGGGCGGAGCACATCGTCAGCTTCACTGTACGCTGCCGGGCGCGACCCTGCGCGCCACGTGGCATGCAAAGAAAGATGTCGAGGCAGCGCGCTCCGATTCAAGCGGCTTCAGGTTGGGAGGGTCCAGCTGTCCTTGAGCGTCGTGATGCGGTTGAACACGGGCGCTTCGGCACGATGCGAAACGCGGTCGGCCACGAAGTAGCCGTGGCGCTCGAACTGGAACCGCTGCTCGCGCCCGGCGGTGGCCAGGCCGGGCTCGAGCCAGGCCTGCACGACAACGAGGCTGGTCGGGTTGAGCGCCTCGTGGAAGTCGCGGCCGCCGGCCTCGGGCTGCGGCTCGCTGAAAAGGCGGTCGTAGAGGTTGACGCGCGCTGGCAGCGCGTCGTGCCTGGCCACCCAGGTGATGGTGCCCTTGACCTTGACGGCGTCGGCGCCGGGGGTGCCGCTCCTGGTGTCGGGCACGACGGTGGCCAGCACGCGCGTGACGCGGCCGGCGGCGTCCTTCTCGCAGCCGGTGCACTCGACCACGACGCCGTACTTCAACCGCACCTTGTTGCCCGGGAAGAGGCGGAAGAAGCCCTTTGCCGGCACCTCAGCGAAGTCGTCGCGCTCGATCCAGAGCTCAGGGCCGAGGCCGAAATGGCGTTGGCCGAGCTCGGGCCGCTGCGGGTGCGCCGGCGCCTGGCAGGGCTCGACGTGCGCGACGCTGCCGAACACCTCGGCCCAGTTGGTCAGCCGCAGCGGCAGCGGGTCGAGCACCGCCATCGCACGCGGAGCCCGGCCCTCCAGGTCCGCACGCAGGCAGCCTTCGAGCACCGCATAGTCCAGCCAGATGTTGGTCTTGCTGGCCCCGGTGCCATCGGCCATGGCGCGGATGCTCTCGGGCGTGTAGCCGCGCCGGCGCATGCCGAAGACGGTGGGCAAACGCGGGTCATCCCAGCCCTCGACGATCTTCTCCTGCACCAGCTGCCGCAGCTTGCGCTTGCTGGTGATGACGTAGCTCAGGTTCAGCCGCCCGAACTCGTACTGCTTCGGCAAAGGCCGCGCCAGCAGGCCGAGGTCGGCCAGGTGCTCAAGCAGCCAGTCGTAGAACGGCCGCTGGTCCTCGAATTCCAGCGTGCACAGGCTGTGCGTGATGCGCTCCAGCGCGTCCTCGATCGGGTGGGCGTAGGTGTACATCGGGTAGATGCACCACTTGTCGCCGGTGTTGTGGTGGGTGGCGCGGCGGATGCGGTACAGCGTCGGGTCGCGCAGGTTGATGTTCGGGCTCGCCATGTCGATCCTGGCGCGCAGCACCATGCTGCCGTCGGCATGCAGGCCGTCGCGCATCTCGCGCAGCCGGGCCAGGTTCTCCGCCGGCGTGCGCGCGCGGAACGGGCTCGGCGTGCCCGGCGTCGTGAAGTCGCCGCGGTGCAGGCGCATCGCCTCGGCGCTCTGCTCGTCGACATAGGCCAGGCCCGCCTCGACCAGCGCCTCGGCGGCGCGGTACATGAAGTCGAAGTAGTCGCTGGCGTAGAAGAGGTGAGAGACCTTGCCGTTCGGGCCGTCGACCCCCCAGTCGAAGCCGAGCCAGCGCACCGCCTCGATGATGGCGTCGACGTACTCCTGCTCCTCCTTCTCGGGGTTGGTGTCGTCGAAGCGCAGGTGGCAGATGCCCCCGTAGTCGCGCGCAAGGCCGAAGTTCAGGCAGATGCTCTTCGCGTGGCCCACATGCAGGTAGCCGTTGGGCTCGGGCGGAAAGCGCGTGCGGATGCGCGCCGGGTCGGCCGGCCCGCGTGCGTGGTGCGCGCCATCGCCGGGGCTGCCGCCGAAGGGGCGGCCGTCGTAGGTGCCTGCCTCGAGGTCGCGCTCGATGATCGCGCGCAAGAAATTGCTCGCGGAAGCAGTCGCAGCGGACGGCGGCGCGGGCTTCTTCGGTTCGTTCTTCGACTCGGGCATAGGCCAGCGATTCTACGAACCCCCTTGCGAAGCTCCTGCCGAGCCCGCTGGGGCATCCCCCGTGCGGCGGCGATAATCCGGCGCGTGAGCGCGCAACCTGAACTCCGGCCGTCTTCCCCGTCTGCTGCCTCGTCCGAGTTGCGGCCGCACAGGGCGTTGCCGGCCTACTATGCCGACGAGGTCGAGCACCGCAGCTTCCTGCGCCGCATCTTCGACGACACGGCCGTCGACTACGACCGCATCGAAAGCGTGCTCGCCCTCGGCTCAGGGCCCTGGTACCGACGCCAGGCGCTCGGCCGTGCCGGGCTGGGCGCGGGCATGCACGTGGTCGACGTCGGCTGCGGCACCGGCCTGCTGGCGCGAGAGGCGATGAAGCTCGTCGGACCCGGGGGCTCGCTGACCGGCGTGGACCCGAGCCCGGGCATGATGGCGCAGGCCGATGTGCCAGGTGCCCGGTTCGTCGAGGGCCGCGCCGAGTCGATTCCGCTGCCCGACGCAAGCGCCGATTTCCTCAGCATGGGTTATGCCCTGCGCCACATCGACGACGTGAACGTCGCGTTGGCCGAGTTCCGCCGCGTGCTCAGGCCCGGCGGGCGTCTGCTGGTGCTGGAGATCACGCGGCCGGCCACCGCCTTCGGCCGCTTCATGCTTCGGTTGTACATGCGTGGCTACGTGCCACTGGTCGCGCGGCTGCTGGCGCGGCGGCAGGCGACGCCGCGCTTGTTCCGCTATTACTGGGACACGATCGACGCCTGCATCACGCCGCCGGAGGTGCTCGCCGCACTGGAGCGCGCCGGTTTCAGCGGCGCCAGGCGCTACGTGGAGCTCGGCATCTTCTCCGAGTACACCGCCACGGCACCGACACGCTGACGCGCGTGCGCGGCGCCGTGCCGAAGACCGTTCCCCCGCTTCCGAGATGGCCGCTCCTTCCGCCCCCCGGGCACCTTTCGACTGTGACGTGCTGATCGTCGGCGGCGGGCCGGCCGGGGCGTCGATGGCCACCTTGCTGGCGCAGGCCGGGCGAGAGGTCGTCCTGCTCGAGAAGGACCACCATCCGCGCTTTCACATCGGCGAGTCGCTGCTGCCGGCCAACGTCAAGCTCTTCGAGGAGCTCGGCGTGCGCGAGGCGGTCGAGCGCATCGGCATGCCCAAGTACGGCATCGAGCTCGTCTCACCGCAGCACGCGCACCACGCCTATGCCGAGTTCTCCGAGGCCTGGGATCCGGGCCTTGCGATGGCCTGGCACGTGCGGCGGGCTGAGTTCGACCAGATCCTCTTCCACCGCGCCGCCGAGGCGGGCGCGCGCACGCTGCAGGGCTGTCGTGCGACCAAGGTGGAGTTCGACGCCGACGGCGCCACGGTGCAGACGCAGGGGCCGGCGCCGGACGGGTCGGGCCGGCGCGTCTGGCGCACGCGCTTCCTGGTCGACGCTTCCGGCCGCGACACGCTGCTCGCCCACCAGTTCGGCATCAAGCACAAGAGCCGCATCCACGACAGCGCCGCGCTCTTCGGGCACTTCCGCGGCGCCAGGCGCCTGGCCGGCCGGATGGAGGGCAACATCTCCATCTTCTGGTTCGCGCATGGCTGGTTCTGGTTCATCCCGCTGGCCGACGGCACGACCAGCGTCGGCGCCGTGTGCTGGCCCTACTACCTCAAGTCGCGCGAGAGCCCACTGCAGGAGTTCTTCGCCGACACCATCGCCATGGTGCCCGAACTCGCCGCGCGGCTGCAGGACGCCGAACTCGTGGACGACCGCGTCTACGCGACCGGCAACTACGCCTATGCGGCCTCGCGCTGCGTCGGCGAGCGCTACCTGCTGCTCGGCGACGCCTACGCCTTCGTCGACCCGGTGTTCTCCTCCGGCGTCTACCTCGCGATGGCCAGCGCCTTCGCGGCGCGCGAGGTCGTGGCGACGACGCTCGACGCCGGCCCTGCGGCGGCGGCGCGGGCGCGCGCGCGCTTCGATGCGCACATGCGCAAGGGGCCGCGCGAGTTCACCTGGTTCATCGTGCGCATGACCAACCCGGCGATGCGGGCGTTGTTCATGCGCCCGCGCAACGTGCTGCGCACCAAGGAGGCGGTGCTCGGGCTGCTGGCCGGCGACCTCTTCGGCCCGACGCCGCTGTGGCGCGCATTGCGGGTCTTCAAGGGCATGTACTACCTGACCTCGCTGTTCATGCTGCCGCAGGCCTGGCGCGCGTGGCGCGAACGCGCGCACCGCATCCGCGATGTCGGCGCGACCAAGGGCGAAAACGTGATGGTGCCCGTGCGATGACCGCGTCGGTCGAGCAGGCCCGAATCGGCCCCTGGGGCGGCGTCGCCGGGGCGAGCGTGAGGCGGTGGTTCGAAGCGCCGGTCGTCGCGCTCGGCCGCTGGCGCCGGTTCGCCGGCGCCTGCGCGCTGGTCGCCGTGCCCTTCGCCGTGTCGGCGCAGGAACAGGCCCAGCCGGCCACGACCGCGCCGCTGACCGAAGGCCGTGCGCGCATGGCCCCGTTGTGGGAGGTCGGCATGGGTGCGGCGCTCCTTCAACTGCCGCACTACCGCGGTTCCGACCAGTCGCGCGCCTGGCTGCTGCCGGTGCCGTTTGCGGTGTACCGCGGCCAGTTCCTTCGGGCCGACCGCGAAGGTGCGCGCGCCGTGCTCTTCGAGCGCCCCACGTTCGAGATCGACATGAGTGTCGCCGGCAGTGCACCGGCACGCAGCGAGGACAACCGCGCGCGCGCAGGCATGCCCGACCTCGCACCGACCGTCGAGGTCGGCCCGAATGCCAACTTCACCTTCGGCCGCGGCGTCGACTGGAAGGTCGAGTTGCGCGCGCCGCTGCGCGCCGCGTTCACCGTGCAGCGCTCGGCGCGCCACGTCGGCTGGACCGCGTCGCCCTACCTTGCCGCCGAGTGGGCGCAGAGTGGCTGGGACCTGGGGCTGCGGGCCGGCGGGCTGTGGGGCGACCGCCGCTTCAACGGCAACACCTACGACGTGGCGCCGGAGTTCGCGCAGGCCGGCCGCGAGGCCTATCGTTCGCCCAGCGGTTCCGCGGGCTGGCAATTGACAATGGGCGCGTCGCGTCGCTTTGGCGACGTGTTCGTCGGCACTTTCGCGCGCCTGGACAACCTGCAAGGCGCCGCGTTCGCGGCGAGCCCCCTCGTCAAGCGCGACAACACCTGGGCCGCGGGGGTGCTGGTCTCGTGGGTGTTCGCGAAGTCGTCGCTGATGGTGAAGGTGCCCGATTGAGGCCCATCGTCGAAGCGGCGTCCGATGCGGTGACCGATACGCGCCACGCGCCGAAAGGCCCCTCGGCGGATCCGTCGCACGACGAGCGTGGCGGCCGCGGCCCGGCGACGCCTCTGGCCCGCCCGCGGCCGGTACCGTGGCTGCTGCGTCCGCTGGCGTGGCTCTGGCTGCAAGCGCAACTCGTCGCGCTGGCGCTCGCCTCGTCCGTTTTCAACGTCACCGCCTTCGTGCTCTATCCGCTGTTGCCGGGTGCCACCGGGCGCCGCCTGGGGCGAGCTGCCATCTCCCGGGGCTACCGCGGCTACTGGCGCTTCACGCGGCCGTTCGGCATGCTGCGTCTGCAGGCCGACGCCCTCGACGCGCTGCGCGACGAAGCCGGCCTCGTCATCATCGCCAATCACCCGAGCCTGCTCGACGCGATGGTGATCGTGGCGCGCCTGCCGCGCGCCGCCTGCGTGATGAAGGCGAGCCTGATGCTCAACCCCTTGCTCGCTGCCGGCGCGCTGCTCGCCCGCTACATCCCCAACGACTCGGCGCACGGCATGATCCGCCGCGCCGTGACCGACCTGCGCGAAGGCGGGCAACTGGTCATGTTCCCGGAGGGCACGCGCACGACGCGCGCCCCGATCAACACCTTCGCGCCGGGTTTCGCGCTCATCGCCAAGCACGCCCGGGCGCCGATCCAGACCGTCTTCATCGACACGCACTCGCCCTACCTCTCCAAGGGCTGGCCGCCGTGGCGGCTGCCGCCGCTGCCCATCGAGTTTTCGGTGAGGCTCGGACGGCGCTTCGAGCCGCGCGCCGACCACGAGGAATTGACGCGCGAGATCGAGGCCTACTTCGCCGCCGGTGTGGTCGTGCCACCGCAGGCGGAGAATCCCACGTGAGCGCCGCGCACGAGCGCTGCGCGGCCGTTTCCTCCGCCGCCACGCCATCACAGACGCCCTCGGCCACGCACCTGGTGCTGATTCCCAGCTACAACACCGGCGCCAAGGTCTACGAGACGGTGGCGGCGGCGCGTGCGCAGTGGTACCCGGTGTGGGTGGTGGTCGACGGCAGCACCGACGGCACCGGCGCCGGCCTGCAGCGCATGGCTGCGGCGGATGTGGGCCTGAGGGTGTGGGTGCTGCCTGCCAACCAGGGCAAGGGAGCGGCCGTGCTGCACGGCCTGGAGGAGGCTCAACGGCAGGGCTTCACGCACGTGCTCACCATGGACTCTGACGGCCAGCACCCGGCCGACCTGATCCCGGCGTTCATGGCGGCCTCGGTGGCCCGGCCCGAGACGATGGTGCTCGGGCGCCCGGTCTTCGACGCCAGCGCGCCGCTCATCCGTGTGCGCGGCCGCCGCATCAGCAATGCCTGGACCAATCTGGAGACGCTCGGTGCGGGCATCGGCGACTCGCTCTACGGCTTCCGCGTCTACCCGGTGGCGGCGCTGGCGCGGGTGATGCACGGCCAGCCCTGGATGCGCCGCTTCGACTTCGACACCGAGGCCGCCGTGCGCCTGGCATGGCGCGGCGTGAAGCCGGTGAACGTCGATGCGCCGGTGAAGTACCTGCGCGCCGACGAAGGCGGTGTCTCGCACTTCCGCTATGGCCGCGACAACGCGCTGCTGACCTGGATGCACACGCGGCTGATGCTCGAGTTCCTGCTGCGCTTGCCGCTGCTGCTTTGGCGGCGGCTGGTGCGCCGGCCGCCGTTCCAGCCTTGACCTTGGGTTGAACCCGGCCTGGGGGTGGGTGCCGACGTGACTTCGCGTTGGGGCGTTTGACCCCGTCGATGGTCAACGGTTGCAGGGTGCCGGTTGCGGTCGACGATCGGCGCGGACAAGGCCGCGGGCGGCAGAGCGTCGGGGCTTATCCGCGGCGGTTCCTCGCTGACGCTCGGAACTTCGCTGCGCTGCTCGAACCCTTGGCCTGCGCGCGGAACTCGTTGCACTCGCTTCGCTCGTGCCACTCGGACAGCCGCGCGAGTCAGATGTGGAAGCTCGCTTCGCTCGCAGGCCAAGGGTTCTGCGCTGCTCGCCGCCGCACATGCGCCCCGCCGCTCTGCCACCCGCGGCCTTGCCGGCACCCGCGGTGGCGTGCGGGCCGACGAAAGACAACACGTGCCACAGAGGGCGGTGCGTGCCGACGAACATCACGGCGCCGCAAATGGCTACGGGCCCACGAACGCCACGACAGGTGCCACAAGGGCTTTGCGCGCCCACGAAAGCCACAGCAGGTGCCGCAAAGGGCTTTGCCTGTCCACGAACGCCACAGCAGGTGCCGCAAAGGGCTGTGCGGGCAGGGCGGGGCGCGCATGTGAGGCGGCGAGCAGCGCGGGACTTGTGGCCCGCGGGCGTACTCGCCCGCATCCCCATCTGACTCGCGCGGCTGTTCGAGTGGCACGAGCGAAGCGAGTGCAACGAGTTCCGCGCGTGGGCCACGAGGCCGAGCAGCGCAGCGAAGTTCCGAGCGTCAGCGAGGAACCGCCGAGGATAAGCGCCGCGCCCTGCCCGCACAGCCCTTTGCCGCCACCGACCTTCGAGCGCCGACTGCCTGCTACCCGAGACCGATCGAAGGCCCCGCTTCGGCCAAGCGCCAGTCCGTTCGAAACGCACCAGCCGACAAAGAGCCGGCGCCGAAGGATGGATCAGGCCGGGGCCAGCTCGCGCATCGGCGCGAACAGCATCGGCCCATAGGAATGCTCCGGCTGGCGCGCCGCGAGCAGGGCCTTCAGATCGCCCGCCTCGTCGCCGATGTCGGCGAACTCGCCCTCGGCGCGCGCCAGCAACTGCCCGGCCAGCGCCAGCAGCCGGTCGGCAGCCAACGCGAGGCGCTGGCGGAAAGCGGCATCGTCCAGCCGGTCGGTGAGGCTGCGGTTGAGCTCCACGAACCACGGCGCGGCGGCCTGGTCGAGCATGGCCGGCGCCGCCCGCGCCGTGCGATCGCGGCCGTGCTCGCGCCGCGCCGACCACGCGCGCAGCAGCGCCTGCACGCCGAGGTTGAGCGCCTGGCAGCGGGCGAGCGCGTCGCGCTGGTGCGTGAGGGTGGCCAGGTCCGCCAGCCGCTGCTGGCAGGCCAGCTGGGCCAGCACGCTCCAGTAGTACGTGTAGTCCCAGATCACCTTGCACGGCAGCACCTCGGCGTCGCCGAAGATGCCGTACTGGTCCACGTACAACGCCAGCGTGCTCTCGTAGAAGCTCTTGAAGATCTGCTCGTAGACCAACGCGTGCGCGGCCAGCGGCTGGCCGGCGCGGTCGCGCGCGATGAGCTCGGTGATGTAGGTGTTGCCGATGCCGATGAAGTCGCTGCCGGGCGAGTAGAACGGGTCGAGGAAGCGCCCCGACTCCCCGGCCAGCGCCCAGCGGTTGGCCGAGAAGACCTGCTTGCAGTCGTGGCTGAAGCGGCGGAAGTAGGCGAAGTCCTGCAGCTTGTCGCGGTGTCCTTCGAGGTCGTCGAAGACGAGCGGCTGGTACTCTGCCAGCCACTCCATCGCCCGCTCGAAGGTGTTCATGCGCTCCAGCGGGTGGAAGCGCGGGTCGGCGACGATGCCCACCGAATGCGAGCCCGAGGCGAGCGGGATCAGCCACACCCAGTAGCCGGCACCGACGAGGTGGTTGGTCGAGAGCCAGCGCGTCGGCGTCACCGTGCGCGCGCTCCAGGCGGAGTCGTCGACCCAGCGGTCGAGCTCGATGCGCTTGGCGACGCGGAACCATACGGCGTGCGCGCCGTGCGCGTTGTCCATCGCCAGGCCGAGCTGGCGCTTGAGCAGGCCTGCGCGGCCGCAGGCGTCGACGAGCCAGCGTGTGCGGCTGGTGTGCACGACCCCTTCGTCGCCGGCCGCGCTGCCCTGGCGTTGCCAGCGCACGGTGTGCGGCGCGCCGCGTTCACCCAGCGTGGTTTCGCGGATGACGGCGGCGTCGACGAAGCGCACGCCGCGGCGCTGCGCCTCTTCGGCAAGGAAGTTCTCGAACAGGCCGCGGTCGATCTGGTAGCTCGCTACCGGCAGCGGCCGGCTCGCGCCGAGCTCGACGACGTTGGCGAGGTCGCGCCGACCCTCGCTGAAGAAGAAGCGGAAGCCGAACTTGCGCAGCTGCGCCTGCTCGAGGTGGTCCTTGAGGCCGAGCACCTCGGCGAAATAGTGCGCGCCGATCTCCACCGTGCTCTCGCCCACCTTGTGGCGCGCGAGCGGCACGGGGTGCCGGCGGCGCTCGAGCACGAGCACATCGATGTCCGGGAAGCGCTGGCGAAGCTGCAGCGCCAGCGTCAGCCCGGCGAGCCCGCCCCCCATGATGAGCACGTCGTGCTGGCGGGTCCCGTCGGCGCCGGGGGTGCTGGCCGTGGCGGCGCCATCGCCGGGGTCGCCGGCATCGGCAGGATCGGCCAAGCGCTCTTGCATCGTGGGGCTCCGGTGGGCAGACCGTCGGATGATGCCGCAAGCGCGTGCAGCGTCAGGGCGGGCGATCTTGGCCCGACCCGACGCAGGGTCACGCGGTCGGCTGAAGGGCCAGATGCAGCGCCAGGCCGGGGCCGCAGCGCAGCGACAGCGTGGTCTCGCGGCCGGCCGCCAGCGCCTCGAACAATGGCAACGCGTCGGCCAGGGCATTGGCCGCCAGCGCGCGGCCGGCGGCGCTGGCCGGGTCGGGCACGGCAGCGGGCAGCTCACCAGCCTCCCACTGCAGCGCGAAGCGGCTGCGCGTGCCATGCCGTGGCGCCAGCACGAGGGCTACGCCGAGCAGGCCGCGGCTTGTGTTGACCGAGGCGAGCGGGCCCCGGGCCTCGGTGTCGCAGCCGGCCAGCAGCAGCGGCTGGCCATCGCTGGCCACCTGCGCCAGCGCCTCCAGCAGGCCGGCGCCGAAGCTGTGCTCGTAGGCGCTCAGCGCCGTGCTGGCGGCGTGGCTGCCGCTGGCGATGGCCCAGTAGCCCGAGGGAGCGTTGTGGACCGAGTGATGGAAGCGCGTGGGCGACAGCAGCCGCGGGTCGCCGGCCAACGTGCGCGCCAGCGCGTCGATGATCGGCAGGTCGCCATGGGCCGACGTGAAAACGCTGGGCAGGGATGCGGCGGCGTGCCCCGACATCGCCACCGCCTGTTCAGCCACCTGCAGCGCGACGAGCACCGAGTCGGGGGCGCGGCGGCGCTCGTTGGCGGCCAGGCCCGTGGGCGCGGGGCGGGCGGCGGGGGCGGCG
>JALHOU010000110.1 GCA_022842825.1 Rubrivivax sp.
GGCGGGCCCGGCGCCAGCGGTGCGGCACGGGTGTTGCGTGCGGACGGCCGCATCGAAACCCTGGGGCCGCGCGCGCGCGTGGCGCTCGAGGCCGGCGACGGCTGGGTCATCGAGACCGCCGGCGGCGGCGGCTGGGGGCCGGCCGACGTGAACTCGGATTCGATGAGACTGGACCGCCACAGCGGCTTTGGGCGATGAAGGCCCGGATGGAGAACCTGCGCATGACGAGCGACGCAAGACGAATCGGGGGCACCACTGTCGTGGGGCGAGTGGACCGTCGCGCCTGCCTGGCGCTGGCCGCGTGCGCCTGGTTCGCCGCGGCGGCCCCGGCCTGGGGGCAGACGTTCCCGAGCCGCCCCCTGAAGCTCGTGGTGCCTTTCCCGCCCGGGGGCAGCACCGACCTGCTGGCGCGGCGCATCGGCGAGAAGTTGGCCGCGGCCCTCGGCCAACCCGTGCTGGTGGAGAACCGCCCCGGCGCCGGCGGCGCCACCGGCAGCGTCGAGGTGGCGCGCGCCGCCGCCGACGGCCACACGCTGCTTTTCGGCGTCACCGGCACGCACGCCATCAGCCCCGCCCTCAACCCGAAGATCGGCTACGACCCGCGCGGCGACTTCGCCGCGCTTTCCATCGTCGTCAGCGCGCCGCTGGTGGTGGTGGTGCGGGCGGAGTCGCCGCACAAGACCCTGGCCGACCTGCTGGCGTGGGCGCGCGCCAACCCCGAGCGCCTGACGCACGGCTCGCCGGGCAACGGCACCACGATGCACCTCACGGGCGAGATGTTCGCCCTCGCCACCGGCACGAAGCTCACGCACGTGCCCTACAAAGGCAGCGCGCCGGCGACGCAGGACCTGCTGGGCGGGCAGATCGAGTCGATGTTTGGCGACCTGCTGGTCACGCTGCCGCTGGTGCAAAGCGGCAAGCTGCGCGCCCTGGCCGTCACTTCGCGCCAGCGCAACCCGCTGCTGCCGGCCGTGCCGACGACGGCCGAGGCGGTGCCGCGCGAGCTGGCCGAGTTCGAGGCCTCCTCGTGGCAGGGCCTTTTCGTGCCCGCCGGCACGCCGCCCGCCGTGTTGGAACGGCTCAACGCCGAGATCGTGAAGGCCTTGCGCGCGCCCGACCTGAAGGACTTCTTCGCCGAGCGCGGCTTCGTCGTCGAGGCCAAGTCGCTCGACGATTCGCGCCGCTTCCTCGAGGCCGAGGTGGCCAAGTGGGCGCGCATCGTCAAGGCGGTGAATCCGCAGGTCAATTGAGGCGCGCGCCTTGTTCGGGAATTGCCTGAAGACCCGCGGGGCCCATGGCGTTTACCGTGTGCCACCGGCCAGCCCAGCGCGCCCATGCGAGTGCTCGTGATCTTCTGTCATCCTTCGCCCGGCAGCTTCAATGCCGCATTGCACGAGCGCGTGCTGCAAGTGCTGCGCGAGCGGGGTCACGAGGTGGACGACTGCGACCTCTATGCCGAGGGGTTCGATCCCGTGCTGCGTGCCGAACACCTGGCGAGCTACCAGGAGGTGCCGGCCAACCGGCAGCCCGTGTCGGGCTACGTGGAGCGTCTGCTGCGCGCCGAGGCGCTGGTGCTGGTCTTCCCGGTATGGAACTTCGGCCTGCCGGCCATGCTGAAAGGCTACTTCGACCGCGTGCTGCTGCCCGGCGTCTCGTTCGACATGACCGACCCGCGGCGCATCCGCCCCGGCCTCACGCACCTGCGCCACGTCGTCGGCGTGGCCACCTACGGCGCGCCGCGCTGGCGCGTATGGCTGCTCGGCGACGGGCCGCGCGCCCTCGTCAAGCGCGTGATGCGGCAGCTCACCGACGGCCGCGCGCGCGTCGAGTACCTCACCTGCTATCACATGAACGTGGCCGGGCGCGATGTGTGTTCGGCGTTCATGCAGCGGGTGGGGGTGGCGGTGGGGAGGATCGCATGAACGCCGCCGCGGACCTGTGCCGCACCGTGCCCGCATGTCCGTCCCGCAGCGCCACTTGTCGGCAGACGCGGACCAGGAGCGCCCCCTTCACCGGTCACCCCCCCACGAGGAGAACCCCTTGAACCGATCCCTCATCGCCCTTGCCACCACCGCCGTCCTGTGCAGCAGCGCTGCCGCGCAGGAGAAGTTCGTCTACCAGACCAACTGGTACGCGCAGGCCGAGCACGGCGGCTTCTATCAGGCGCTTGCTGAAGGCACCTACAAGAAGCACGGCCTGGACGTGACCATCAAGATGGGCGGCCCGCAGCTCAACACGCTGCAGGTCATGGCCGCCGGCCAGGCCGACTGCATGATGAGCGCCGACACTGCCATGCTCCTGGCCCGCAACACCGGCGTGCCCACGGTCACCGTGGCCTCGGTGTTCCAGAAGGAGCCCCAGGTCCTCATCGCGCACGAGGACGTGAAGAGCTTCGAGCAGCTGAAGGGCAAGACCCTGTTCATCGGCGCCAACTCCCACCGCACCTGGTGGCCGTGGCTGCGTGCCAAGTACGGGTTCAACGACGGGCAGGTGCGCCCCTACACCTTCAACATCCAGCCCTTCCTCGCCGACAAGAACTCGGCCATGCAGGGCTTCCTGACGAGCGAGCCGTTCGCCATCCAGAAGGCCGGCGTCAAGGCCAACGTGCTGATGTTCAGCGACCACGGCTATCCGGCCTACAACACCACCATCTCCTGCATGGAGGAGACCATCACCAAGCGCCGCGCCGCGGTGGCCGCCTTCGTGAAGGCCTCGATGGAGGGCTGGAAGAGCTACCTCGCCAACCCGGCGCCGGCCAACGCCCTCATCCGCAAGGACAACCCCAACATGACCGAGGAGCAGCTCGCCTACAGCGTGGCCAAGCTCAAGGAACTGGGCATCGTCACCGGCGGCGACGCGCAGAAGCTGGGCATCGGCATCATCACCGAGGCGCGGCTGAAGGCCACCTACGACCTGATGGTGACCAGCGGCGTCATCGAGCCGGGCAAGGTCGACCTCGCCAAGACCTACACCACCGAGTTCGTGCGCGACCTGCGCGTGCTTCCTTGAGTGCGGCGGTGCGCGGGGCGGCCGACAGGCCCGACGGCGCCGCCGTGCCGGCCATCGTTGCCGAGGGTGTCGACAAGACGTACCCCGACGGCACGCACGCGCTGCAGCCGGTGCACCTCGAGGTGGGCGAGGGCGAGTTCGTGACGCTGCTCGGGCCCTCGGGCTGCGGCAAGAGCACGCTGCTCAAGCTCGTGGCCGGGCTGCTCGACATGGACGGCGGCACGCTCAACCTGTGGGGCCGGCCGCCCGCCGAGCTGAAGCAGAGCGGCCGGAGGCTCGCCTTCGTCTTCCAGTCGGCCACGCTCATGCCCTGGGCCGAGGTGCGCGAGAACGTGCGCCTGCCGCTCGAGCTGGCCAGCGTGCCGGCGGCCGAGGCGGCGCGGCGCGTCGACGAGGCGCTGGCGCTGGTGGGCCTGACCAAGTTCGCCACCTCGCTGCCCAACATGCTGTCGGGCGGCATGCAGATGCGCGTGTCGATCGCCCGCGCCCTCGTCGTGCAGCCGCAGCTGCTGCTGATGGACGAGCCCTTCGGCGCGCTCGACGAGTTCACGCGCCACAAGCTCGACGCCGAGCTGCTGGATCTCTGGCGCAGCCAGCGCCTCACGGTGGTGTTCGTCACGCACAGCATCTCGGAGGCGGTGTTCCTCTCGCAGCGCGTGGTGATGATGGCGGCGCGCCCCGGGCGCATCACCGACGAGGTGGTCATCGACGAACCCTACCCGCGCACGCGCGAGTTCATGGTCACGGCCCGCTTCGCCGGCTATGCCAAGCGCCTGCAGGACAGCCTGCTGCGCGCCAGCGGCGGGCACGAGCCGGTCGACGGCGAGGAGGTTGCATCGTGAGCCGCCGGGCCGCCCCAAGGCGAACACCGCAGGCCGACAGGCCGGAGGTCTTCCGATGAGCCCCGCCGCCGCACACCGGCTGAAGGTGTCCAGGCGCCAGCGCATCGACAAGGTGGTGTACCCGCTGGTCGCCGCCATCGTGCTCGTTGCCGCCTGGCAGGGGCTCGTCGTCGGGCTCGAGCTCAAGCCCTATCTCGTGCCCTCGCCGGTGCTGATGATGAAGACGCTCATCACCAACTTCGGCCAGTTCATGGGCGCGCTGGCGGTGACGCTCAAGGTCACGGTGCTTGCTTTCGTGGTGGCGGTGGTGGTGGGCGTGACGGTGTCGTTCCTGTTCGTGCAGAGCCGCCTCATCGAGACGACGCTCTTCCCCTACGCCATCCTGCTGCAGGTGACGCCCATCGTCGCCGTGGCGCCGCTCATCATCATCTGGGTGAAGAACCCGACGGCGGCGATGACGGTGTGCGCGGCGCTGGTGGCGCTGTTCCCCATCATCGCCAACACGACGCTCGGGCTGCGCAGCGTCGACCCCGACCTGCAGGCCTACTTCAAGATGAACGGCGCCACGCGCTGGCAGACGCTGCGGCGGCTGCGCATCCCGAGCGCGCTGCCGTACTTCTTTGGCGGCCTGCGCATCAGCAGCGGCCTGGCGCTCATCGGTGCCGTGGTGGCCGAGTTCGTGGCCGGCACCGGCGGCACCGGCGCGGGCCTGGCCTACCAGGTGCTGCAGGCGGGCTTCATGCTCGACATCCCGCGCATGTTCGCGGCGCTGCTGCTCATCTCGCTCACCGGCGTGGCGCTCTTCGTCGTCATGGCCTGGCTGACGCGGCGCTACATCGGCCGCTGGCACGCCAGCGAAACGTCCCGAGACTGATGCTCCAGAGACCGATCCCCCAGTGACGGATCATCGCGGCCGTGCCCCACGACGTTGAATCGCTGCGCGCCGCCCTGCCGGCGCTCGACTGGACCACCGGCGCCGAGCGCCTGGCGCTGCTGTCGCGCGACTTCTCGTGGTTCAGCCCCATCCTGAAAGCCGAGCTCGAAGGCAAGGTCGCCGACATCGCCGTGCGCCCGCGCGACGAGGCCGAGCTGCGCCAGCTGGTGGGCGAGTGCGCGCGCCGCGCCATCCCGCTCACGCTGCGCGGCGCGGCCACCGGCAACTACGGCCAGTGCACGCCGCTGCAGGGCGGTGTGCTGGTGGACATGGGCGGCCTCAAGCGCGTCGTGTGGCAGCGCGGCGGCGCGGTGCGGGCGCAGGCCGGCATCCGCCTCGCGGAGCTCGAGCGCCGCGTGCGCGGCGGAGCCGACGGATCGGGCGCGCCGGGCTTCGAGCTGCGGACCATGCCCTCCACCTTCCGCGTCGCCACGCTCGGCGGGCTGTTTGCGGGCGGCTTCGGCGGTGTCGGCTCCATCACCTACGGCCCCATCGCGGCGTCGGGCAACGTGCTCGGCGCCAGTGCCTTGCCGGTGGTGCCCGAGCCGCAGCCGGTGGAACTGCGCGGTGCCGAGGCGCTGGCCCTGCACCACACCTGGGGCACCACGGGCATCGTGCTCGAGCTGGAGCTGGCGCTGGCGCCGGCGCAGAGCTGGATCGAGCTGGTGGTGGTCTTCGACGGCAGCTTCGACGCCGCGCTGGACTTCGGCGACGCGCTGGCGGCCGCACCGGGCCTGCCCAAGCGCAACGTGGCGGCGCTGGCCTGGCCGGTGCCGGGCTTCGTGGCGAAGTGGGAGCATGCCTTCCCGCCCGGCCACGACGCCGTGCTCGCCGTGGTGGCCGAGGCGGCCGAGCCGGCCGTGCGCGATCTGGCCGAGCGCTTCGGTGGCCGTGTCACGCACCGCGCCGAGAGCACCGAGGCGCAGCGCCGCAACCAGACGGTGCTGGAGATGTGCTGGAACCACAGCACGCTGCATGCGCTCAAGGCCGACCCCGGCCGCACCTACCTGCAGTGCAGCTTCACGGCCGGCAGGCATCTCGAGCAGGTGCGGGCGGTGCACCAGCGCTTCGGCGGCCGCAGCACCGAAGCCGAGGTGCTGATGCACGTGGAGTTCATCCGCAGCCTGGACGGCCCGCTCATCGCTACGGCGCTGCCGCTGGTGCGCTACACGGGCGAGGCGCGGCTGCAGGAAATCATCGACGGCTATCGCGCGCTCGGCGTGCGCGTGAACAATCCGCACCACAAGCACGTGGAGGACGGTCGGTTCGGTGGCACCCTTCCACCTGCGGCCGTGGCGGCCAAGCGGCGCCTCGATCCGTTGAACCTGCTGAACCCGGGCAAACTACGCGTCTGGCCGCTGCCGGGCTAGCCGCCCCGTATCGTGCCCAGGCCCCGCCGGGTGCCCGAACGGACCGTACGATCGCGGTCCGGGCCGGTCCCAGCCGGGCCGCGAGGCAGCGGCCCTGAACCGAGTTACCGCGAGACAACGCCATGGACCCGACCGTTCTTGCCATCTTCGGCCCGCGCCCGCCCGAGGCACCCGCCTTCCCCATCGTGCTCGACTCGCCGCATTCGGGCTTCCGCATGCCGCCCGACTTTGGCGCCGTGGCTTCGGTGCAGGACCTGCGCGACGGCGAGGACGCCTTCATCGACGAGATGTACCTGCCCGCCGCCAAGATGGGCATCCCGCTGCTCACGGCCCAGTTCCCGCGCACCTACATCGACCCCAACCGCCACACGGCCGACATCGACCCGCACCTGATGGCCGAGCCCTGGCCGCACAAGACCATGGACAGCGGCAAGGCCGCCATCGGCAAGGCGCTGGTGTGGCGCACGCTCGACAAGGGCAAGCCCATCTACAGCCGCAAGCTCGGCGTGGCCGAGGTGATGGGCCGCATCGAGCGCTACCACCAGCCCTACCACGACGCGCTGTGGGAGCTGATGGCCAACGCGCACACGCGCTTCGGCGTCGTCTATCACATCAACTGCCACTCGATGGGCCCGAACACCAGCGCCGACATCGAAGGCGTCGAGGGCCAGCCGCGACCCGACTTCGTGCTCGGCGACCGCGACGGCACCACCTGCGAGCCCGCGTTCACGAACTACATCGCCAAGTTCCTGCAGGGCCTGGGCTACACGGTGGCCATCAACGCGCCCTTCAAGGGCGTGGAGCTGGTGCGTGCCTTCAGCGACCCCACGGCCGGCCGGCACAGCCTGCAGCTGGAGATCAACAAGCGCCTGTACATGCACACCGACCGCATCGAGAAGCACGAGGGCTTCAACAAGCTGCAGGGCCAGCTGATGCAGCTGATGCACGTGCTGGGCGAGCGCTTCGGCTACGCGCAGACGATGATCCGCCCGCGCCGCAGCTGACGGCGGCGTTCGCACCGCCCGCATCAACCCGCGAGGCCCAGGACCCGTGCCCTCGAACACCCACGGCCCGCGCAAGCCGCCCATCGAGCTCAAGCCGCCGGTCATCGAGCGCTGGCGCGAGGGCGGCGCGGGCGTCGACTTCGTGCACGCGTGGGATTCCGGCCAGCCCGGCCCGCGCGTGATGATCCAGGCGCTGACGCATGGCAACGAGATCTGCGGCGCCATCGCGCTCGACTGGCTGCTCGACGAGATGGCCCGCGGCGCGTGGCGCCCCGCGCGGGGCCGGCTCATCCTGGCCTTTGCCAACGTCGCGGCCTACCAGCGCTTCGACGCGGCGCACCCGTTTACCAGCCGCTGCATCGACGAGGACCTCAACCGCGTCTGGGCCGACGAGGTGCTGCTCGGTGCGCGCGACAGTGCCGAGCTGAGGCGGGCGCGCGAACTGCGCCCCTTCGTCGACGCCACCGAGCTGCTGCTCGACATCCACTCCATGAGCGAGCCCTGCGCACCGCTCATGGTGTGCGGCACGCAGGACAAGAACGCCGCCTACGCGCGCGAGCTCGGCGTGCCCGAGATCCTGCTCATCGACACCGGCCACCCCGCCGGCCTGCGCATGGTGGAGCGCGGTGGCTTTGGTGACCCACACGACCTGAAGCACCGCGCCCTGCTCATCGAGTGCGGCCAGCACTGGGAGCGCGCGGCGGCCGACGTGGCCATCGACGCCACCGTGCGTTTCCTCGGCCTCACGGGCCTGGCCGATGCCGACTGGGTGCGGGCGCATGTGCGCGTGCCGTTGCCGAAAGAGCAGAAGCTCGTGCGCGTGACCGAGCCGGTGGTGGCGAAGAGCAGCAACTTCCGCTTCCTCGTGCCGACGGTAGGGCTCTCGGTCATCGCCAAGGCCGGCACGCCCATCGCACAGGATGGCGACCACGTGTTCGTCACGCCTTACGACGACGCGGTGCTGGTGATGCCGGGGACGAACAACCTCAAGCCGGGGGGGACGGCGGTGAGGTTGGGGCGGTTTGAGGGGTGAAGCGACCTGGGAGATGCTGGTCTTCTTGTGTCGCGGCGGTCGCGGTGGGGTTGCCGCTCCTGATCTGAAGGCAGGCTTGGCTTTGGCGGCGGGCCTCTGGCTCACTCTTGCGCCGACGCCCAAGGCGGTCCATCGCCGCAGTTCGCCCGAGCTCAGGCCATTGGCTCGTCTCGTTGATGGATTGGCCGTGCCTGATCGCGCTGCTAGAGTTGTCATTTGCGGCAAACCGCAGGGTCGAACCCGAAACGATATGCAACCCGGAAGCAAGTTCCCATCAGTACGCAGGCTATCCCGGCTGGCAGTGACCACCCTGTTGTTGGTGTCTGGCATGTTCGCCGTGTTGGCGGGAGCCGAACCCGTGCCGTCGAAGGGCGTCTGGATTTCGGTGTACGACGGCACGCCCGCAGTACCCCCTGACCACACGCCGCAACTGGGGCAGCACTACTTCTTTGAGAACCTGCGCGTAGGGCGATTGATGGCGATCGGTACAGGAGGGACCGAAGAGGATGTCAAGGAGGGGTTTGCCCCCCTCTTCGTACGCTGGTTGAATCTGGGGGTGAGTTGCACGGGCGCGGCTGTATCCGAACGGGTGCTACTCACAGCCGCGCATTGCCTTGCTGCAGACAACGAGTCGATGAATGTAAAGGTCGCCGGCAAAGCAACTAGCATGCATTGCGAAAAGCACGCTAAAGACACGATCGCAGCCTGTTGGCTCGCCCCTTCAAGCAAAGCGTTTTTAAGCCACTGGCCGCTAAACGTCGCGGTGCATCCAGCGCCTTGGGAGAAGGGCACACAGCTGAGCACCCTGTCCTTTAAGGGCTGCACTGACAGGTGGGGTGGAAAGGTCAAGGGAGCCAAGATCGAGGTGACTGGTCCGGCGCTGGAACAGACTCACGATCGCTTCGCGGCCATTAGCCCGTTTGTCGATATTTGCCCAGGGGACAGCGGCACTCCTGCCTTGCTGACGGATCGCAGCGCGGTGGTGGCGACGCTGACCCGCACTTCGGATAACCTGACGGAAACCTATGCGCCGGTCCAGTCCAGTGGCGTCTACGCGTTCCTGATGAAGTTTCAAGCTGCAGAGCAGAGCAAGGGCAAGCCGTGTACGCGCATTGGCGGCCTGCCGCCGCCGGCCGTTGGGTGCCCCTGAAGCCGATTGGTGCGCACAAGCCCGCAGCGAGCGATCTACCAGACGCGCCACGCACCGCGTCGGAACAAGTCATCCGCCTGCGGGGTGAGCGTCGCCCGCCTCTCAGGCTCGGGAAACGCTGTCGGCAAATCAAGGTTCGCGCGCTGCGGCGGCGGTGGCGCTGACAGGTTCGAGACACGGCGCAGGTTGTTGACATGCTGTTCGTTGGCGATGACGCGCGCGACTGAAGGCGCTGCCAGACTCGTGCCGGAAAGCCGCACCCACTGGCCCGGCCGGGTGCCTGCCACACGGAGCCCTCGCAGCGCGGTGCCGATGTCGGCGGGCGCCATAACATCTACCGTCGTGCGAGGAAGGGCATACACGGCCGAATAGACGGAATGCTGCGCGGTGATACGACCCGCTCTCTGATGGCGCGGGTTTTCGTGCCTCGAAGGCCCGCCGCTCGAGTACGTTGCAACCTCACCGTCTGCCATGCGGTAGGCACCAGCAACCACCAGTCGCCCGCGGTTGTGCTCTTCGGACTTCTTGAAGAATTCTCCGGTGTCAGGCTTTCGATCCCTCGTCGCAGGTCCTGCCAGGCCTGCCAGCGATGACATCGTGTAGCGCGGCTGTAGCGGGTCCGCTACCCAGGCCAAACTGGCGGCGCGAGACTTGGCCAGGAGCGCACGAGCCTCCGGCATGAACTCGGTCGGCTCCGGAATGGGCACCTCGGCTAGCACTCTAGACTGCTGGGAACGCAGGTTGCCGAAAAGCAAGTCGTTGCGCTCGGTCCACGCGTGTACGTCCACGGGTCGTTCGTCGCTGGCATCCATGTACGCCACGTCCACGCGCCACTGACCATGCACGCCAACACCGCCCGAAATGGCCTCACCTACCCCATTGGGTCTGGTGCGTGCCACTGCCACAAGCACCATCGTTCCGCGCATGCCCTGTGCCACACGTCCGGAGTAAAAGACTCCGGCGACTGGCACAGCCAAGTCCGCCCCTCGATGCGCGAGCCGCGCCTGACCACAGGTAACTTGGCACATGCCCTCGAAACCAGGTGGCCAGACTGAAATGCGAAAGCGCTCGTGCGAGTCCGCAGGCAAGGAGTCACCATACACGTCCACGTCGGGCAACCAAATCTCGAGGAATGACTCGAGAGGATTGTCTGGACCGACGCTCCACAGAAACGACCCGACGCCGCCCGCACGCAGTGTCGCGCGGGCGTGAGCTCGTGCGGCGTGCCCATTGCCCGCCGCCGTGCAAACCCAGAGGGCAGAAATCTTCTTCGGGTCGGAGACGACATCTGCAATTGCCATCTCCGCGATTGAAGTTCCGTCGTGGCCACCGGCCAACGCGCCATAGCTGATATTGACAATGAGGCCGTTGTCAAAAAAGTAGCTCTTTGGCTTCCCGGTCTCTTCGTCGTAGACCGGCGTGTCGACAGCGCCGTCCTGCTTTTCGCGCTGATCGTAGGCAATGCGGGTTGCGCGATCGATCAGGTAATGCAGGCCGTCGAGCACGTGCACGCCCAGCGAGCCGCCGCTGGTATCCAGCGTCGTTCGCGTGGGCAGTTGTACAAAGGCGATGGGCCAAGCGCTTGCGTAGTCCTTGGGTGCTCGACGTCGCTGCGCCAGGGTCGAAGCGGATGTAGCATCGTGCGCCACAGCCCGTTGAACATCTAGCGGGTGCGGATGGCCGGGGTCGTCGCTCACCCCAGCCGCCATGTACATGACGCCGGTGCCGTGCGCGCCAGATCGCATCGCCTGGCCCGGAAGTCGGACGCCGCCGCTCGGCTGGGTGAACGACGTGCTGTTTTGGTGAAGGTTCAAACGTATTGGCGCGTAGTCCAGCTGCAAATAGGCACACAGCGGGTCATTGCGTGTCAGAGATAGCCGAGCGGCGACACTCAGGCTCTTGTGGCGGAACTCGCGGCCGTAGCCAACCCCCTCGCCCATCGAATCAAATGAGCCGACCGCGTCCACCGCTCTCATGGCACTCGCAGCGCCGATTCGATCTGCCGCGTCATGTCGGTCCTGATCCCAGAGGTAGTGCACCCGCGTCTCTCCCGCCTGGTTGCAGAAGGACGGGTGGGCGAATGCGCAACCATCGTCGATGATGCCGATCACGGTACGCGGCACCAACCCATCGCTGCTGACCGCTGCATCGCGTGTCGTCGGGTTCACCTCTGTAGCGGGGATGCGCGGCACACCCAGTTGCACCCGTACCACGTCTGCGCAACACAGCAACTGCTGGAGACTTGCCGGGAGCAGCCGTGCAGTGAAGAACCGGCGCGCCAACCGCTCGATGCCATTCGACGCGACCTTGTACAGCCCGGGAATCTCCAAGCATGACAGCGCGACGGCCAGATCATCGCAGGTGGGCGCGCAGGCTTCATTCCCCTGGAGTGCGATCGCCTCGACCCCGACTGGAAACCTGACCTCCAGCAAGGCCGAGAGCTTGCCTCCGTGCGCACGGTTGTTGGGCTCGAGTCCGCCGAACCCGGCATAGCGGGTGAGATCGGCCCAAACCAGATACGGGTCCAGATGTCGGCCACTGGCCAGCCACCGCGGCCAAGCGGCAGCCGCCTGCGGGGCACGATCAATGAGCGACCAAACGAATGGTGCGTCGCCGAAGGCCACGCCAGCTGAACCAGCGCCTCCCGCCACCTCGGCAGCGCCGCCAGCCACACCGGCAGAGGATGGCTCCGATGGGCCCGGGGCACCTTGATCAGATTCGTTGGTCATCAACGCGCTCCGGGAGCGGTGCGCCACTCAAGTGCGGCTTGGCGCCAGAGCCAATGCAACGGAGTCTCGCCTGCGTCGCCCTTGAGTTCCTCACCACGGGCAGGCAATGCGCCTACAGGTACCGGCGTTTCGTAGCCTGGCGTCGCGCGGTGCTCAAGCAGTGGCAAATCGGCGAAGTCGGAGATCTTCTCAAATGCGTCGCCGTCAACTTGCCGATGGCAAAGGATGCCACCGACACAGCGGGCCACCACATAGTCGGACAGGGCTAGTCCCAATGCGCAACCCGCAAGAGAGTCAACCGGAAAATGAACGCCGGCAACCACACGGTTGGTGGCGATGCGCTCAGCTTGGCGGCGGAGCTGCGCCTCCAACTCATTCTTGAGCCCGCCTGCACCCAGGCTCACAAGCCGCAGGATCACCTCGCAGGCCAAGTAGGCCTGCGTGGCATGACCACTCGGATAGGCGAAGAACGGCGGCGACTCGATCATGGGCTGCACCCGCGGGGAGAACTCAGCAGGGCGGGGGCACGGCAAGCTAAACTTGGCCCATTGCACGACATGATTGGCAAATGCCCCGACCAGCCCCAATAGCTCCGCCGTGTACGGAGAGGGCGGGCTGCCCATCGGGACGATGGATGACCAGAAGGCGAACGGTGGCCCAAGCTGTGCCAAGATTTCTGGGGCGCGCTCTGCCCGCAGCGCGGCCCAGCTCTCGACCCGAAGCGCTTGGTGGGCCAGGCACTCAGACCGTGGCGCCTTGATGGTCACTAGGGAAAACGTGCCAGTGGAGAGCGTGAAGGCGCGGCGCCCCCCGGGGCTTGGTGCCTCCCACTTCAGCTCTTTGAGCAGCTCCATGAGCAAGACCTTGCGTCGCGGCCCGGCACCCATGCGATCGAGCAACTCCGAAGAGTACGCAAACTCGCCGCCACTGGCGGTTGGCCAGGAGCGCAAGAGCATCGCCGCCGGCTGCGCTCGACTCCCATCGGATCGTACGTTGGTGCCATTGACAGGCGTCGGCAAGGCCCGCCCCAAATGCCCTTCGCGACTTCGGGTGAGCGCCTCGGCCATGCGGCCACCAGAGCGAGGGGCGCCACTGCCAAACGCGTCGAAAGCATCAAACGCATCGAAGGCGTCAAATGCATCGAACGCATCAAATGCGTCAAAAGCGTCGTTTCTCGCCATCAGATCCTCCCGCTGCTTCTCTGTCTTTGTCAGCCTCGGCTTGCCTCTCTAGGCCCGCGGCATCCCCGCCTCCACCAACAGCCGCGCAAACTTCTGCCCAATCGGATACGCCCCGCTGGGTGAGGAGCGCAGCCACCCGTCCACCGAAGCTTTCGGGTCCAGCACCAGCATCCTTCGCACCGTGTCACGCGCGGCCGCGCCATCGCCGCCGAGCATCTGCGCAATGGCCAGCACGCGGTAGGTCGACAGGTGCTGCGCATTGGCCCGAAGCGAGCGCTCAGCCAACGAGCGTGCCTTGGCGGCATCGTCGGCGGCCAGCGCGGCCGCCGCGCCGTGGCAGTCGTAGAGGAAGTGCAGCGGATCCAGCGGCGAGAGCCGTCTTGCCTGGTCGCTGGCTCGCACGGCGTCCACGCCGTCGCCGCGGAACGCATGGGCGGTGCCCTGCAGCATCCAGGCAAACGAGTCGTTCGGGTTGGCGGCCAGCGCACGGTCGTAGAGCGCCAGTCCGCCATCCACGTCCTGCGAAAGCCCGATGCGCACGGAGCCGGCGACGGCCAGCGCCACGGACGATTCATCGTCCAGCGCCAGGGCCCTCTCGCTGGCCTCGTAGGCACCCTGCCTGTCGCGCGCCGCATCGTCGCTCCAATGCTGCAGCACGCTGAACAGGTGCCAGCGCGCCAGCCAGGCGTGCGGCGCGGCGAGCCTCGGCCAGCGTTCGGTGAGGTGCTGAAGCAGTTCGCGGGCACGCTGGAAGTCGCGGCGCGAGAGCCGGTGCATGAGCGCGATGCCGCCCAGCAGCAGCGTATAGCCGGCCAGGTTCGGCAGCGCACAACGGCGCGCCAGGTCGATCTGGCGCTCGAGGATGGCTGCGGTGAGGCGCGCTGTCAGCGCCATGATCAAGGGCGACTCTTCGTTGGCCAGCGACGCGATGTCGCCCGTCTCGCGATGCCGGAACACGGCCTCGCACCGCCGCAGATCGAACAACTCCGCGTGCACCACCACGCGCTCGCCCACCGTGTGGCAGGTGCCCGTGACCAGGTAGTCGGCGCCCAGCACCGGCGCCTCCGCGCGCGCATCCCCATTTCGCTGAGCCAGCGCGCTCGTGGAGAGGCGTGAGACGACGCGCAGGTCCTGCAGCGGCGAAAGCGCAGCGATGACCTCGTCGGCGAGCAGGTCGCCGAGCGACATGCCCGCATTGCCGAAGCCGCCGCTGCCCCGCGCGCCGTCTTGGGCAAAGGGCAGCACGGCGATGGTTGGCTTGAAGGCGGCCGGCGGAGGCGGGGCCAGCAAGGTCTCGTTGGTGGCTGCGATGCGTTCGCACACGGCGTACACGCGCACGGGTTCTTCGATGCCCTTGAACCACTGGTCGCCAAGATCCTCGGTCGGCGGGTCCAGGCCGGGCAGCAGTTGCTCGTTGGCCTCGCCGGTGAGCAGGATCTGCCCCGGTTGCGACTTGGCTGCCAGCCGGGCAGTCAGGTTCACGCCGTGGCCGTAGATGTCCAGGTCGTCCTCGGCCACATGGGTGAGGTGGATGGCGGTGTGCAGCCGAAGCAGCGAGTCGCCGTCCGCCCCGATGTTGTAGGCGGCCAGGCGGCGAAGGATGTCCTGCGCGGCCGCGGTGGCACGGGGTACGTCGGGTGCGAGCATGCGCAACCCGTCGCCCAGCGACTTGATCAGGCGGACGCCGTGCTTCGGCAGCACCTGCTCGCGCACCTCGTGCACGAAGCGCACCCACCGGTCCACGGCGTCGGCCTCGTGCCGGTCCAGCAGCGGCACAGACTCTACGACGTCGATGAAGAAGACGGCCCGCCGCTCGCTCGGGTCGGCAGGGAACCATGACTGCTGCTGGGTCTTGGCGGCGTCGATTTCCTCGGCTGTCATTGCGCCGGGGATTGTGTGCGATGACTTCGGGCGGCAGCAAGCGTGGTTGCCCTTTATGGCCCGGGCACGAGGTCCTCACCGACCCCGGCGGCAGGTTCCCAGCCCAAGGCCATCCTGACGGCCTCCGCCAGGCGCTCCAGGGTCACGGGCTTGTGCAGCAGCGGCAGGCCGGCGGCGGCGGCATTGCGGCGCAAGGCGGTGTCGGTGTCGCCGCTGATCAACACCGCGGGCAGGCCAGGCCGCATCTCTCGCAGGCGGCAGATGGCCTCGAAGCCGGAATCGTGTTCGCCCAGGCGGTAGTCCGCCAGCACAAGGTCGGGCTCGAACTCGCGGAATCGGGCGACCGCCTCGTCGGTGCTGGCGGCCTC
>JALHOU010000111.1:0-8128 GCA_022842825.1 Rubrivivax sp.
CGCCGGCTGGCCGAGGCGCTGGCCGCGCACGGCCACGCCGCCGGGGTGGCCGAATGGCGGGGCGGTGGCGCGAGCCCGGTGCGCGCCGCACGCGGCGTCGACTGGGGTTACCTCGACCTCTTCGAGCACGAGGTGCAGGGCGGCGTCGCCGCGCTTCGCGAGCGCCTGCCCGATCGACCCGTGGTGATCATCGGCCACTCGCTGGGCGGCCACCTCGGCCTCATGGCCCGCGCCATCGCCGCGCCCGGCCTCGCGGGCGTGCTCACCGTCGCTTCCGGCACGCCGACGCTGCGCTTCTTCTCGCCCCGGCTGCGCACGCTCATCCGCGTCGTGCTGGCAACGCACCGGCTGAGCGGCCCGCTGCTCGGCTACTTTCCTGGGCACCGGGTCGGCTTCGGTGGCCGGCAGTCACGCACGCTGATGGACGAGTGGGCGCTGCTGGCGCGGCTGGGGCGCTTCGAGATCCAGGGCCGCAACCTGCTCGAGCCGCGGTCGTTGGCCGCCCGCCGGATTCCTGTTCACGCGCTCAGCCTGCCGCACGACACCTACGCACCGCGCGCGGCGACGGTCCACCTGCTGCAGCTGGCCGGCGTGGCCGGAGATTGCATCGAGCGCTTCGAGGGGCCGGGGCCGCTGGGGCACTTCGACTGGCTGAAGCAGCCGCAGGGGCTGGCTTCGCGCATGCACGCGGTGATGGCGGGATGGGCTTGATGCCGGTCTCGCTTCGGCCATTCCCGCAGCAAACCCGACCCGCAGGTCGCAAGCCGCCGAACGCCCATCAGGAATTCGCCCGCACTTCCTCGATGGTCGTGTGGCCGGCCCACACCTTGTCGATGCCGTCCTGGCGCAGCGTGCGCATGCCGTCGCCGATGGCGTGGCGCAGGATGTCGTCGCTGCGCGAGCCGGTCTGGATCTTGTAGCGCAGGCCGCGCGAGATGCTCATCAGCTCGTGCAGGCCCATGCGGCCGCGCAGGCCGCTGCCGCCGCATTGCTCGCAGCCGGTGCAGCGGTACTTCAGCAGGCGGCCCTCGCCGCCGCCGTGGCGCTGGGCCCAGCTGGCGAGAACGGCGTCGTCGCCGGGGGCGCCTTCCACGTCCAGCAGCGTGCTGCGGTAGTCGTGCAGCAGCTCGTCGCGCCAGTCGATGCTGGCCGGCTCGCTGATGCGGCAATGCGTGCACAGGCGGCGCACGAGGCGCTGCGCCAGCACGGCCAGCAGCGCGTCGGCGAAGTTGAACGGGTCCATGCCCATGTCGAGCAGCCGCGTCACGGTCTCGGCGGCGCTGTTCGTGTGCAGCGTGCTGAGCACGAGGTGGCCGGTGAGCGAGGCCTCGATGGCCACCTCGGCCGTCTCCTGGTCGCGGATCTCGCCGACCATGATGACGTCGGGGTCGGCGCGCAGGAAGGCGCGCAGCGCCTTCGCGAAAGTCCAGTCGATCTTCGGGTTGACCTGCACCTGGCGCAGGCCCGGCTGCGTGATCTCCACCGGGTCCTCGGCGGTCCAGATCTTGCGCTCGGGCGTGTTGATGTGCGCCAGTGCCGAATGCAGCGTCGTCGTCTTGCCCGAGCCGGTGGGGCCGACGCACAGGAAGATGCCGTAGGGGCGCGCCACGGCGGCCTTGAAGCGATCGAGGTTCAGCGGCGAGAGCTGCAGCTGGTCGATCGGGATCGCGCGGCTGCTGGCCAGCAGGCGCAGCACGGCGTCCTCGTGGTTGGCGGTGGTGGGGATGGTGGCCACGCGCAGCTCCAGGCGCGAGCCCTGCACGAACTTGCCGAAGCTGATCTTGCCGTCCTGCGGCTTGCGGCGCTCGCTGATGTCGAGGTCGCACATGATCTTCAGGCGGCCGATCAGCGCGTTGCGGTAGCTCGGCGGCAGCTCGAGGTAGGGGCGCAGCACGCCGTCCTTGCGGAAGCGGATGCGCACCTTGGCGCGGCCGGCCGGGCACTCGACGTGGATGTCGGACACGCCCTGCGCGTGTGCCTCGAGGATCATGCTGTTGATCAGGCGCACGAGCGAGTTGTCGCTCTGCTCGATCGAAGGGCCTTCGTCCTCCTCGCCGTCGCTGCGTTCCAGCGTCGCGGCGAGCTTGCTCGCATCGCCGGGCTCGAAGTCGATCAGCGACTCGGGGTCGGTGGCGCCGCGGGCGGTGCCGCTGGCGCCGATCTTCTCGTAGGCACGCTCGATGGCCTCGCTCAGCTCGCCGGCGTGGGCGAGCACCGGCAGCACCTTGCAGCGGGCGGCGAACTCGATCTCCTCCATCGCGCTGCGGCCGGTGGGGTCTTCCATGGCCACCACGAGGCGCGATGCGCGCAGGATGAGCGGCAGCGCCGAGAGCCGCGTCGCCACCGCGTAGGGCAGGCGCGCGACGGCATCGACGTCGGGCGGGAACTGCCGCACGTCGACCATCGGATAGCCCATCTTGCGCGCCAGCGCCATCTGCAGGTCGCCGCGCGAGACGAAGCCCTTGCGCACGAGCAGCTCGCCGAGCGGCACGCCGCGGTCCTGGCGCTGCTGCGCCAGGGCCTCCTCGAGCTGCGCCTCGTCGATGAAGCCCATCGTCACGAGCGCCTCGCCGATGCGCACCATCGGCATCTTGCTCTGCTGCTCGATGGCCGCGCTCAGCTCCTCGGGGCTGATGATCTCGCGCACCAGCAGCAGGTCGCCGAGCTTGCGCTCGCGCAGGTCCTGCTGCTCGATGAGAGCGGCCTGCACCTGCGCGGGCGTGGCCGCGCGCTGCTCGATGAGCACCTCGCCGATGCGCCGCCCGAGCTCGACCCGGGTGTAGGCGGTGCGCGGCACGAAGGTGCGGCGCACGGTGCCGCCGGCGTCGACGGGCTCGAAGAGGAAGAGGCCGATCGCATCCTCGCGTGCGCCGAGCGTCTGGCCCTGCCAGTGCGCACCGTGCGCGAAGTGCACGGAGAAGGGGATCGTCGGGCGCTCGATGTCGGTGACGATGGCGCCGTCGTCGGGCCCCGGCGCGGGCGCCAGCGGATCGAGCAGGCGCAGGCGCCGGAACTGGTCGAAGCGCAGCGCCAGCGGTGCGCGCATGCCGGGCACGGCCACCTGCACGAGGCCGCGCACGATGTCCATCTCCAGCAGGCGGCCGGGGATGATCTTGCCGTTGTTGCCCTCGACCTGGCATGCCAGCGGCGACGGCGGGGCCGCCGGGGGTGGGTAGTTGGGCAGTTCCGGCGTCGGCCAGGCAAAGCCCTCGCCGGCGGCGGGCGGCGTGGCCAGCGACGGCTGGACGGTGAGTGGCGTGGCAAGTTCGGACATGGGGCACCTGGAGCCATCCTAGGTGCCGGAGCAGGCCCTCGAGGCCGGGAAATCGGCCCCAAAAGGCCGCCAGTTCGCAAGGCGGGGCGCCGCCGTCAGGCGCCACGGGCCTGTCGGGCTCGCCGCGGGGTCAACTGCGCATCCGTTCGGGCAACGCCGTGACGATGCCCGGGAAGAGCCAGATCAGCACCAGCGCCGCGATCATCAGGAAGAAGAACGGCAGCGTGACGCGGGCGATCCAGCCGATCTCCTTCTTCGTCATGCCCTGCAGCACGAAGAGGTTGAAGCCCACCGGCGGCGTGATCTGCGCCATCTCGACCACGAGCACGATGAAGATGCCGAACCACAGCGGGTCGATGCCGGCTTTCTGGATGGTGGGCAGGATCACGCCCATGGTCAGCACGACCATGCTGATGCCGTCGAGGAAGCAGCCGAGCAGGATGTAGAACAGGGCCAGCACCGCCAGCAGCTGCCACTGCGTGAGGCCGAGCGAGCCGATCCACTCCGCCAGGTGGCGCGGCAGGCCGATGTAGCCCATGCTGAGCGTGAGGAAGGCCGCGCCCGAGAGGATGAGCGCGATCATGCAATACAGGCGCGTGCCGCCGAGCAGGCTCTCCTTGAAGGTGGCCCAGTTGAGCGAGCCCTGCAGGGCGGAGATGACGAGCGAGCCCAGCACGCCGATGGCGGCGGCCTCGGTGGCCGTGGCGATGCCGGCGTAGATGCTGCCAAGCACCGCGACGATGAGCCCGATCACCGGGAGCAGGTGGCGCGATTCGCGCAGCTTCTGCCCGAGGTTCATGGGCGCATCCGGCGGCGGCACCAGGGCGGGGTTGCGCCACGCCCAGAACATCAGGTAGCCGGAGAAGAGCGCCGCCAGCAGGATGCCCGGCAACACCCCGGCGATGAACAGCTGCGCGATCGAGACCTCGGCGCTCACGCCGTAGACGATCATGATGATCGAGGGCGGGATGAGCAGGCCGAGCGTGCCGGCACCGGCGAGGCTGCCGATGCTGATGCCCTCCGGGTAGCCGCGGCTCTTGAGCTCGGGCAGGCTCATCTTGCCGATGGTGGCGCAGGTGGCCGCGCTGCTGCCCGACACGGCCGCGAAGATGGCGCAGCCCACCACATTCACGTGCAGCAGCCGCCCGGGCAGGGCCTGCATCCACGGCGCCAGGCCGCGGAACATGTCCTGGCTCAGGCGCGTGCGAAAGAGGATCTCGCCCATCCACACGAAGAGCGGCAGCGCGGTCAGCGTCCAGCTGCTGGCACTGCCCCAGATCGTGACGGCCATGGCGTCGCCGGCCGGGCGGGAGGCGAACAGCTGCATGCCGATCCAGGCCACGCCCGAGAGCGTGAGGCCGATCCAGACGCCGCTGCCGAGGATGACGAAGAGCGCCGCGATCAGCAGCAGGGTGATCGCGATGTCATTCATTGCGCAACGCCTCTTCGCTGCCGACCTGCACACGCCGCCCACGCAACTCGAGCACCAGTTCGTCGATGAAGGCGATGAGCAGGATGAGGCTGCCCACGGCCATGGCGATCTGGGGAATCCACAGCGGCGTGGCGTCGTTGCCGGTCGAGATGTCGTTGAACTGGCGGCTTTGCCAGGCCAGCCGCGCGCTGTAGAAGGCCAACAGCGCCGACAGCGCCACGGCCGCCACCAGGGCCCAGATTTCCACGCCGCGCCGCGCCCCGCCCTTCAGCGCCGAGAGCAGGAGCGTGACGCGGATGTGCTCGCCGCGCTTGAGGGTGTGTGCAAGCGCCAGGAAGCCGGCGCCGGCCATCAGGTAGCCGGCATAGGCATCGGTGCCCGGCACGTGAAAGTGCAGCAGGCGGCTGACGATGGACAGCAACACCATCACCAGCAGGCCGACCATGAAAAGGGCCGCCAGCCAGGCGGCCCCCAGGTACAGCGAATCGAGCGCCTTGCGCAGCACGGGTCGGCGGTGGGACGGAGAGGCCGTTTGGGCGATGGACGGGCGACGGGCCGGCGATGGGCTGGCGCCGGCGAGGGCGCTCCTCGGTGCCGCGGCGACCTACTTGTTGAACGCGTCGATGAGGGCCTTGCCGTCGGCGCCGGCCTTGTCGAGCCACTCCTTGAGCATGGTGTCGCCGACCTTCTTCATGTCGGCCTTGAGCTGGGGGCTCGGGGGCAGGATCTGCATGCCGCCGCCCTTGAGCTTGTCCAGGCTCTCGGTGTTGGCCTTCTTGCTGGCGGCCAGGCCCCGCACCTCGGCGTCGGCGGCGGCCTTCATGACGGCGGCCTTGGTGGGCGCATCCAGCGCGTCGAAGGCGGCCTTGTTGACGATGACGGCGTTCTTGGGCAGCCAGGCCTGCGTGTCGTACCAGTACTTCACGTGCTCGTGCAGCTTGGCGTCCCAGCCGGTGGAGCCGCTGCTCATCATGCTTTCGGTGACGCCGGTGGCAAAGGCCTGGCTCACCTCGGCGGCCTGCACGGTGACGGGCTGCGCGCCCACGAGCTCGGCAATGCGGCTGGTGGCGGGGCTGTAGGCACGCCACTTCAGGCCCTTGAGGTCGGCGGCGCTGGCGAGCGGCTTCTTGCTGTAGATGCCCTGCGGCGGCCAGGGCACGGCATACAGCACCATCATCCCCTGCTCGGCGAGCTTCTTCTCGAGCATGGGCTTCTGCACCCGCCACAGCTTCATGGCCTCGTCGTAGCTGTCGGCGAGGAAGGGCATGCCGTCGGCCCCGAAGATGGGCCACTCGTTCTGGAAGTTGACGAGCAGGATCTCGCCGATCTGCGCCTGGCCGCCCTGCACCGCGCGCTTGATCTCCGGCGCCTTGAACAGGCTTGCATTTGCATGCACGGTGATCTTGAGCTTGCCGCCGGTGGCCTTGTCGATGTCGTTGGCGAAATCGGTCAGGTTGACGGTGTGGAAGTTGGTGGCCGGGTAGGCGGCGGGCAGGTCCCACTTGACCTGGGCCTGGGCGGCGGCGCCCGCCACGGCGAATGCGGCGGCGGCAATGAACGAACGGATCAGGTGACGCTTGCTGGGCATGGGCACTCCTCGTGTCCTGGGGAAATGGAAGTGGCGGCAACGAAACGGCCGGCGGCAAGGATGACGGCGCAGGCCGCCGGCTTCATCGGTGTTTGCCTGGGGTCGCTTGAAGTCTAGGAAAGTTGTCGATAAAGTGTCAACGTTTTGTCGACGTTTCAGTGAAAACACCGAGTTCCCCCAGGCGGCCAGCCGGCACCCGGCGCCCGAGCAAACCGAGCGGCACGCCGCGCGCCGGTGCGCAGGCGGATGGCGCAGAGCGGCCGGCCGGCATCGTCTCGTCGTCGCACCTGGTCTCGCCGCGCAGCGTGGAGTTGTCGGAGTTCGAGTTCGGCCTCATCGTCGCCTGGAACGCCTTCTCGCGCTGGGCCGTGCGCTGCATGGCCGCCGCCGGCTGCCCGGAGCTCACCATCACCGACGTGCTGCTGCTGCACCACATCAACCACCGCGCGCGCAACAAGAAGCTGGCCGACATCTGCTTCGTGCTCAACTACGAAGACACGCACGTGGTGGCCTATTCGCTGAAGAAGCTCGTCGCCGCCGGGTTGGCGAAGGCCGAGAAGGCCGGCAAGGAGGTCTTCTACAGCCCCACGGCGCGCGGCGAGGGTGTGGTGCAGCGCTACCGCGAGGTGCGAGAGGAGTGCCTCGTGAAGAGCCTGGACACCGAGCTCAACGCCGACATCGGCGAGCTGGCGCGGCTGCTGCGCACGATGAGCGGCATGTACGACCAGGCCGCGCGCGCGGCCACGTCGCTGTAGCGTCGGCGCCGCGGCGGCTGGCGCCCGAGTGCAGAAAGAACGAAGGGGCGCTGGTCCGGTGCTGGGCATCCTGAAGCTCGACACGCAATTCCCGCGCCTGCCCGGCGACGCCGGGCACCCCGGCAGCTGGGCCATGCCGGTGCGCTTTCGCGTCGTCGAAGGTGCCGTGCCGCTGCGCGTGGTGCGCGAGAACGACCCCGCTGTGCTGCAGCCGTTCATCGACGCCGCGCGTGCCCTCGTCGCCGAAGGTGCGCGCGCGCTCACCACGACCTGCGGATTCCTCGTGCGCCATCAGGCCGCGCTGCAGGCGGCCGTGCCGGTGCCGGTGTGGAGCTCCAGCCTGCTGGCGCTGCCGGCGTTGCACCGGCCCGGCGTGCTGACGGTGGACGCCGCCAGCCTGGGCGTGGCCGAGTTGCGAGCCGCCGGCGCGGACCCCGCGACCCCCGTGCAAGGCCTGCCCGAGGGCGGGCACCTGCAGACGGCCTTGCTGCACAACCGGCCGACACTCGACCCCGCGTTGGCCGAGGCCGAAACGGTGGCTGCCGCGCTGGCGCTCATGCGGCACCATCCCGACATCGAAACCCTGGTGCTGGAGTGCACCAATCTGCCCCCTTACGCTGCGGCGGTGCAGCGCGCGACCGGGCGGCCGGTGCACCATCTGATGACGCTCGTGCACGAGCGCTGGAAGGCCATCCCATGACGACCGCGAGCCCTGCGACCCCTGTGACCGTCACCCGCTGGCAGTTCTGGATCGACCGCGGCGGCACCTTCACCGACATCGTGGGGCGCCGACCGGAAGGTGGCCTCGAAACGCTCAAGCTGCTCTCCGAGAACCCCGAGCACTACAAGGATGCGGCGGTCGAAGGCATCCGCCGCCTGCTGGGCCTCAAGCCCGGCGAGGCCATCGCGCCCGAGCGCGTGGAGTGCGTGAAGATGGGCACCACGGTGGCCACCAACGCGCTGCTCGAGCGCAAGGGCGACCGCACGCTGCTCGTCACCACGCGCGGCTTTCGCGATGCGCTGCGCATCGCCTACCAGGCGCGGCCGCGACTCTTCGAGCGCCACATCGTGCTGCCGGA
>JALHOU010000111.1:8228-10552 GCA_022842825.1 Rubrivivax sp.
CTGCGCGTGGGGCCCGAGAGCGCGGGCGCCAACCCCGGCCCGGCGAGCTACCGCCGCGGCGGGCCGCTGGCCGTGACGGACGCCAATGTGATGCTGGGCAAGATCCAGCCGGCGCACTTCCCCAAGGTGTTCGGCCCCAAGGCCGACGAGGCGCTGGACCGCGACGGCGTGGTCGCGAAGTTCGAGGCACTGGCCGCGCAGGTGAAGCATGACACCGGCCGCAAAGTGACACCGGAGTCGATGGCCGAGGGCTTCCTGCAGATCGCCGTGCAGAACATGGCCAACGCCATCAAGCGCATCAGCGTGGCGCGCGGCTACGACGTCACGCAGTACACGCTGCAATGCTTCGGCGGCGCGGGCGGGCAGCATGCGTGCCTGGTGGCAGACGCGCTGGCGATGAGCCGCGTGTTCGTGCACCCGCTGGCCGGGGTGCTGAGTGCCTATGGCATGGGGCTCGCCGACCAGATCGCCATGCGCGAGGCCTCGGTGGAGCAGCCGCTCAACGAAGCCGGTCTCGCGCAGGCAGGCGCGCGCCTGCAGGCGCTGGGCAACGCCGCGCGCGACGAGCTCGTCGGCCAGGGCGTGGCCGCGGCCGCGGTAGAACTGCGGCCCAAGGTGCACGTGCGCTACCAGGGCACCGACACTGCGCTCGTGGTGCCGTTCGCCGATGTGGCCGCCATCCGCCGCGAGTTCGAGGCCGCCTACAAGCAGCGCTTTGCGTTCCTGATGCCCGACCGCGTGCTCGTGATCGAGGCCGTGTCGGTGGAGGCCGTGGGCGCGGGCGAGACGCACGCCGCGCCGCACACTGGCGCCGAGCCGCCGCGCCATGTGCCGCCGCCCGACGCCACCGTGCGCATGCACTGCGGGCGCTGGCTCGAGGCGGGCCTGTACGTGCGCGAGACGCTGCAGCCCGGCGCCACGCTCGCGGGCCCGGCCGTCATCGCCGAGAAGAACGCCACCACCGTGGTCGAGCCCGGCTGGCAGGCCGTCATCACGGCCGCCGGCCCCATCGAGCTCGCGCGCGTGGTGCCGCGCGCCACCCAGCACGCCATCGGCACCGATGCCGACCCGGCGATGCTGGAGGTGTTCAACAACCTCTTCATGAACATCGCCGAGCAGATGGGCCTGAGGCTGCAGAACACCGCCTACTCGGTGAACATCAAGGAGCGGCTCGACTTCTCCTGCGCGCTCTTCAGCGGCGCCGGCGAGTTGATCGCCAACGCGCCGCACATGCCCGTGCACCTGGGCTCGATGAGCGAGAGCATCAAGACCGTGATCTCACGCAACCCGCAGATGCACGAGGGTGATGTCTACGTGCTCAACGACCCGTACCACGGCGGCACGCACCTGCCTGACGTGACGGTGGTCACTCCCGTTTATCTGCAGCCGGGCGACGCGAAACCGAGCTTCTACGTCGCCAGCCGCGGCCACCACGCCGACATCGGCGGCATCACGCCGGGCTCGATGCCACCCTTCAGCAAGACCATCGACGAAGAAGGCGTGCTGTTCGACAACTTCCTGCTCGTGCGCGACGGCGTGTTCCGCGAGCAGGCCCTGCGCGCGCACCTGAAGAGCGGGGCCCACCCCTCGCGCAACCCCGACCAGAACGTGGCCGACCTGCGCGCGCAGATCGCCGCCAACGAGAAGGGCGTGCAGGAAATGCGCGCGATGGTGGCGCAGTTCGGCCGCGAGACGGTGGCCGCCTACATGAAGCACGTGCAGGACAACGCCGAGGAGAGCGTGCGGCGCGTCATCACGGCGCTGAAGAACGGCCGCTTCGAGCTCGAGCTCGACAACGGCGCGCGCATCGTCGTGAAGGTGACGGTGCACCCCGAGCGCCGCGCCGCCACCATCGACTTCACCGGCACCAGCGGCCAGCTGCCCAACAACTTCAACGCGCCCAAGGCGGTGACGATGGCCGCGGTGCTGTACGTCTTCCGTCTGCTGGTGGAAGACGACATCCCGCTCAACGCCGGCTGCCTGAAGCCGCTGGAGGTGATCGTGCCCGAGGGCTGCATGCTCAACCCGCGCCCGCCCGCCGCCGTGGTGGCGGGCAACGTGGAGACCTCGCAGAGCGTGACCAATGCGCTGCTCGGCGCGCTGCGGGTGATGGCCTCGAGCCCCTGCACGATGACCAACTTCACCTTCGGCAACGCCACCCACCAGTACTACGAAACCATCTCCGGCGGCAGCGGCGCGGGCGCCACCTTCGACGCACAAGGCCAGGTCACCGGCGGCTTCAACGGCACGAGCGTCGTGCAGACGCACATGACCAACTCGCGCCTCACCGACCCCGAGGTGCTGGAGTTCCGCTTCCCGGTGCG
>JALHOU010000111.1:10652-15483 GCA_022842825.1 Rubrivivax sp.
GCCACGGTGTGGCTGGCTTCGCTGGTTTCGCGGCGCCTGGGTCACGCGGCGGGCGGCCTGCTCGCGGGCATGCCGATGATTGCCGGGCCCATCACCGGCCTGCTGCTCGTCGACCAGCCGGCTGACGCCGTGAGCGCGGTCTGCCTGGCCACGCTGGCCTGCCAGCCGGCATTGATGGCCTACCTGGTGAGCTTCGCGCATGCCGCGCAGCGCTGGCGCTGGTGGGTCTGCCTCCTCGCGGCTTCGGCGGTGTTCCTGGCCAGCGGTGCGCTGCTGCTGGCTCTGCCTCTGCCCGACTGGGGCCGCGTCGCGCTGGCGCTCGTTGCACCCGTGCTCGGGCTGCGCGCCATGCCCCACGCCGCGTTCATCGCGCAGGCTGGGCCGGTGGTCCTGCCTCGCATCGAACTGGGCTGCCGCGTGGCCGTGGCCATGGCCGTGGCCGCAGGCGTGATGTGGGGGGCACAACACCTGAGTGCCGGCCTGGCCGGCTTGCTGCTGGCGGCACCGATTGCCGGGCTCGTGCTGCCGGCCTTCACGTTGCCGCGCCACGGGGGTCCGGCAACGGCGGCACTGCTGGCCGGCTTCGCGCGCGGCCAGGCGGGCTTCGTCGTCTTCTTCGTCGTGATGCTGCTGACCCTGCCGCACTGGCACGGGGCCGCCTGCTGGGCACTTGCCATGTCGGCCGCCGCGGTGCTGCCCTGGGCGTGGGCCAGGATGCGGCGGTCCTTCGGGGCGATGGGGGGCGGCGGCCAGGCCACCTGAACGCCTGTCCGGCGCGACGCCGCGCCGGGACGAATCGCGCGCTTCAGGCGCCGCCCGAGGGCGTGCTGCGGGGCATGGTGGCGCCCGCGCCGACGAAGGCAACGCGCGGGCGCTCCTGCGGAAGCCAGCGCGCCAGCACCACGTTCACGCCGAAGCACAGCCAGGCGCTCCAGAGGGTGTGGCTGGCAAAGTGCGCCCCGCGCACGAGTTGCACGCCGCCGAGCGCGAGGCCGACCAGCAGCACGGCGAGCATCCAGCGGCGCGCCGCGACCGGGTGCGCGCGACGCAACGCAAAGCCGCCGCTGAAGAACGCGAAGGCGGACGTGGCGTGCCCGGACGGGAAGCAGTGCCCGCCACCGCCATCGGGCCGCGCGAGCGGGCCCAGCTGCAGCCAGTGCGGCACATGGTGGGCGAGGCCGCCGAACTCGGCCAGGTCCCAGGGGCAACTGGTGAGGCTCTGCTGCTTGACGAGCGGCACCACGGCGGCGCCGGCCAGCGTTGCCAGCAGCCACCACACACGCTCGCGCCGGGTCAGCCGGGGCGTCAGCGGCCACCACACGTTCATCGCCAGCACCCCCGCCAGCACCCAGGCCAGGTGGCGCGTGCCGTCGTGCAGCACGGTGCTCATCCACCAGTCGTTGCGCCACGCGAACCCCTGCGTGTTGCCAAAGACGCGGCTGAGCGGCAGGTCGCCCGCGCCGAGCTCCCACAGCATCAGGGGCAGCAGCGACAGCACGACCAGCGCGGCCGCGCGTCGGTTATCCCGCTGCACGGGCCACATCGGTGGGCACGGGGCCGGTGCAGCCCTGCGTCAGGTCCCAGGCGCTCTCGCGAGCGCGCGTCTGGACGTCGAAGAGACCGAGCACGGTATGGAAGAGGTGGTCGTGGCTGACGCCGGTGCCGTCGACGCCGCCCCGGCGGCCGGCCAGGCAACCGGTATCGAGGCCGCGACCGCCGGCGAAGCCGGGAGACAGCCACATGACCATGGGCACCCGCTTCTGCACGTCGGGGGCGATGGCGTAGGGCATGCCGTGCAGGAAGAGGCCGTGTTCGCCGAGCGACTCGCCGTGGTCGGAGACGTAGATGACGGCGCTGTCGATCTCTGCCGACCTTGCCTGCAGGCGCGCGATGATCAGGGCCAGCACGTGATCGGTGTACAGCAGCGCGTTGTCGTAGGCGTTCACGATGCTCTGCGCGTCGCAGAGGCGCAGGTCGTCCTGTTCGCAGGCGGGCTGGAAGCGCTTGAACGAGGCCGGCGCCCGGCGGTGGTAGGCGGGGCCGTGGTTGCCGATCTGGTGCAGGACGATGAACTTCGCCCGCGCGCCCGGGCTGCCGACCTTGGCGCCTGCGCCGCCCGGCAGCAACGCGTCGAAGTCGTGCAGCAGGCCTTCGTCGAAGCACTGATCGCCGGTGCACGCGCCGGGCGGCGCCAGCGCGGCCACCCGGTCCTCGGTGAAGCCCTCGCACACGCCCTTGCAGCCGGACTGGTTGTCTCGCCAGTGCACGGCGACGCCGGCGCGCGACAGCACGTGCAGCAGGTTCTCGCTGCGCCGAATGCGGCGCTCGTCGTACTGCCGGCGGCCGACGGCCGCGAACATGCAGGGCAGCGACGACTCCGTGTCGGTGCCGCAACTGGTGACGCCTGAGAATTTGACGAGGGGCAGCTTCGCCAGCTCGGGCGTCGTCTGGCGGGCGTACCCGTCGAGCCCCCAGTTGGCGGAGCGGGCCGTCTCGCCCACCACCAGCAGCACGACCCGCGGTCGCGCTGCTCGCTGCAACGTGGGGCCGGCTTGCGCGTCACGTCCCACCTCGGCGAGCGGGCCCAGGGGCTCGGCTCCCGCGCGGCGGGCCAGGGCTGTGGCTGACCAGATCGCGTTGACCGGGGTGACCAGGTAGCGCAGGTCGCGCTGGTTGCGCATCAGCGAAGAGAGGGGTTGGAAGGCGGCCCACAAGGCCAGCACCAGCGTCAGCAGCCCGAGCACCAGCGCGCCGGCGCGCGCGGCCAGGGCGCGCTTCCATGACCTTTGCGCCACAGGCAGCCGCCACAGCAGCCCGGCCGGCAGTGCCGCGCCCAGCAGGACCGCGGACGCCAGCCGCGGGCCGATCAGCTCTCGCGCCTCGCCCCAGTGCGTGTGCAGCGCGTTGCGCAGCATGGCCGGGTCGATGAACGCGCCGAAGCTGTCGATGAAGTACGCGACGCCCGCCGTGAGCAGGAACACGGTGATGACCGCCGGCTTGAAGAGCCGGCCCCAGGCCACCAGCGCAAGCAGCAGGAAGTTGATGGCCAGCAACGCCAGCACGAGCGCACCGCCGAAGACCCAGCTCGAAGGGTCGGCCAGCGCGCGCCCGGCGAGCGCGAGCTCCAGGAAGCGCCGGTTGCCCACGAGCAGCATGCACACGCTGGCAGCCAGCAGCACAAGCTCGGGGTTCCACGTGCGGCCGATCTTCGAGACCATCGTGGCAGTATGAAGACCGGGGCTGAAGGGGCGCTGATTGAACCTGAAGGAAAGCTGAAGACAATGGGTGCTTCGCCATCGGACGCGCCCTACGGCGCGGAGAACCTGAGCATGAGGCTGCTGCTGCTGGAGGACGACCCGCTGCTCGGCGAGGGCCTGCGCGACTTCCTGCGGGCCGAAGGCCACGTCGTCGAGTGGTGCACGACGCTCTCCTCGGCGCAGGCACTGGGCGACGAACCCTTCGATGCGCTGCTCGTGGACTGGCAGCTGCCCGATGGGTCCGGCGTCGACTGGGTGCGGGCGCGGCGCGCGGTGGGCGACGCCCGCCCCGTGTTGCTGCTCACGGCACGCGACCGGCTTGCCGACCGCATTCGCGGCCTGGACAGCGGCGCCGATGACTACCTCGTCAAGCCCTTCGCACCCGAGGAGATGCTGGCCCGATTGCGCGCCGTGCTCCGGCGCGCAAACGCTTCGACGGCGACAACGCGCGTGGACGTGGGTGGTGGCGTGCAGGTCGACCTGGCCGGCCGCAGCGTGTGGCGCGTGCCGGAGGAGGAGCGCGCCGGCGCGAATGCCGCCGGGGCCACCGGTGGCGCGGGTGGTGCGAGTGGTGCGAGTGGTGCGGAGGGCGAGCGCGTGGAACTCACCGCGCGCGAATGGGCCGTGCTGGAGGCGCTGGTGCGGCGGGCCGGACGGGTGGTCACCAAGTCCGAGCTCGACCGGCTGGTGATGGGCCTGGATGCGCATGTGCAGAGCAATGCGCTGGAGGTGCACGTCTCGGCGCTGCGGCGCAAGCTCGGCAAGGACCTCATCGATACCGTGCGTGGCCTGGGCTACCGCGTCGCGGGGCTCAAGTGAAAGCGGCTGCGGCCACGCCGGTGCCGTCGTTGCGGCAGCGGTTGTCGCGCTTCGTGCTGCTGCTGGCGCTGACCTGGGTGTCGTTGGCCTCGGTGATCCTGGCGCTGTGGGTGCGGCAGGAGGTCTTCGAGCTGCTCGACGATGGCCTCGTTGCAGCGTCCGAGGCGCTGGCCGTGGTGCTGCAGGTGCAGGGCGCCGCCCCGGTCCCGATGGCACCCGCGCCTGCCGGCGGCAGGGCGTCCGGTTCGGCACCCACGCCCCGCAGCGGCGAGACGCCTTTTGCGTGGCAGCTGCTGGATGGGCAGGGTCGCGTGCTGCTGCACTCCCCCAATGCGCCGGCCGGGCCGCTGACCGGCCGCCTGGTGGGCGGCCTCTCGGACGGCGCGGGCGGCTGGCGGGTGCACGCGCGGGCTTTGGGTGACGGGCGCTGGCTGCTCGTCGGCCAGGAGGCCAGCGAGCGCAGCGAGGACTCGCTCGAGGTGGCCCTGGGCACCATCGGCGTGGCGCTCCTCGTCAGCCTGGCGGGCCTGGCGTGGCTGCGCTGGCGCCTGGACCGCGAGACCCAGCCGCTCGCCGACCTGGGGCGGGTCCTGGGGAGCTACGACCCGATGAAGCCCGATGCCGCGCTGCCGCCACCCGCGCTGCGCGAGCTGGCGCCGGTGCACGACGCGGTGCAGGCGCTGGGCCGGCGCCTCGCCGAGCATGCCGCAGCCGAGAGGGCCTTCAGCGCGCATGCGGCGCATGCACTGCGCACG
>JALHOU010000112.1 GCA_022842825.1 Rubrivivax sp.
GGGTGCAGTTCGGGCGCGCCGCCGGTCACGTCGAGCGTGCCGATGCGTCGCTCGCGCAGCACCTGCAGCAGCAGCGCCACCGTCGCCTCGTCCATGGCCTCGGTGCGGTTGGGGCCGGCATTGACGTGGCAGTGCAGGCAGCTCTGGTTGCAGCGATAGCCGAGATTGACCTGCAGGGTCTCGACACGGCGGCGGGAAAGGGGCGGGAAGCTCGTGGCGGCAAGCAGGGGCAGGGTGTCGTGCATGGCGGGCGGTTGATGCTGGCGAGCGCCCCGGCCGCATGGCGAATGCCATGCCGGCCGCAGCGCACCGCCAGTGGGTCGGCGCTGGAGCCGCAACCTTACAACGTTGCCCCGCCCCTCACCGGCGAGTGGGTTGGGTCATGTCACCGCGATCGGCCCGCCGGCCGAGCCGGTGGCGCCCTTCATCGGCGTGGTGGAGAAGATGTAGACGAACTGGAACTTGCGTTCCTTGATGAGCTCGTCGAAGAACAGGTTCTCGTGATTGAAGATGCCGTTCTTCGTGATGAGCTCGGCGTGCACCGGGAAGGCGAGCCGCTTGTCCGGGTTGGGCACCACCTCGGTGGCCCAGGTGTCGGCGCCGGTGAGGGCGATCTGCCGGCCGATCAGCCAGCGGGCCACCTCCATGCCGATGCCGGGCTCGCCGCCGTTGAAGCGGTCGTTGTTCTTCATCCACAGCTGGCCCCAGCCGGTGTTGAAGAAGACGGCGTCGCCGGGCTTGATGTCGTCCTCGCGCATGCGCTGACGCTCGAGCGCGGCACGCACGTCGGCCATCGTCACCTCCTGGCCGGCATCCCACACGCGGCCGGCCGTCACGTCGAGCAGGTGGGCGCGCGTGAAGAACGGCTTGACCTTCTCGGCGCCGAGCTTCTTCAGGCCGTAGGCGTCGTTGATCTCCTGCGCCGTAAAGCCGTTGTAGAAGCGCATCTCGTTCTTGTCGCCGTCCTTGCCGAGCTGCACGCCGATGTGGCCGAGGCCGTCGAACTGCGTGCCGACCTGGCCGATCTCGGTGGCCAGGAACTCGTCGTTGTAGACGAGCTTGTTCTCGCCGAACGGGCCGCCGGTGGGGCCGCCGGGGATGCGCAACGCGAACACGCGCGCGCCGAAGGTGGGGATGCCCGCCTCGTAGACGCGGCCGATGCGGTAGACCTTGCCATCCTTGATCCACTTGACGGCGTCGAGCACCTTCTCCGGCGTGATCCAGTTGGAGGCACCCGCCTCGTCGTCCTTGCCCCAGCGCGAGGGCCACCAGGGCGTGCCGCCGGGCGCGGCCTGCGCGTGCGCCTCGGAGATGACGGGCGCGAGGCCGTACTTGCCGTGCATCGCCCCGGCCAGCGCGGCGACGCCGGCGCCCAATGCCGCGGCCTTGAAGAAGTTGCGCCGCTCGGCATCCTCGCGCGGGCCCGGGCTCTCCGCTGCGGGAGCGGCTGGCGACTCGGCGGAGCCGGAATGGTTCGTCTCTTCGCTCACAGGGGGTCTCCTCTTGTTGCGTGTGTGGGGCGGCAACTATGCTCCCGCAACCACCGGGATGTCCATGCCCAGCCTGTTTGCGAAAGACGACACCGCCCGCACGCCCGTGTTCGTGCTCACCGGGTTTCTCGGCAGCGGCAAGACGACGCTGCTGAACCGCCTGCTGCGCGAGCCCACGTTGGCCGATACGGCGGTCATCGTCAACGAGCTCGGCGACGTGGCGCTCGACCACCTGCTCGTCGAGCGCATGGAGGGCGAGGTGGCGCTGATGCGCAGCGGTTGCATCTGCTGCGCCGTGCGCGACGACTTCGAGAGCACGCTGCGCGAGCTGCTGGCGCGGCGCGACGAGGGCTCGCTGCCGCCGTTCAGGCGCGTGGTGGTCGAGACCACCGGCCTCGCCGACCCGGCACCGCTGGTGCAGGCGGTGGACACGAACCCGCTGCTGGCGCACTTCTGCCGCCTGGGTGGCGTGCTGACCACCGTGGATGTCGTGCATGCGCTCGGGCAGCTCGAACGGCAATGGGAAGCGCGCAAGCAGGTGGCGCTGGCCGACTGGCTGCTGCTGACGAAGACCGACCTGGCAGCCATGCCGGACGGGCTGGCCGGGCAGCTCGCAGCGCTCAACCCGACCGCCACGTTGCAGGTGCTGCAGGCCGACGAGTTGCCTTCGGCCCTGCTGACGCCGCGGCCGCTGCATCGCGCCGTGCACGACGCCGCCGGCCTGCTGGCCGGGCGCCCGCTCGGCAAGCCGCATGGCGACGTGCAGTCGTTCGTCATCGAGGCGAGCACGCCGCTGGACTGGCCGCGCCTGCAGCAGTGGCTGGCCGCGCTGCGCGCCGAACACGGCGAACGGCTGCTGCGCCTGAAGGCCGTGGTCTCGGTGGAAGGCGAGGACGCGCCGCTCGTGCTGCACGGCGTGCAGCACCTCTTTCATCCACCGCTCGCGGCGCCGCAGATTCAATGGCCTGCGGGCCGCTCGGCGCTGGTCTTCATCGTGCGCGGGCTCGAGGAGGCGGCGTTGCGCGAGGGCTTCGAGGCCTGCATCGCGCCGGCCTGAGGGCCCGCGCCAGGCAGGCGCGGGTCAGGCGGCTGCGTTCGAGGGCGGGGCGGGGCTCAATGCTTGTGGCCGGAATGGTCCGAGCCGCCCGCCGGCGCGCCGCCGGCCAGCGGCCGCACCGGCGCCTTCACTTCCAGCGTCTCGCGCTTGCCGCCCGCGCCTTCGATGACGAGCGTCACGGCCACGGTGTCGCCGGGCTTCACCTGCTGCTTCAGGTCCATCAGCATGACGTGGTAGCCACCGGGCTTGAGCTCCACGGGCTTGCCGGCGGGCAGTTCGAGGGCGGCAATGGCGCGCATCTTCATCGTGCTGCCGTCCATCGTCATCTCGTGGATCTCCACCACGCCGGCCACGGGCGAGCTGGCCGAGACCAGCTTGCCGCCCGCGGTGGAGGTGATCTGCGCGAACAGGCCGGTGGCCTTCTGCTGCGCCACGGTGCCGCGCACCCAGGGGTCCTTGACGGTGGTTTGCGCGAAGGCGCTGCAGATGGCGGCAAGGCCGACCGCGAGGCCGATCGAGAAGCGACGAGTGGTGCGACGAAACGAGGGGTTCATGGGTCTCTCCTGTGGGTGGGGGCGTGGGAAACGGATGATGCTCGCGCATCGGTGAAAGGGAATTCTGGCGTCAGGTTGCGTGTCCATCGGGTGCATGCGGCACAGCGCGCGCTCGGGCCTTGCCGACGGCCGCGCCGGCGCCCGCCGGCCGGGCCGGTGTCCGCACGACGACAAGCGGGCGGCCGTCGCCGGCGCTGTCCAGCCGTTCGACCTCGACCCCGAACACGGCTTGCAGGGGCGCGGGCTGCAGTGCCTCGCCGGGCGCGGCCAGCGCCATCATGCGGCCCTGGCGCAGCATCGCCATGCGGTCGGCGTAGCGCGCGGCGAGGTTCAGGTCGTGCAGCACGGCCACCACGGCCACGCCGCGCGCACGCAGGGCGTCTGCCAGGCCGAGCACCGACTGCTGCTGCGCCAGGTCCAGCGCCGAGGTCGGCTCGTCCAGCAGCAGCAGGGCCGGTTCGGCGGGTTCCCACACCTGCGCGGCCACGCGCGCGAACTGCACACGCTGGCGCTCGCCGCCGGAGAGCGCGAGGTACGAGCGCTCGGCAAACGCCGCCAGCGCGAGCGCCTCGAGCACCTCGCCCACCACGCGCTCGTCGGCCCGGCGCCCGGCACCGCGGTGCGGCAGGCGCCCGAGCGCAACCACCTCGCGCACCGTGAAGTCGAAGGCCAGGTGCGGGTGCTGCGTCATCACTGCCAGCCGCCGCGCCAGCGGCTCGCGCGGCCAGGCCGCAAGCGCGCGCCCGCCGATCTGCACCTCGCCCGTGCTGGGCCATTCGCCGGTGATGGCACGCAGCAGGCTGCTCTTGCCCGCCCCGTTCGGGCCCACCACGGCGACGAACTCGCCCGGCGCGACATCGAGGTCGATGCCGGCCAGCACCTCGCGGCCCAGGCGTCGCGCAGCCACGCCGCGCAGGCTCAGCACCGGGGTCACGACCAGCCCCCGGTGCGACGCCGCAGCAGCCACAGGAAGAACGGCGCGCCGAGCAGTGCGGTGAGGATGCCGATGGGCAACTCGGCCGGCCGCACCGCCGTGCGCGCCACCAGGTCGCCGGCGGTCAGCAAGGTGGCACCCAGCAGCGCCGCCAGCGGCAGCACGGTGCGGTGGTCGGGGCCGGCCAGCAGGCGAGCCATGTGCGGGGCGACGAGGCCGATGAAACCGATGACGCCGCACACCGCCACCACGGCACCGGCGCCGGCTGCAGCCAGCACGACGCACCAGCGCTTCAGCCTTTCGACGGCCACGCCCAGGTGCAGCGCCTCGCTCTCGCCCAGCAGCAACGCGTTCAGCGGCCGCACGAGCCACGGCACCACGGCCACCAGGAGCAGCGCCGCCGGCGCCACGCCGCCCAGCGACCCCCAGGTGGCCGCGCCCAGGCTGCCCAGCGTCCAGAAGGTGAGGTTGCGCAGCTGCTCGTCGGTGGCGAGATAGGTCATCAGGCCGATGCCCGCGCCGGTGAGGGCGTTGATGGCGATGCCGCACAGGAGCATCGTCGTCGGGTCGAGCAGGCCGTCGCGCCGGGCCAGCGCGAACACCAGCGCCGCCGTGCCCAGCGCGCCGGCGAAGGCGGCCGCCGGCAGCGTCCACACGCCCAGCACCCTCGACAGCCCGGCCAGCCAGGTGGCGCCGAGCACGATGACCGCCACCGCGCCCAGCGCGGCGCCGGCCGAGACGCCGATGAGCGCCGGGTCGGCCAAGGGGTTGCGGAACAGCGCCTGCAGCAGCACACCCGCGCAGGCCAGCATCGCGCCGGCCAGCAGGCCCTGCAGCACGCGCGGCGCGCGCACGTTCCACACCACGGTGCGCATGGGGTCGGTGAGGTGCTCATCGGGCCAGCCGAACAGCGCCGCCAGCACCTGGCCCGGCGGCACGCGCACGGCGCCGGTGCCGATGGCCAGCACCGCCGTGCCGGCGCACAGCGCCAGCGCCGCGCCGAGCAGCAGCGCCGCTTTCAGGCGCATGGGCACCGCCGCGCCGTCGCGCCTTGTTTCACCACGCCAGCCCCGGGTGCAGTTGCCGCCCCAGCACGCGGATGCCCTCGGGCGTGAGGATGCCCATGCCCTGCAGGTACTGCCCGGGCACGGTGATCAGGCGCCCGGCCTTGCCGGCCGGCGTGGCCAACGCCCCCGGCGCCTTCAGTGCCACCGGCACGCCCTCGGTGGGCGCGGTGCCGTCCTGGTTGGTGAGGATGAATTCGGGCGCGGCTTCGATCATCGCCTCCTGGCTCATGACCTTGAAGCCTTCGATGCCCTGAGCCACGTTCTCGGCACCGGCCAGCTCCAGCAGCGCGGCCACGTTCGTGCCACGCCCGCCCACCAGTGTGGGACGCTGCCCGCCCGCGAGGATGAACAGGGCCTTGGGCTTGCGCCGGACCTGCGCCACCTTGGCGGCCGCCTGCGCCATCTCGCGCCTGAAGCGCTCGACCAGCGCCTCGCCCTCGGCTGCCTTGCCCAGCGCGCCGGCGACGAAGCGGATGCGGCGCTCGACGCCGGCGGGCGTCTGCTCGCCGTCGATCACATCCACCTTCACGCCGGCGCCGCGCAACTGGTCCAGCGTCTGCGGTACCGTCCACTCGTTGCTGACGACCACGCGCGTGGGCGAAAGCGCCAGCATCGGCTCGGCCGAGGTCTGGCGGAAGCCCGGCAGCCGCGGCACCTTGGCCAGCTCGGTGAGGTGGTCGCTGCCGCCGCCCACGGCCACCACCAGCGGCGCGCCGCCCAGCGCCACCACGATGTCGGCGATGTAGCTGTTGGTGACGATGAGGCGCTCGGCCTTCGCCTGACCGGTGGCTGTGCCGGCCCAGCCGAACACCACGAAGGCCGCCAGCGCGCGGCGGCGGGAGGAAGAACAGAGGATGGAGGTCATGCCGTCTCCGTCGATGCCTTGAGCGCACGGGCGCGTTGTTGCACGCGCTCGCGCCAGGCCGGGGCGCCCTCGCCTTGCGGCACGAGGCGCAACTCGCCGCCTTCGGCGGTGCGCACACTCAAGCCGTGTTCGCCGATGCCAAACACCGCGGTGGCCGCCGCGGGCCGCGCATGCAGCTTGCACAGCAGATCGGTGGCGTGCGCGGCCGGCGGCGTGTGCGACACGGTGCCGAGCGGTCCGCGGTACACGACGGCTGCGCCGGGGCCGGCCATGCCGAGTTCCATGCCGCCGGCATGGTCGCAGCACAGGATGGCGGCCGTGGCCCAGGCCGCGACGCCGAGGTCGTCGGCCGGCATCGCAGCGGCCTCGTGCACGCCCGGCAGCAGCAACAGCGGCGGCGGCGGCGCCGTGCCCGGCGTCCAGGCCGTCGTGGGCCGCGCCTGCGCGAAGGACAGCAGATGCGGCCAGGCCACCTCGCGGCCGTCCTTGCTCATCAGGAACAGGCGGCCGATGGCGTGGCCCTGGCTATCGAACCAGTTCAGGCTCACCGTGCGGCCATGCCCGTCCAACTCCTCGAAGAGGTCGATGCGCGCGATGCCGGTGGTGGCCAGCCGCGCCTCGTGCCGCTCGCCGCGCAGCCGCAGCTCGGCGCCCTGGCCTTCGAGCCCGGCGCGCGCCATCACGTTGAGGTGCACGCCCAGCCGGTTGCGCGCGGCCAGCAGCACGCGACCCCAGTCGGCCACCGGCGCCAGGATGTCGGCCAGCGCGCCGGCCAACGGCCGGTTGCCGCGCCCGGTGGCGCTGTCCAGCAAAGCGGCCTCGGGCACGCCCAACGCGGCCGCGGCCTCGGGGCCATGCAGGTGGTGGTGCTCGGCCAGCAGCGCGCGCCAGCGGGCATAGAGGCGCGGCGGGTCGGCCAGCAGGGCGGCACTCTCCGCGGCCGGGGGTGGGGTGGGTCTTCCATGCATGATGAGCTCCGGCGTCGGCCGCGTCAGAAGAGAGTCAGAAGAGATGGCGGCCGCTGAAGTAGACGAAGCGCCCCGGCGGGTCCATCGTGGCGCCGGTGTTGCTCCAGTTGACGGGTTGGCGGCGGTCTTCGAAGTTGTCGACGCCCAGGGCCAGGGTCATGCCTGGCGCCACGGTCCAGTCCAGTCGCAGGTCGGCCGTGCCGTAGCGCGTGGCAAACGGTGCGCTGCCGCGCAGGTTGGGGTCGGCGTTCCAGTAGTTTCGGTACTGGCGCGTGCGCAGCTCCACGGCCACCGACCCCTCGGTGTAGCGCAGGCCGAGCCGGCCGAGCCAGCGTGCACGCTGCGTCAGGCGCGCGCCGGTGGTGGCATCTTCGGCGTCGAGGTAGTCACCACCCCACTGCGCCGAGAGCGCCGGCGTGAGGCGCCAGCGCCCCTGCAGCTCGGCGCCCCGGATGCGCGCCTGCGCCACGTTGGCGTACTGGCTGCGCGAGAACACGGTGGCCGGGTCCGACGTCTCGCGCGGCCGGGTGACGGACTGGATCAGGTTGTCCACCCTGCTGTCGAACAGCGTCAACTCCACCGAACCGGCAGCGCCGTGCCACGCCAGCGCCACCTCGTCGGTGCGGTTCTCCTCCGGCTGCAGCGTGGGGTCGCCGATGATCAGGAAGCGGCCGCGGAAGAAACGAGAGTACTGCTCCAGCACGCTGGGCGCGCGGAACGCCTCGCCGTGGCCGAGTCGCACGGTCCATTCGCCGCCGGTCCAGCTGAGCGCCACGCGCGGCGTGGTCACCGAACCGAAGTCGCTGAAGCGGTCGTGGCGCACGCCGGCCAGCAGCTTGAAGCCGCCGCCGATGCGCCACTCGTCCTGCACGAGCGTGTGGTCGTTGGTGCGTTCGCTGCGCTGGCTGGTGATGCTGATGTCCAGGTCGTCGGCGGCGCGGCCGGCGCCGGCCACGAACGCATGCGCCCCGAGCTCCAAGGCATAGCGCACCTGCAGCTGCTGCTGGCGGTAGTCGGTGCTTTCGAGCGTCGGGAAGGCGCGCGTCGTCGTGGCCACCGAGCGGCCGCTGGACGCGTCCGCCATCAGCTGCCCCGGGCCCAGCACGCCGCGCCAGCGCAGCGCGTGGAAGGTGCGCCGCTCTTCCTCGTAGCCCTCGAAGGTGGTGGCTGTGGGCCGGGCCGGCGGCGCCGCGGCCAGCAGGCCAGGGCTGGTGTCGCGCTGGCTCAGGTACTCGGCCGCCCAGCCCAGGTGGTGGTCGGGCGTGAAGGCGAACTCTCCGGCGTAGCTGGCGAAGGTCTGGTCGATGTGGCCGAGGTCGGCCGTGACCGAGTTGGGGTCGTAGCGGAAGAGGCCACGGTCGCGCTGTTCCACCGAGATGCGGTGCCTGGCGCCGGCCAGGCCGAAGTTCAGCGTGCCGCCGGCGGTGGCGGTTTCGCGCTGGCCGCCGCGCACCTGGCCCACGGTGGCGCGCACGCTGCCGCTGCCCTCGCGCGCGGTGGCCACCGGCTTGGTGATGATGTTGATGACGCCGCCGGTGGCGTCGGCCCCGTACAGCGCCGACATCGGGCCGCGCACGACCTCGATGCGCTCGACATCCTCCAGCGCGATCAGGTTGAGGTTGGTGCCGGCGTACTTGGCGGTGCGGCGCAGGCCGTCCACCAGCACCAGCACCGGCGAGCCGGCGTTGGTGATGATGCCGCGGATGGCCAGCGTGGAGTTGGCGCCGTTGGCGCGCGCGTCCACACCGGTGGCCAGTTGCAGCGCCTCGGTGAGGCTGGTCCCGGGGTAGCGCTGCAGCTCCTGCTGCGAGATCACCTGCACGGCCGCCTGCACGTCGGCGATGGGCTGGGCACGGGTGGAGGCGGTGATGACGATGGTCTGCGGGTTGGTCGGCTGGGCCGAGGGCGTGGTCTGCGCGGCAGCGGCCTGGCAGGCCAGCATCGCCGCCAGCGCCACCGTGGTCGGCGTTTTCGTGAGGGTCGTGGGGGTCGTGGGCATAGAAGTCTCCTCGTCGTTGTTCGTTGTGGGTGATCGGCGGGTGGCCTTCAGGGCACCGACGCGCGCGGCGCCGGCCACGGATCGCCATGCGCCGGGTCGCGCAGGAAGCGCTCGTCGGTGAGCGACTCGAGGAAGGCCACGACGTCGGCGATCTCGGCCTCGGTGATCTCGAAGCCGGCGATGAACTCGCTGCGCAGCGGGTTGGCGGCGCGGCCGGTGTGCACGGCGCGGCCGGCGCGCGCGTAGTGGTGGCGCAGCACCTCGGGCAGCGTGGCGATGGAGCCGTCGTGCATGTAGGGCGCGGTCACGGCCACGTTGCGCAGGCCGGGCGTGCGGAAGCGCCCGGTGTCGCGAACGTCGCCGGTGAACTCGACGATGCCGGGCGCTGCGGCCGGGTAGGCGCCCCGGCCGTCCTCGTTGTACAGGCCCGTGTTGTGGAAGCCCACTTCCGGGAACGGCGTGCGCGCGTGCTTCAGGTTGTCGGTGAAGTTGAAGCCGCCGTGGCAGTGGTAGCACTCGAGCTTCTCGCCGAAGAAGAGGTCTTCGCCGCGCCTGGCGGCGGCGCCGATCGCATCCTTCTGCCCGCCGTAGCGGTAGCGGTCGTAGGGGCTGTCGAAGCTGAGCAGCGAGCGCTCGAAGCTCGCCAGCGCCTTGGTCAGCGTCGACAGCGAGAACAGCGCCGCATCGCCCTGGCGCGCCTCGTCGGGGAAGGCGCGCGCGAACAGGCGGCGGTACAGCGCATCGGCCTTCAGCGTGGCGAAGAGCTGCGACTCGCGCCCGGCCAGCCCCATCTCCACCGGGTGCTCGCCGAACAGCGGGATCAGCGCCTGCACCTCCAGCGACGTGAGCTGCGGGTTCTGCCAGGTCAGCACCGGCAGGTAGGCGACGTTGACCAGCGCCATCGCGCTGCGGCTGCCGACCTGGCCGGTGACACCGGCAGACAACGCCTTGCCGTCGGTGAAGGCGCGGGCCTGCTCGTGGCAGGTGGCGCAGGCCATGCGGCCGTCGCTCGACAGGCGCTTGTCGTAGAAAAGGTGGCGGCCGAGCGCCACCTTGTCCGCGCTCATCGGGTTGTCGGCCGGCACCGCCGGCGGCGGCACCCAGTGCGGCAGCGGCCAGCGCCAGGCCTCACTGGCCGCGCCGAGCAGCAGCACACCTGCCGCTGCGAGCACAACCCTCGCCGTTCTCGCGGCGAGACGGGAGAAGCGGAAGCGGCCAGCGCTTGAAGACAGAGCCATGGCGGGTCTGCGACTCGGCGGGGGTGCGATGTGGCGCGAGTGCGTCCGGCGACGCTCAGCGCGCCGTGAACAGGCGCTGCGGCCCCGGCGCGGCCACGCCGCCGTAGGCCAGGCCGAGTGCCCCCATCACGGGCGGGCAGTCGGCGTCGTCGAGGAAGCTCATGCAGCCGGGCGACGTGTTGGGCGCGTTCACGTCCACGTTCGCCCCGGCCAGCACGGCGGCGATGTCGGCCACCACCGTCTGCGTGGCGGCGTCGAAGCGGTCGAACTGCACCGTGACGCGGTTGGGGTTGCGGCAGGCCGACGGCGCCTCGGTGCGCGAGCCCGAAGCGCACACCGTGCTGCCCAGGTGCACCGAGAAGCCCGAGGCGTTGCCGCCGCCGCGCGGATCGGGCGGCGCGACGGTGGCCGCCTGGCCGCTCGTGGCCGTGTCGAACTTGATGAACTTGTAGCCGCCCTGCCAGTTCCAGAACATGGCCGTCAGGTTCAGCGGCGAAGGTGCGGTGGTCGGGTCGCCGTGGTTGCGTGCGAACGGCACGCCGAGCGTGAAGCGCAGGCCCGTGTACGTGCCCGACGGCACCGTGCCGCGCACGGTGGCGTTGGTGGCGGCCGTGCCGTTGCGGCAAGGGCCACTGCCGTTCTCGAAGTCGAGCAGCGCGAGGTTGTCGAGCTGCCAGGCGCCGTCCTGCGCCAGCGCCACCGGCACGGCGCGGCCGGTGCGGTCGATCAGGTGCACTTCGCTCACGTAGAAGCGGAAGTCGCTGGGCGTGATCGTCGAGCGTGTCGTCCCGATGCCGGTGTAGCTCTGGCCGCAGGCGAAGGGCTGGCCGGCCACCTGGGCGGCGAAGCGCACGGTGACGGGCTGCGTTGCGGCGGTGGGGCCCGCCGGTGCAGCGGCAGCCGAAGCCACGGGCGGAGTGGGCGCGCTGCCGCAGGCGCCCAGCAGCAGCGCCGCGGCGGCACCGAGGATGGGAAGGGTTCGAAGGTTCGTCTTCATGAGGTCTGCTCCTGGGTCAATGAATCGGGGATCAAGCTCAATGGCGGTGTTCCGACGCGCCAGCCGCATCGCGCGGCTGCTGCACCCACACCGTCACCTCGCGCTCGCCGGCCTTCTCGAAGCGCAAGGTCATGGGGAAACGGTCGCCGTTCTTCAGCGGCGTTATCAGGTCGATCAGCATCAGGTGGTGCTCGCCGCCGTGGCGCAGCTTCAGTTCGCTCCGGGGCGGCAGCTCGATGCCGTCGACCGCGCGCATGCGCATGACGCTCTGCGCGTCGACCGTGCTGCGGTGGATCTCCACCGCGCGCGCCACGGGCGTGCTGGCGCCGACCAGCCGGTCGGGCTGTTCGCCGGTGTTGCGCAGCGTGCGCACGTAGGCCGCGCCCGTGGTGGCACCGGCCGGCGTCGGCGTGGCGTAGGGATGGTCGATGCGCAGCGGGCCGAGCTTGAAGTCGTGCGCTGCGGCCGGCGACGCCAGCGCAACAAGCGCCGCCACGGCCACGGCCGCGATCGCTGGTGCGATCGCTGGTGCCATCGCCGGAGCCATCGCGAGTACGCGCATCGGGCGCTCGCGCGGGTTGCGTGATCGCCGGATCGTGGGCCCGACGCTGCAGCACCCGCGCGGGGCTGCCCGGTCGAAGGCTGCGCCGCCGCGCGTCATGTCGGCCAGGCATCGGGCAGCAGCCCGTGCCACCGCGTCGGCGCGTGCCAGCAACTCACCGCCGATCGGGCGGGGAGCGTGGCGCCCGCGCCATGCGGGCGGCGTTGTCGGAGGGACCAAGGGTGCGACTCCTGAAGAAGCGCCGCGGCGGGCCAGGGGCGACCTGCGCTGCGCGACCGTGCCGCGGCCCGGCGCGGCAGGGGCCGCGCTGAGCCGACGGGGCTCGAGGCTTCAGGAGAGGGAAGGTGGGGCGCGCGGCTGCGCGCTCCGCCACGCCAACAGTGTGCGTGGCGCCTGCAGGAACAGGACAGGCAATGCCTCGGCCGCCGTGGCGGCCGGCAGGTCGTGTGAAGCCGCTACCGGCAGCGGCGCGGCACCGGTTGAAAACCCACAGAAGCCGCAGTGCTCGAGTTGGCCGAGATGCGCCGCCGGCGCTTCTTCACCGGTATCGGCCACCGCCTGCAGCTTCAGGCCGAGCGGCGTGCAGACCTCGGTCCAGGCGGCTTCACCGTGGGCGAAGGCCAGCGCGCGCGACACCGTCGGCGCGAGCGCGAGCGCCAGCACGGCGATGAGCGCGAGCCAGGTGGCGGGCCGCAGGTGATGGCGCAGGGTGCCCATGAGTGCGCGAGTGTATCCAGCAGCCCGGGCTCGTCGGTGCGTCGGTGCGTCGGCGCGTCGGTGCGTCGTTCGTCGCCGGTGGTGGTGGCTGGCCGTGGCGCCCTGCTCAGGCGCCCGCGAACTCGCGCTCGTGCATCCACGCCGCGTGCTTGGGCGCCCGCTTGGTGCGGCTCCACTCCTCGAGCATCTGCCACTTCACTTCGTCGAGCTTGGCGCTCATCTCGGCCGTGGCGGTGTCGGCGGCGAGCTCGAGGCGGTGGCCGTTGGGGTCGAAGAAGTAGATCGACTTGAAGATCGTGTGGTCCGTGGGGCCGACCACGGGCACGCCCCTGGCCTCCAGCCGCGCCTTCGTCTCCTCGAGGGCGGCCACGCTGTCCACCTTGAAGGCGATGTGCTGGACCCACTCGGGCGTGTTCGGGTCCTTGCCCAACGCGGGCGAGTGGGGCAGCTCGAAGAACGCCAGCACGTTGCCGCCGCCGGCGTCGAGGAAGATGTGCATGTAGGGGTCGGCCTCGTGCGTGCTCGGCACGCGGTCCTCGGCGATGGCGAGCACGAAGTCCATGCCCAGATGCTCGCGGTACCAGTTCACCGTTTCCTTGGCGTCGCGGCAGCGGTAGGCCACGTGGTGGATGCGCTGGATGTTCATGGCGTGTCTCCTTCCTGCCGGCGGGCTGCGACGTGGGGCGATGCTCGCAATTCGGGGCCCGCGCGGCCTTGATGCCGGTCAACCCCGTGCGCCGGCGGCGGGCGGCGGCACCGGCCGGCGCGCGCGGTTCGCGCATATCGATCGGATCGATCGGGATCAACGACCCCCGGGCTTGCCCGGACCGATGGCGCCTGTTTGAGTCAGCGCAAGGACAGCGCCGACTGCCTTGCCTAGATTGCGACTCCCGCACCGGGCGCTGTTGCGCAGCGGCGCCACACCGATCGAGTCGTACCTTTCCCGGGGGCCCACATGTTCAAGCACCTACTCGTTCCCGTCGACGGCAGCGAACTCTCCGAGCGCGCGATCAAGGCGAGCGTGGAACTCGCGCAGCAGCTCGGCGCCTCCATCACCGGCTTCGTCGCCGAACCGCTGGCCCCGCTGCCGACGCCCGGACGCCAGGTCTCCGCGCTGCGCCAGGAGGCGCTGGAGCACGACGCGATGACCGCCGCGCACGCCAAGGAGGTGCTGGCTCGCTTCGAGGCCGAGGCGCAGCGCGCCGGCGTGCCCTTCATCGGGCGGCACGCGCAGGTGCCGCGCGTCGACCGCGCCATCATCGCCGCCGCCGAGTCGCAAGGCTGCGACATGATCGTCATGGTCACGCACGGGCGCGGCGCCTTCGGCGAGTTCCTCTTCGGCTCGCAGACCAAGGCGGTGCTGGCGGGCAGCAGCCTGCCGCTGCTCGTGCTGCATTGACCTCTTCCGTGCCGCGCACGACAACAACCGCGAGACAGGACCATCCCATGGACACCCGCGCCCGGCCCAACTTCGACATCGCGCGGTTCCTCTCGGTGGTGCCGCTCTTCCAGGAGATGGACGCCGAGGAGCTGTGGCGCATCGAGCAGGGCAGCCAGCTGCGCCGACTGGCCCGTGGCGACATGGTGTTCCGCTTCGGCGAGCCGTGCGAGGCGTTCCACCTCTGCGTCACCGGGCAGATCAAGCTCTTCGTGCTCTCGCCGGCCGGGCAGGAGAAGGTGATCGAGATCATCTCGCCCGGCCAGAGCTTCGCCGAGGCGCTGATGTTCACCGACCGGCCGTACATCCTGAACGCGCAGGCATTGAGCGACGGGCTGCTGCTGTCGATCGGCAAGGACGCCGTCGTCGGCGAGATCGAGCGTGACCCGCGTTTCGCGCTGCGCATGCTGGCCGGCATCTCGCGCCGGCTGCACGGCCTCGTGCACGACGTGGAAGCCTATGCGCTGCACAGCGGCGCTCAGCGCGTCATCGGCTACCTGCTGCGCTGCCAGACGAGCGACGATTGCGCCGAAGGCGCGGCGCTCACCGTGTCGTTGCCGGTGAGCAAGGCCACCATCGCCAGCCGCCTGTCGCTGACGCCGGAGTACTTCTCGCGCGTGCTGCACGAGCTGGAGGCGGCCGGGCTGATCCGCGTCGACCGGCGCGAGATCCACATCCTCGACGCCGAGCGACTGGCCGAATACAAGATCCAATGAGGGCCGGCGCGGTTCGGGTCCGCGCAGCCTCGCTTTCCCCCGCTCGCCTGGCTGCGGCCGGCGCGCCGCTGAGCCCACCGCTGCAGCAGACCCATGCTGGTCGCAGGGGCATCACCGGCACGGCCGGTGCCGCGTGCAGCATCGACGCCCTGCCCCAGGAACCAAAGCCCCATGCCGCCCGCCTTGCCGCCCGACGCCGATGCGCCGGGCACCATCCTGTGCATCGAGGACCATCCGATCTGCATGGCGCTGGTGGAGGCCCAGCTCGCGCACTTCCCGGATGTCACGCTGCTCAAGGCGGCCACCGGCCGCCAAGGGGTGACCCTGGCGCTGCAAGAACAGCCCGATCTGGTGCTGCTGGACATGAACCTGCCCGACATTGGTGGGCTCGAGGTCGTGCGCCTGCTCAACGAGCCGATCGCGCAGCGGCTGCTGCGCGTCATCCTGCTCACCGCCGACTCCTTCTCCATGGAGGTCGTGAAGGCGATGTCGCTCGGCGCGCACGCCTATTGGCACAAGCCGCTCACGACCGAGCGGCTGTTTGCCGAGCTGCCGCGCGCCCTGGCCGGCGCACGCGCCGACCGCCAGCGCGCCCAGAGGCGCTGACCAACGGGGTTCGCCATCGATTGATCAGAAATCGATCCGGTGGGTGCTCGCCAACGAACGGTGGCGGGATCGGGCCGACGGGGTGCCCTGCTCCGCGAATGTCCTCTTCGGGCGGCCCTGCTCGCAAGCTCGCAGGTCCCCCCGATGCCCCCTTGATTTCGCTGCGCAGGGCACCCCATCGGCCCGATCCTGAACCGATGGTGGAAGTCCGCCACGTGGCGCACCACCGTCGGTTCACGCCAAGGACGCCGGGTGG
>JALHOU010000113.1 GCA_022842825.1 Rubrivivax sp.
CGTGTGGCACCGGTGCAGGCGCGCTGCAGCGAGGCCGCGTCGGTGAGGTCGCCGGCCACGACCTCGGCGCCGAGCGCCGCCAGGTCGGCCGCCCGCTCGGGGTGACGATTGAGCGCGCGCACGGCCACGCCGCGCTCGCGCAGCAGCTTCACGACGGGGCGGCCGAGCGCGCCGGTGGCGCCGACGACGAGCACCTGGCCGAGGGGCGCAGTGGACGAGGTGAGGGGGTCGACGCGGTGGTGAGTGTCCATGCACGGCATTCTGGCCATCGTCGGCCGCAAGTCCAAGCGGGTGGACACCGGCCGGAAGTTCCTTGCAGCCGCCTCGAGGGCGGCTCGAGCACACCTGCCGACCGGGGCCACGTACGGCGCAGCCATCGTTCGCCACACGGTGGCCGGCGTGCGGGCCGTGGCCCGCGGCCCGCGGCCCGCGGCCCGCGGCCGGCGGCCGGCGGCTTGCGACAATCACGGCTCAAGGAGAGCCGAGTCCGTGACCACCATCCTGCAATCCCTGCCCGCCGGCGAACGCGTCGGCATCGCCTTCAGCGGCGGCCTGGACACCAGCGCCGCCGTGCACTGGATGCGCGCCAAGGGCGCCATCCCCTGCGCCTACACGGCCCACCTCGGCCAGCCCGACGAGAGCGACTACGAGGAGATCCCGCGCAAGGCGCGCGCCTACGGCGCCGAGCTCGCGCGCCTCGTCGACTGCCGCGCGCAACTGGTCGCCGAAGGCATCGCCGCCATCCAGTGCAGCGCCTTCCACATCAGCACCGGCGGCCAGACCTACTTCAACACCACGCCGCTCGGCCGCGCCGTCACCGGCACCGCGCTGGTGGTGGCGATGCGCGAGGACGGCGTGCACATCTGGGGTGACGGCAGCACCTACAAGGGCAACGACATCGAGCGCTTCTACCGCTACGGGCTGCTCGCCAACCCGCAGCTGCGCATCTACAAGCCCTGGCTCGACCAGCGCTTCATCGACGAGCTGGGCGGGCGCAAGGAGATGAGCGAGTACCTCATCGCCAACGGCTTCGACTACAAGATGAGCGTCGAGAAGGCCTACAGCACCGACAGCAACATGCTGGGCGCCACGCACGAGGCCAAGGACCTGGAGTTCCTGAACAAGGGGCTGACGATCGTCAACCCGATCATGGGCGCCGCCTTCTGGAAGCCCGAGGTCGAGGTGAAGGCCGAGGTCGTGGGCGTGCGCTTCGAGGAGGGCGTGCCGGTGGCGCTGAACGGGCGCACCTTTGCCAATGCGGTGGCGCTGTTCGAGGAGGCCAACCGCATCGGCGGCAGGCATGGCCTGGGCATGTGCGACCAGATCGAGAACCGCATCATCGAAGCCAAGAGCCGCGGCATCTACGAGGCGCCGGGCATGGCGCTCCTGCACATCGCCTACGAGCGCCTCGTCACCGGCATCCACAACGAGGACACCATCGGCCAGTACCGCAGCAACGGCCGGGTGCTCGGCAAGCTGCTCTACCACGGCCGCTGGTTCGACCCGCAGGCGCTGATGCTGCGCGAGACAGCGCAGCGCTGGGTGGCCAAGGCCGTCACTGGCGAGGTGTGGGTGGAGCTTCGGCGCGGCAACGACTGGAACCTCGTCGACACGCAGAGCCCGAATCTCACCTACCACCCCGAGCGGCTGACGATGGAGAGGGGCCAAGGCGCCTTCAGCCCGGCCGACCGCATCGGCCAGCTGACGATGCGCAACCTCGACATCGTCGACACGCGCGACAAGCTCGGCATCTACTCACGCACGGGGCTGCTGGGCGGCGGCGATGGCGCCATTCCGCTGCTCTCGTCGCCTGCGGGCGAAGCGGGCAAGGGCTGAGCGCGATGCATGCCGCGCGGCCGGGCAGGTGGGTCGCGTTGGTCGCGCCCGCGGCTTTGGCGGCGCTGGCGGCCGTTGTGGGGGCCGTGAGGTCCGCGGCCCCTGGTGCGTTTGCCGCTCGTGCCAGGCCTGCGGCAATCGTGGCCCTCGCGGCCGCCGCACTGGCGCTCGCCGCGGTGCAGCCCGCGCTGTCCGCCGACAAGCCGCTGGTCGTCGGCTCCAAGCGTTTCACCGAGAGCTACGTGCTCGGAGAGATCGTCTGCCAGACGCTGGTGGCCGCCGGCCGCGCCTGCACGCATCGCCAGGGCCTGGGCAACACCGGCATCCTCGAACAGGCGCTCGCCGCCGGCGAGGTGGACCTGTACCCGGAGTACACCGGCACCATCGTGCGCGCCATCCTCAAGCGCGAGACGCCGCCGGGCAGCAACCCGACGCTGCCCGAGCTGAACGAGTGGCTGGCGCCACGCGGCTTGAAGGCTGCCATCCCGCTCGGCTTCAACAACACCTACGCGTTGGCGATGCCCGAGGCGGAGGCCAGGCGCCTGGGCGTGGCGAAGATCTCCGACCTCGCGCGGCTGCCGGCGGGAACCATCCGCCCCGGGCTCTCGCACGAGTTCATCGTGCGCGAGGACGGCTGGCCCGCGCTGCAGCGCGCCTACGCGCTGCCGTTCGCGGCCGGCAACGCGCTCGACCACGGCCTCGCCTACGACGCGGTGAAGGCTGGCCGCGTCAACCTCATCGACGCCTACTCCACCGACGCGCGCATCGGCCGCGACGGCCTGCGCGTGCTGGCCGACGACCGCGCCTTCTTCCCCCGCTACGACGCTGTGCTGCTGATGCGCCTGACGGTCGACGAGAGCCTGCTGCTCGGCCTCGTGCGGCGCATCGACGAGCCGCGCATGATCGCGCTCAACGCCCAGGCCGAGCTCGACGGCAAGCCCTTTGCCGAGGTGGCGCGTGCCTTCCTTGGCGCGCCGCGGTTGCCGCAGGCCGCGACGAGCGCGCCGGGCGTGCCGTCGACCGCGGTACCGCGCGGTCTCGTGGGGCGCCTGTTCGCCCCCGATCTCGCGCGGCTCGCGGGCCAGCACGTGCTGCTCGTCTTCGCCTCGGTGGCGCTGGCGGTGATCGTCGCCGTGCCGCTTGGCATCGCCGCCTGGCGGTGGCCCCGAGCGGCCGCGGTCGTGCTCGCCGCCGTGGGCTTGCTGCAGACGCTGCCCTCGCTGGCGCTGCTCGCCTTCCTCATCGCCGCGCTCGGCACGATCGGTTTCGTACCGGCGCTGCTGGCGCTCTTCGTCTATGCCCTACTGCCCATCGTCGCCAACACGCACGAGGGCCTGCGCGGCGTGCCGGCCGAGCTCTCTCTCGCGGCGCGGGCGCTCGGCCTGTCGTCGGTCCAGTGCCTGCGCCTGGTGGAACTGCCACTGGCCATGCCGACCATCCTGGCCGGCGTGAAGACGGCCGCCGTCATCAACGTCGGCACCGCCACGGTGGCCGCGTTCGTCGGCGCCGGCGGCTTCGGCGAGCGCATCGTCGCCGGCCTGGCGGTCAACGACACGGCGGCGATGCTCGCGGGGGCCCTGCCGGCGGCGCTGCTGGCGCTCGTGGTGCAGGGGCTTTTCCACCTCGCGGAGCGGCGGGCACGCCGCGGGCAGGCGGCAGGCGCGGAATCACCGGCGCAGCGGTGGCGCTGAGGGCGCCGCAGCCGGCACACGCGCGGGGGCGTCGGCTTCCTCGGCCAGCCGCGGTGTGGTGAACGCCTCGGGGTGGCGGGCGACCTTGTCGGCATAGAAGGCGCGCACGAAGTCCATGTCGGCGCGCACGTCGCCGCTCGGTCGCACCTCGGGCCCGAGGCCGCCGCGCCGGCGCGCGTAGTCCAGGTAGCCCAGCACGATGGGCACCTCGGCCAGGCGGGCGATGTGATAGAAGCCCGAGCGCCAGACGGTGCCGCGGCGGCGCGACCCTTCGGCCGGCACGGCGAGCACGAGGTCCCGCTGCTGCGCCAACGCGAAGCGTGCCACGCTCTGGTCGACGACGTTGGCCGACACGTCCCGCCGGATCGGCAGGCCGCCGAGCACCTTGAACAGCGTACCGAACGGAAAGACGAACAGTGACGCCTTGCCCATCCAGCGGAGCCGGACACCGTTCGCCCATGCCATCGCCATCATGTAGACGAAGTCCCAGTTCGACGTGTGCGGCGCGGCGATCAGCACATAGCGCCGCGCGGCCGGCAGCGGCCCCTCGAACGCCCAGCCACTGAGGCGCAGAACGGCACGGCCGATGCTTCTTCTGATCATCCCTGACTCTGCCACGGCTTGAAGCACCGGGAAAACGCCGATGCCCAATGAACTGGACCTTGCCGACGACGAGATCGCGCCGCTCATCGGTCGGCTGACGGCCGAGTGCAGCCTCTTTCGCGGCATCGACCCCGCCGCCCTGGGCGACGTGCTGCGGCTGGCCGGCCGCCGCCTGCGCCTGGACCCCGGGGAAGACCTGGTCGTCGAGGGCGAAAGCGCCGAGGCGATCTACTTCGTCGAGAGCGGCGGCTTCGAGGTCCGCAAGCGCAGCGAGCAAGGCGCCGGCGCTGCCGATGGCGGCCACCGCATCGGGCACATGGGGCCGGGCACCCTGGTGGGCGAGGTGGCGCTGCTCGACCGCGGCACGCGCTCGGCCACCGTGCGTGCGCTCGAGGCTTCGGTGGTGCTGGTGCTGCGCGTGCGCGACCTGGAGCCGCAGGCGCCAACGCCGCCGCACCCGGCCGTCCAGATGCAGCTGAACCTGGCGCACGAGCTGGCGCAGAAGATCCGCCACAGCACCTCGAGCGCCGTGCGCCACCTCGAGGAAGCGCTGCACGAGGAGCGCAAGCGCGTCGAGATGGGCCGCTTCATGAGCCGCGTGCTCATCGGCACCTGCCTGTACATGTTCGCGCTCGTGCTGATGCAGCCGCTGAAGACGCTGGTGCCCGACTCCACCGCGTTCAGCGTGGTGGTGTTGGTCGGCTTCGCCTTCGGGCTGTGGATGAACATCCGCACGAGCATGTTCCCGGCCAGCGCCTACGGATTCACGCTCGCCCACTGGCGGCCAGCGCTGCGCGAAGCCCTGCTCTTCAGCCTGCCGTTCCTGGCCCTGATCGTCGGGTTGAAGTGGGTGCTGCTGCGGAACTCGCCGGCGTTCGAGGGGCAACGTCTGTTCGACTTCTACCGGCACACCGGCCTCGGCACCGGCGGCACGTTTCTGGTGGTGCTTGCCTATGCGCTGTTCGTGCCCGTGCAGGAGATGGTGGCACGCAGCGGCATCCAGAGCTCGCTCATGATGTTCCTGCGCCCGCGCCATCGCGTGACGATGTCGGTCTTCATGTCGGCGCTGCTGTTCAGCGCGACGCACCTGCACACCAGCTTCGAGTTCGCGGCGCTGGTGTTCCCGATGGGCCTTTTCTGGGGCTGGCTGTATGCGCGCCATCCGACCCTCGTGGGAGTGGTCTTCTCGCACCTGCTGATCGGCATCTGGGCGGTGTTCGTGGTGTCCTTTCCATTCTTCTGACCGCGGCGTGGCGAAGCGGCGCTACGAGCCGACCGGCGCGTCCGGGTCGCCGGCGTCGCTCGCGTGGCGCGCGGCCGCCTCGGCGAGCGCCGCCATCGAGAACGGCTTGGTGAACACGTCGTCCATGCCGGCTCGCAGGCAGTCGGCGCGGTCTTCGCGGGTCGCTCTGCCGGTCAGCGCCACGATGCGCACGGGTCGCGCGCCGGTGCGCTTCTCCCAGGCCCTCACCCGGCGCGTGGCTTCCAGGCCGTCGAGCTGCGGAAGGTCGCAGTCCATCAGCACGAGCCGGGGTCGCTCCCACCCCGCAGCTGACGTCAATCGCTCGAGGGCGATGCGGCCTTCGTGGGCGACCTCCACGGCCCACCCGGCGCGTTGCAGCGCGGCCGAGGCCACGAGGGCGCTCACCTCGTCGTCATCGACCACCAGCGCCAGCGCCGCAGGGTCGACCCGCCGCGCGGGACCGGCGGGTGTGCCGGGCTGGGGCTGCGGTACGGGCGCAGCCGCCGGCGCGGGCTGGTGCGGTACGGGCGCAGCCGCGGGCGCGGGCGCAAGCGGCAGCGGAAGCAGGCAACGGAAGCTCGAGCCGCGGCCGACTTCGCTCTCGCAGCCCAAGCTGCCCTGCATGAACGCGACCAGGTCACGCGCGATGGCAAGGCCCAGGCCCGCACCCTCGCGGGCCTTCTCGGGGCCGGCAGAGCCTTGCTCGAAGGGGTGGAAGAGGCGCGCCTGATCGGCCTGCGAGATGCCCGGGCCGGTGTCGGAGACGACGAACTCCACGCCGCGCTGCGCCAACAGCGTGACGGTCAGGCTGACGGACCCGCCACGCGGCGTGAACTTGATCGCGTTGCTCACCAGGTTGTCGAGCACCTGGCGCACGCGACCGTTGTCTCCCACCACCCAAAGCGGCGAGGGGAATGTGAAGCATGTGTGCAGATGAATGCCCGCCCGCTGGGCCCGCGCAAGGTACAGCGTGGCGAGCTGCGCGATCTCTTCGGACAGATCGAAGACCTTCGGGTCCAGGCGCAGCGTGCCGGCCTCGATCTTGGACATGTCGAGCAAGTCGCTGACGAGGGTCAGCAGGTGCTGGCCGGTCGAGGCGATCAGCTCCACCTTGCGCCGCAGCGACGGTTCGGTGACCTCGCGGTCGAGCAGCTCGGCCAGGCTGATGATGCCGTGCAGCGGGCTTCTCACCTCGTGGCTGACGGTGGCGATGAAGCGCGACTTGCGCTCGCTGTGGCCCTCCAGGACCACGACGGCCTGGGCCCGTTCGTCGGCAATCTGCTGCGCCAGCAAGCGGAGGCGGAACACCTCCAACAGGCGCCGCTCGGAGCGCCGGGCGGTGCTCAGCATCAGCAGCAGCACGAGCACGAGCCCGGCGGCCGGGACGAGGCCGGGATCGGCGTCGCGCGTCAGCATGCCGATGGCCGTGAACGCCATCATCGGCGCGACGTAGGCCGACGTGGCCTTGAAGCTGACCTGCAGGCCGAACGTGGCGACGCAGGCCACGCTGCACAGGCAGGCCGCGACGATGGCCGCCTCGGTCATCGGTGGTCCCTGCGTGAACCACAGGCCGCCCAGACCCCAGACGAGGCCGTCGGCGGCGAGCAAGGCGTTCGTGACCATCATCCAGCGCCGTGTATCGCCAACACGTCGGCGCCTGTACAGCGCGACCTGCGCCATGCGCGGCAGCGCGATGCCCAGCTTCAGGCCCAACCAGGTCGCGAGGTGCCCCGACGGAACAACGCCGTAGAGGTGGGCAGCGAGCAATCCCGCGAAGGCGGTGGCCAGGAACGTGCCGACCGCCATGTGCTCGAACAGCATGCGCAGTTGCTCGCGCTCCACCGAGTCGGGCGGCGGCGCCTGCAAGACCGGCGGTGCGGCGAGGGGCTGGGCGGCTGGGGTCATCGAGTCGCCATGCGCTTTCGCTCCCGGGCTTTCGGCGCCTGAAGTGCCGGGGTGAACGACGCAATGCGGGCAGGTGCCGCAGAAGCGTGAACTTGTCGGCTCGGCATGTGGGCGCTGCTGGCGCGACGCATGGCCTGAAGATCGAGCACCTGCGTCCGCCAGGAAAGGGGCTCGAACGGCCACCGCCCGGCACCTGGCCGGGCACGATCCTGATCCGGTCCGATCCTGCGCGCAACGCGGCCCGGCCGCTTCGGCAGCGAGCCAGGCCGTGCCCTGAAGCAGGCCGGCCTCCCCGGCCATTCGTCACACCGCCAGCGCAGCAACGACGTAAGCGGCGAACAGCCAGTTGAGGCAGAACACGCCTGACCATTGCGCCCAGAAGCGCCGCGTGGCGAGCCGGTTGAAGACCAGCAGCGCCGCGCCCGCGACGCCGACGGCCAGGCTCAGGCCGAGGAACTCGCCGCGGTAGTGGCCCTCGCCCAGCCAGGCGACTAGGGCATAGGCGAGCGGGCAGAGCACGGCGGCCGGCAGCCAGGGGCGCGTGAAGAGCGGGCTCACCGGAGGCTCTGCCGGATCTCGTGGCCCGCTCGCCCTCTACGTGCCCGTGGTACCCGTGGTACCCGCGGCGTTCGCCAGGCGCAGTGACATGAAGACGCTGCTCTCGTTCTCGAGGTAGCTGCCGAACGGGCCGCAGTCGTCGAACCCCGCACTGCGGTACAGCGCCTGCGCCGCACCGAACGCGACATGGGAGCCGGTCTCGAGGCTGAGGAGCGCGTAGCCGCGCCGCCTGGCCTCGTCGACGATGTGGGTCAGGATGGCCCGCCCGGCGCCGCGCCGCCGCAGCGCCCTGGGTGTGCGCATCGACTTGACCTCGCCGTGCGCCGGGCCGAGTTCCTTCAGGGCACCGCAGCCCAGCAGGAGACCGTCCTCCCACACGGTCCAGAACGTGATGTCCGGGGCCCGCAGCTTCGTCACGTCGAGGGCGAACACCTGCTCCGGCGGCGAGAGCTCGTACATGTTGTCGAGGTGCTCCTGCAGCAGGCCCAGCACCTCGGCGCGGGTGAGGTCGTCGACTTCGATTCGCATGGTCATGGGGGTGGCGTTGGCAGATCGCGTGGGGTCGTCGGATTCGCCGCGCGGTTCAGCGTCGCGCCTTGCCGGGCTTGCCCACCTTGGCCTGACGGGACCAGTACTGGAACTCGTCCTCGTGCACCTCGAGGTCGATCTCGGCGATGCGCATCTGGAGCTTGTCCTGGACGTCGGCCACGGCCTTGTTGTAGATCGAGGGTCCGATCTCCTCGAGCAAGAAGCCGAGCAGCGCGCCGGCGGCGATGTTGCCGATGCGCTCTTCCATGTTCTCGGCGAAGTAGCGCTCGATCGAGGCGATGGCCTCGGCGCGGGCTTCCTTGGTCAGTTCGATCGTCATGCGGCGAATCGTGGACGCGGTGGTGTCGGCGCCATGCGGATCACTCAGCGCAGCCGCCGCACCCTGGGCGAGATGTTCAAGCCCTCGAAGTCGAGGAAGAACGAGCCGAGCGCGCCCCGGCGGACGGTGACCTTCCGGTTCGCCGGGGCCACCGTGCCGGAACTGCCGTCGATGACCTCCCAGACCTGGCCATTGACCAGCGGGATGCGTTCGCGCGGGCCCCAGCCGAAGAAGTCGGCGTTGACCGAGGAGCTGATGCTTTGCAGTTCCTCCTGCGCAGGGGCCCCGACCCAACCGAAACGGTCGATCGCGGACGGCAGGGGCGATGTCACCGCAGCGGCCCGGGCCGCCACGGGGGCTGCTGCCGATGGTGGCGCCGAGGCCGCCGAGGCGCCGGACGCGGCCGTGCGCGCCCGAGGGCCGGTGAAGGGGATGGCGTCGTAGCAGGCCAGCCTGGCACCCGCCTCGACGACATCGCGGCAATGCCCGAAGGCGGCCTCGATGGCATGGGCGTGCGGGGCGAGATGGAGCGACAGGGACAGCGCGGCGATGCAGGCCGCGGCCGGACACCTCACTTCTTGCACGAGCCGTCCTTGACGACGCGACCGTCGGCGCATTCGGTGATGATGCCCGGACGCTGCGAACCCGCCGCCGCGGAAGCGGCCGCGGCCGAAGGTGCCGCCGGCCCGCGCACGTACATGAGCTTCTTGCGGCCGAGGTCGCAGGTGCCGACCTGCCGGCCTGGCGCCGACGCGGCCACGTCGACTGCTGCGACGCTGAAGTTGACGACACCGTTGGCGCGAACGCGCGCTTCGATCGACGCCTGGACCTCCTCGCAACTGGCCGCCTGCGCCGGTGCGCCGACGGCGACGAGACATGAGAAGAGCGCAAGTCGCTGCTGGAGTGGGTTCATGGGCCGGTCTGCGCAGTAGGGGCGATCTTTGGCGGCGAAGGCTGGAAGTCAGAGCGGCTCGCGAAGCCGCCCGGCGTTGGCCGCCCGAGGCGCAGGAATGATCGCACAAGGCGGGTGAGGGCAACGCCCTTGGAAGGGCTGGCGCCCGGCGAGGCGCGCGGCACGGCCGGTGGACAATCCGACGCGCACCAACCCGGGAGCCTGCGTGAAGCCGTACGACATCGAAGTGCAGCGCCTGAAGTCGATGAAGCACGACAAGGGCCTGATCGAGATCGACGTGGACGCGCTCGTGATGGCCCGGCAGGCGCGCGACGATCAGGCCGCCAGCACCTGCCTGCGCGTGCCGGTGGAGCATGCCCGCACGTTGCTGCTGCTGCTGAAGCAGCAGTTCGCCGAACTGGACAAGCTGCAACCACGCAGCCGGCGCTCAGGGCGGGCCTAGCGCCCTCGAAGCCGCCCTGGCGCGGCGCGGCGATCAGTGGTGGGCCTGGGGCCCGGCCCCTCCGGTTGCCCGACGTCAACCTTCGCTATCGCGCCCGCTGCTTCGAGGGGCATGAATCGCCCGCGCCGTGGATCTTGGGGTCGGACGCCGGCAGGTTGAGCGCGCCGATCGTCCGGATGCGCAGGCAGTGGCCGCGGCGGCTGTAGTTCAGGAAGCAGTAGTTGCGCGACCCGCCGGTGCAGCGTTCGATCTCCGGGAAACCGGCTTCGAGGTACTTGGCGGCCTCGCCGCGAGAGCGCTCGGGCACCCCCCGGGCGGTGGTGAGATTCGTCTCCACCGGCGTCCAGCCGTCGTCCACGAGCTTGGCGCGCACGCTCGAGAAGGGCTTGCCGACCAGGCCGCTCATTTCCTTGCCGGCCGAATGCACCGATCCGGGGATCAGCAGCCCGACGATGGGGGCCACCAGGAGGAGGCGCGGCAGAGAGGCGGTGAGGCGCATGGTGTGAGGGTCTTGTGCCCCGAAGCTGGAGCCGGTGTCGTGGAGGCGGACCGGAAGCCTGGGCCGCGAGGCGCATCATAGACAGCGCGTCGCGGCCCAGGCGCCCGACTGCGGCACAGGGGCGCGCGCCGGGCGAGGGCTCAAGGCAACGGGCGCGCAGGCTGCCGTGCCGTGGCGCGCAGCTGGCGTTCGAAGGAGTCCCGTTCCGCGAACGCGACGATCCGGCGGCCTCGGTAGCGCGCGTACTCGTCGACGAAGTCGCGCGTGCTGGCATACGGACCGGCCATGACGCCAGGGCGTTTCGAGTCGGCGAAGAAGTACCGCTGGCCGGCGGCTTCGAACGTCACCAGCCAATGGCGGCGCAGGACATTGCCGGCCAGCGTGACGGGGTCGAACTCGATCATCAGATAGGCGGCGCGGGCATCCGGGTCGATGTGGCGCAAGGTTTCGAACGCAAACCGCGCCAGGTCCACGCACACGCCGCTGGGCCGGGCGAAGAACGCGCCGGGCTCGGTGATCGGCATGCGACCGTTCTTCTGCCGCTGTGTCTCCGACAGCTGCAGGGCGCGCGCGGCGTCGTAGCGGAAATGCGCCGCGATCCAGGCATGGATGTCCGAGGCGTTGCGCCAGCGCTGCAGGGCCTGCGCATGGGACGAGGCGTCGATGGAGGAGCCTGGCGCGACGCCGGCGAAGTGGCCTTCGCCTTCAGGCGCATCGGACGCGGGGTCGGCGGCAAGCTGTGCGAGCACCTGCGAGGCGGCCAGGAACCACCCGATCGCTGCGGCCCGGACCAGGGCCGCACGTCGTGGGCCGGGGGGTGAATGGGCTGGCACCGGCCCCTGCGGCGGTCGGCAAGGTGTCCGCGTCTGCGCCTGCATTCGAGTCATCGGGGTCGCCGCCTTGCGCATCGCGTCCTGGCCAGCCGCCGGCCCTCAGGGCCTCGTGCGCGTTGCTGCCGCCAGCCGCTGCCAGGGCAGGTCGCCGGGGTCGGCGGCCATCGGTCCGGCCGCCTTGCCCACCAGCACGTGGCTGGCGTTGGGCTGGAAGTCGGCGCGGAAGTGCACCGAGCTCTTCACGACGATCAGGCGCATCTGCTCGGCGTGGATGCCCACCATGCGCAGCAGCTCGCGGTCGAGCAGCTGCTTCTTGCCGCTGACCACGGCGACGCGCACGCCGTCGATCTCCAGGCACGCGCTCGGGCCGAGGCCGACGGTGAGCCCGGTCATCATCGGCCCCTTCAGTGTCACCTTGCCGTCGGCCAGCGCCAGCACCTTGAAGCGGCCGCGCACCGGCGGGTCGCTCAGTTCGCCCGTGACGCTGCCGGCAAAGGTCGGCACCGCCTTGCCGAGCGTGAGCTCGATCTCGGCGCCCAGGCCTGCTTCGTGCGCCGCGCGTGCGCTCGCCGGGTCGAACATCAGGCCCAGGGCCACCTGGCCCGGAAAGCGCCGTCCTGCCCCCTGGGCCAGCAGCGCGTGCAGCATGCCGGTGGTGTTGCTGTCGCCGCCGGCGCCGGGATTGTCCTGCGTGTCGGCCAGCACCACCGGCTGGCGCGCCTGCGCCGCCAGCGTCACGGCCTGGGCCACGGCATCGCGCGCCGGCAGCACGCTCACGCGCCACTGCGCCGGCTCGGCCGCGCGCGCGTAGAGCCGCTCCACGGCCGCCTCGGCGCGCGCCCCGTGCCCCCAAAGCACCGGGCCGCACTCGTCGAAGTCGGCCGCCGGAAACCCCGGGCAGAAGCTGAGCACGGCGCCGAACTCGTGGTCAAGCGCCTTCAGCTCCTCGTACAGGCCCTGCGCCGGCTCGAGGAAGGTGCTCTGCGCATTCAGCGCAATGAGATACGGAAGGCGCCGCGCATGCATCGGCTCCTTGCGGCCGGCCTTGAAGCGGCGCGCCAGCAGCCCGGCCGCCAGCTCGCCGGTGGCCGCCATGTCCACGTGCGGGTAGGTGCGGTAGGCCACCAGCGCGTCGGCGAGGTCGAGCATGCGCCGCGTCACGTTGGCGTGCAGGTCCAGGCTGGCGACGATCGGCAGGTTGGGCCCGACGAGGGCGCGCAGGCGCTGCAGCAGCTCGCCCTCGCTGTCCAGGGCGTGCTCGGCGACGGCGGCGCCGTGCAGGTCGAGGTAGATCGCGTCCAGCCCGCCGTGGTCGCGTGCCGCCGCCACGTCCTCGCAGATGGCCCCGGCGATGCGCTCGAAGGCGTCGCGCGTCACGTACGAGGAAGGGATGGCGCCGGCCCAGGCCGAGGGCACCAGGGTCCACGCGACCCCGTGGACCTGGCGCGCCGCCTCGATGAAGCCGGCCACCGGGATGTTGATGCCCGACAGCTGGTCGACCATCGCCTGCCCGCGCACGAAGGCCGGAAACGAGTCGCCACGCGTGAAGGCGGCCCAGTCGGCCAGGCTCGGCGCGAAGGTGTTGGTCTCGTGCTGGTAGCCGGCGATGAGGATGCGGGGCATGGAGGCTTGCTCGTGGGAGGGTGACGGGAGGCTGGCGGAAGGGCGATGCAGGGGTGGCGCAAGGGTGGTGCCAAGGTGGCCAAACGGGAGGGACAGGCACTTGCTCAGTCGCCGCCGCCACGCGGTGTGAAGCGCAGCGCCGATCGCGCGCGGGCGCGCTCGGCCTCGACATCGCGGTTGCGTGGGGCGGCGTTGGTCACCAGGCTGTCGATCAGGCGCCGCGCGACGCCGGCGACGTCGGCGACCGCGGTCTCGAAGGCCGCCTCGTTGGCCTGGGAAGGCACGTTGAAGCCGGAGAGCTTGCGCACGAACTGCAGCGAGGCGTCGCGGATCTCGATCTCGGTCGCCGGGGGCTCGAAGTTGAAGAGCGTGCGGATGTTGCGGCACATGGTCTCGGGTCCTCTATGGCATGCCGTTGCGACCATGGGCCAGAAACGCCGGGCGCTCGGACAGCCGTTCGTAGTAGGCCTGCACGGCGGGCAGATCGGCGTGCTCGATCGGCGTCATCACCCAGCGGTGCGTGGCCAGTCCAAGCACGATGTCGGCCAGCGTGAAGCCGAGCGCGGTGGCGTGGGCGCCGGTGGACTGCAAGGCCTGCTCGAGAAAGCCCATCTGCCGGTTCCACTCGGCGGCGCTGGCGTCGATGGCGGCGGCGTCCTGGTGCGCCGGGCTGCGGCGAACGAGGCCCAAGAACGCGTAGCGCCAGGCGTTGTTGAGCTCGGTGGCCATCCAGTCCATCCACTGCTCGACCTCGGCACGCGCGCCGGCTTCCTGCGGCAGCAGGTCGTGCCGGCCTTCGCGCGCCGCCAGGTAGCGGCACTGCGTATGGCTCTCGCGCAGCACGAGGCCGCGACCGCCGTGGGCGGCGCCGTCGCGCAGCACCGGCACCAGGCCCATCGGGTTGAGGGCGCGGAACTCGGCGCTGGCCAGCGAGAGCTCGCCGGCGCCCCAGGGCACGTGGCGAACCTCGAGATCGAGTTCGGCGCAGGTCCACAGCACCTTGCGCACGTTGATGCTGTTCGGGCGACCGAGAACTTCGAGCATCGACCTCATCCCTTCTTGCGAGGCGCGGGGGCGGCGCGCGGCGTGTCAGCGGCCGCCTTGGCGCCGCGCGTTGCCGTGGCGGTTTTCTTGGGTTCGCGGGCTGGATCCTCGACCATGGCGGCAGCGATTGTGGCGCGCCGTGGCGATGGCTCTCGCGTGCCGCAGGCACCGGCGGGCGGCCCGCGCCGCGGCGACGAAGCCGCCCCGCGCGGCGCACTCACTTCCAGCGCTGCGGCTCGATGTCGAAGTGGCCGGCCTCGCCGCTGAGCGACAGCAGGCCGTCCTGGATGGTGGCCTGCCAGATCATGCTGCGGCCGACGGCGCCGGCCAGGGCCTGCGTCGCCTCGGCCGGCAGCCGCCACACCTCGAGGCGTGGCAGGCGCGCCACGCGCCCCTCGATGCCGCGCCACCAGATCTCGGCGCTGGCCGCGAACGGGTAGGCCACCACCAGGTCGGCCTGGCTGCAGGCCTTGGCGAGCGGCTTGTCCTCGGGCTGGCCGGTCTCCACCCACACGCGCCGCCGGCCGGTGTAGTCGGTGAGCACCACGTCGGGGTCGTCGGGGTCCGACAGGCCCTTGCCGAAACCCCAGGTCGCGTCGCCGCCGGCCAGCGTCTGCACCTGGTGCGCCTGCAGCGCCAGCGCCACCAGGCGCACCATCAGCCGCTCGTCGGTTTCGCTCGGGTGCCGCGCCAGCGTCACCGTGTGGTCGGCGTAGTAGCCGTGGTCGATGTCGGCCACCTGCAGCGCGGCCTTGAAGACGGTGGATTTGAGCGCCATGGGGAGCGGACTGTGCCACGGGTGCGTTGCCGGCCCCGAGGCCCCCCGGGCCCCGCCCGCCGCGGGCCTCAGAAGAGGATGCGCAGAAGCAGCTCGGCGATCTGCGAGATGAGGTCCAGCATGACCGAGGCGAAGAACTGCTTGAACTCGTCGGAGTTGACGATGTAGTTCCTGATGTCGGGCAGCACGTCGGCGAGGCGGATGCTGGAGATGAAGGCATTCAGCATGGCGTTGCCGTCGACGAAGTAGTTCGGGTAGGCCGAGGGCTGGCTCACCATGCGCGCCCGCTGCACCGCGTCGAGCTGGCTGAAACGGAAGGTGCCGCTGGCCACCAGCGTCAGCTGTCCCTCGGTGAGCACGACGAGGGTGTCGAAGAGCGTGGCCCGGTTGGCGTCGAACACGCCCTGGCGCCGGTTGAGACCCGAGGTCACCGCCGTGAGCACGCCGGCCACCGAGGTGGCGAGCAGGCGCATCTGGCGGCTGTCGGCGGCCGTCGCGCTGCCCGAGGCGCCGTCGGCGAGGTAGTCGCGCAACACGTCCAGCTGCGCCGGCGCCACCAGCGGCAGCGTCGAGGCACGCGCCTTGTCGGCCACCTGCGCGGCGGCGGTGGCCAGCGT
>JALHOU010000114.1 GCA_022842825.1 Rubrivivax sp.
CGTGAACGCGCTGATGCTCACCTGCGGCACCTACGACGCGGCCGGCGAATTCGCCTTCCGCATCGGCCTGCCGTGCAAGAGCGGCGTGGGCGGCGGCATCATGGCGGTCCTGCCCGACCTGCTGAGCCTGTGTGTGTGGTCGCCGGCGCTCGATGCCACCGGCAACTCGCACCTGGGGCGCATGGCGCTCGAACTCTTCGTGGCCCACACCGGGCTCTCGGTGTTCTGAACATGATTTCCAACCGACTCGACGGACAACTGAGCGGACAACTGGGCGGACCACTCCACGGACTACGCGTGCTGCTCACCCAGGCGTGCGACTTCATGGGCCCGGCGCTGGCCGAGGTCTTCGCGCGACAGGGCGCGACGGTGATCGCCGACGAGCGCGCGCTCGCCGACGACCCGGCGCTGCCGGCCGCCATCGCGCAGGCGGCCGGGCACGTGGACGTGCTGCTGCTGCACCTCTCGCTGCCCGCACCCAGCACCGCCGCGGCCGACATCGGCGAGGCCGAGTGGCGGCACGTGTTCGCGCACCTCGTCGACCCGATGCCGCGCCTCGTGGCCGCGGTGCTGCCGCAGATGCTGGCGCGCGGCAGGGGCCGCATCCTGCTGATGGGCAGCGCCGCCGCCCTGCGCGGCCAGAAGCGCACCGGCACCTACAGCGCCGCGCGCGGCGCGCAGCTGGCCTACATGCAATCGGTGGCGCTGGAGCTGGCGCCGCAGGGCATCCAGTTCAATGCCATCGCGCAGAACTTCGTCGACAACCCCACCTACTACGGCCCCGGGGTGCAGGCCAACCCGCGCTTCCAGGAGCGGCTCACGCGCGAAGTGCCGCTTGGCCGGCTGGTGAGCGCCGAAGAGGACGCGATGTTCGCCGCCTACCTGTGCAGCGAAGCGGCGGCCTGCTTCGTGGGGCAGGTGTTCCCGGTGAGCGGGGGCTGGGCCACCCGGTAGGCCCGAGGCGACCCACGGCGGGGGTGTTCGCGCGGGCGCCAGCGACACGACGGCCGGCCCCCGCCGGCCTCGGCTGGTCTAGGGCGCCAGCCACTGGTCGAGCGGGCTGCTCGTGCGCGGCGCGTGCGGCCGCTGGCAAGGCAGGAAGGCACCGTCTCCCGGCTGCGCCAGGAAGCGGCCTTCGCGCCACACCGTGCGCCCGCGCGAAAGCGTCAGGGCCGGCCAGGCGCGCAGGCTGCGCCCTTCGTAGGGCGTGTAGTCGGCGGCGCTGTGCAGCATGTCGTGCGCGAGCCGGAGTTCCTGCCCCTTCTCGAACACCGACCACAGCACGAGGTCGGCGTCGCTGCCCACCGCGATCGTGCCCTTCCTCGGGTACAGGCCGTACAGGCGCGCCGGGTTGGTGGCGGTCAGCTCGACGAAGCGGTGGATGTCGATGCGCCCGCCGAGCACCCCTTCGCTCAGCAGCAGCGGCAGGCGTGTCTCCACGCCCGGCACGCCGTTGGGGACGCGGCTGAAAGGTGCGTCGTCGCCGGCCACGCGCTTGCCGGTGGGGCCGGCCATGTTGAAGGGCGCATGGTCGGACGAGAAGATCGTGAACAGGCCGCTGGCCAATGCGTTCCAGATGAACTTCTGGTTCGCCTTGTCGCGCGGTGGCGGGCTGCAGATGCAGCGGGCTCCATGCAGCGGGTCGTCTGCAGCGATGCCCAGGTCCTCCGCACTGAGGAACAGGTACTGCGGGCACGTCTCGGCATGGATCGGCAGGCCGCGCCCGCGCGCCCAGTGGATCTGCTCCACCGCCTCGCGGCCCGAGACGTGCACGAGCAGGATCGGCGTGTCCAGCAGCTCCGACAGGGCGATGGCCCGGTGCGTGGCCTCGCGCTCCACCGCCATCGGGCGCGAGCTGGCGTGGTACTTCGGCGCCGTGAACCCGGCCGCCAGCAGGTGCTCGGTGAGCCAGGCGATGCAGTCGCTGTTCTCGGCGTGCACCATGGTCATGGCGCCGTGGCGGCGCGCGGCGGCCAGCACCTCGATGATCTGCCGGTCGTCGAGCTTGAGGTCGTCATAGGTCATGTAGATCTTGATCGACGTGTAGCCCTGCTCGACGAGGCGCGGAAGCTCCTGCTGCGTGACGTGGGGCGTGGGGTCCGAGACGATGAGGTGGAAGGCGTAGTCGATCACCGCCTTGCCTTGCGCACGGCGGTGGTAGTCGTCCACCGCCTCCTGAAGCGAGTGCCCCTTCTGCTGGCACGCGAAGGGGATCACCGTCGTCGTGCCGCCGCAGGCCGCCGAGCGTGTGCCGGTGAAGAAGTCGTCCGCGAACTTCGAGCCGTCGCTGGTGGGCTGGTCGAAGTGGCAGTGCCCGTCGACACCGCCTGGGGTGACGAGGCGCCCGCGCGCATCGATCACTTCGGCCGCCGCACCGGGCAGCGACTGCGCGATGGCCACGATGCGCCCGCCACGGATGCCGATGTCGGCGCGGTAGCGGTCGCCGACCGTCGCGATGTCCGCATCCCGCACGATCAGGTCGAAGTCGTTCACGGCCAGGCTCCCGGCAGCAGCGGCGTTGCTCACGCCAGTTCGAAGGTGACGTCCTGCGCGCCTTCCCAGAGCACCTTGCGGCCCAGCGCCGGCAGTTGCTCCCGCCCTTGCACGATGGTCAGGAAGTGATTGCCGGCCAGCTGCCCCATCTTGCTGGCGAAGCAGCAGCTGCCGTAGGCGAGGATGATCTCCGTCTCGCTGTAGCCGCCCGGGTAGAACAGCAGGTCGCCCACCGAGGGATGGCTCGTGTGGTTCTCGAACTCCACGCCGAGCTTGAACTCACCAAGCGGGATCCACACGCCCTCGCCGCTCCAGCGCACGTGGATGAGCTTCTGGCGGTAGGGCAGCAGGCGCAGGAACGCGGCCACCGTGCGGGGGGCCTCGGGGTGCGTCTCGGCCAGGAAGGTGTGCCCGGCGGCAGCGATGCGGATTTGTGTCATGGCAGTCGGTTCGATGGCGTTCAGGTGGGCCGGGCGGGCGAGCGCGCCTCGGCGATGCGGTGCAGGAGGTCTTCCATGCCGGCACGGTTGTGCATGCGGATCACCGCCTCGGCTTCGCGCGCGTCGCGCCGGCGCAGCGCGGTGATGAGCGCCTGGAACTCCAGCGCCATGTGCTCCAGGCGCTCGCTGCTGTAGCCGAAGCGCAGGCGCAGCGCGAGGATGGTGTCCCAGCCCCGCTGGAACAGGCGCTCCGCCTCGTGGTTGCCGCCGATCTCGAACAGAGCGAGGTGGAAGACGCGGGCGCTGTCCAGCGTGCCGGCGATGTCGGCCGCCGCCACCGCGGCGCGGTGGCGGTCGATCAGCTCTTCCAGCCACTTCAGCTTGGCCAGCGTCAGCGCCTCGATGCAGCGCCCGAGGATCATGATCTCGAGCATCGTGCGCACTTCGTAGATGTCCTCGATGAACTTCTCGTCCACCGGCCGCACCGTGGCGCCGCGGTTGGGCGAGATGCTGACGATCCCCTCGCCCTCCAGCTTGCGCAGCGCCTCGCGCACCGGCATGGCGCTGACACTGAAGCGCTCGGCCGCCTCGGAGATCTTGATGCGCTCGCCGGGCCCGTAGTGCCCCTGCACGATCGCCTGGCGGATCAGGTTGGTGGTCTGCTCCACCGAGGTGACGCTGGTCTCGTCGTCGGCGGCCGCGACGAGGCGCGAGCCCCCCAGCGGCGCTTTGCGCGAGTGCGGCAAGGTCGCCTTGCGCTGCCGCGCCGGCGCCCGCGGTGCGGGCCGCGCCGGGATGGCTCGCGACTTCATCGCCGGCCGAAGACGGGCGGCCGCTTCTCGATGAAGGCAGCGATGCCTTCATCGTGGTCGGCGGTCTGCCACAGGAGCAGCTTGCGCTCCAGGCTCAGGCTCTCGTCCAGCGGCTTCTGGAAACTCATCAACACCTCTTGCTTGATCATGCCCACGGCCGCCGGCGACATGCCGGCCACCAGCGCCGCCATCTGCAACGCACGCGGCACGGCCTGCGCCGCCGGCACCACCTCCACCGCCAGGCCCCAGGCGCAGGCGGTGGTGGCATCGATGGTCTCGCCACCCATCATCATCCACATCGCGCGCGTCTTGCCCACGGCGCGTGGCAGGCGTTGCGTGCCGCCATCGCCGGGGAAGGCGGCAATTCTGACTTCCGGAAAGCCGAGCCTTGCGTTGTCGCCCAGCACGACGATATCGGCCAGCAGCAGCAGTTCGCAGCCACCACCCAGCGCCCAGCCGTTGGCGGCGGCGACCAGCGGCTTGGAGAACCGTTCGATGGCCTTCCAGGCGAGCAGGCGATCGGCCTGGCCCCACATCGGGATGCCGCCATCGTCCATCTCCTTGATGTCGGCACCGGCGGAGAAGGCGCGCTCATCGCCCGTGATCACGACCACGCGGACCTCGGGGTCGGCTTCGGCCGCCGCCAATTGCGCCGCCAGCTCGCGCAGCAGCGCGCGGCTGAGCGCGTTGCGTGCCTCGGGCCGCGCGAGGCGGATCAGCATCACGTGGTCGGCGGGCCGCGTCACCTCAATGAGCATGGTGTTCTCCTTCGCCGCGCGCGGCCAGAGCCAGCTCGTCCCACAGCGCCTGCGGCACCGGCTCGTGGAATGCGGCCAGGACGCCGCGCATCTGCTCCAGCGTGTGCGGCCCGGGCAGCACGGCGGCGATGGCGGGATGCGTGAGCGGGAACTGCAGTGCGGCGGCGAGCAGGCTGACGCCGTGGCCCTCGCACGCGCGCTGCAGGCGCCGCACGCGGGCAGCGATGTCGGCCTGCAGCGGGCGGTGGTTGTAGCGTGCATGCGCCGTGGCGCCCGCGGCCAGCACGCCGGTGTTGAACGGCGCGCCCAGGATGACCCCGACGCCCCGCCGCGCGCACTCGGGCAGCAGCAATTCGCCGGCGCTGCGGTCGAGCAGGGTGTATCGACCAGCGAGCAGGAAGGCATCGACCGTCGCCTCGCGCAGCACGTCCTGGCAGACCTCGACGCTGTTCACGGCCACGCCGACGGCACGCACCAGGCCGGCCCGGCGCAACTCGTGCAGGGCCGGCAGCGCCCCTTCGAGCACGGCACGCAACTTCGCCGGATAGGCCTCGCCATGGTTGTACGGGTCAACGTCGTGCACGAAGACGGCGTCGAGCCGCTCGAGGCCGAGCCGCTGCAGGCTGTCTTCCACCGAGCGCAAAGTGCCCTCGCGGCTGTAGTCGCAATGCAGTGAGAACGGCAGCGCGGCAGGCGCTGCGGCGTCGCGCTGCAGGGGTGCGGTTCGCCAGCCGACCTTGCTCGACAGCACGAAGCTGTCGCGCGGGTGCTCGCGCAGCGCCGCGCCGATGCGCAGCTCGCCGAGCCCGCGGCCGTACAGGGGTGCCGTGTCGAAGTAGCGCACGCCGCCCGACCATGCGCCGGCCAGCACGCCCTGCGCCACCTCGGGGGCGACGGCACCGTGCAGGTTGCCGATGGCCGCGCCGCCGAGTCCCAGCGGGGGCATCCAGAGCTCGGTGCGGCCGAGGCGGCGTGGCGCGGCGTGCTGCAGTGCCGAGGGCCCTGTCGAAGCAAGTGTGGGCGCCGTCGGTGCCTCGTTGTCGCGGTCGTGCATCGGCCGCCACCCGCCCAGGTCAGCCGGCGCGCGGGCCGCGCAACCCAGCGGCGTCGACCACGCCACGCAGGCGCTGCGCGAGCTCGGGAGCCACGGGCATCAGCGGCGGCCGCGGCAGCGCGTGGCGGATGACGCCCAGGTGCTGCAACGCGACCTTGATGCGCGTGTGCATGTCCATCAAGGGTGCCGCCCCGTAGATCGCACGCTCGATCGGGTAGAGCTTGTCGCTGGCGCGGCGCAGCGCGGGCAAGTCTGCATCGGCGGTGGCCTGCCAGAGCTCGATGAAGAGATCGGGCAGCAGGCTCGCGAGCCCCGACAACACGCCGTCGGCCCCGACCGCCAGCTGCGGCAGGAACCAATCGAAGTTCGAGGGCAGCATCGCCACCTGGGGCGCAGCCGCCTTGAGCGCGCGCCAGTTGTCCTCGTAGGCTGTGATGTCGCCGCTGCCTTCCTTGACGGCGATGACTCCGGGCACCTGCGCGATGCGGCACAGCACCTCGGTGGAGAAACCCGCACCCGAACGCAACGGGTATTGGAAGATCGACAACGGGATGTGGACGGCTGCGCGCACCGCCTCGACGTAGCGCAACCCGGCCTGCGGGTCGGCCCCGCCACCGCCCGAGTACTGCGGGAACGGGAACAGCACGGCCACGTCGGCGCCCGCCTGCTCGGCCTCCCGGGCCCGCATCACCGCCTCGCTGGTGCCGTAGGCCACGATGCCGGCCATCAACGGCACGGCCGGGCCCAGGAATCGCCGCGTGCGCCGGATGACTTCCTCGCGCTCCTCAGGCGTCAGCGTCGCCACCTCGCCGGCGTGGCCGTTGACGAACACGGCCACGATGCCCGGCCGGCGTGCGCAGTAGTCGAGCAGGCGCTCGAAGCTGCCCCAATCGATGGCCAGTTCCTCGTCGAAGGGCAGCACGGTGGCCACCGTCACGCCCTGAAGCTGCGGGGCGCTGATCATGCCGCCCGCTCCGCGCCGCGCCGTGGCGCTGCCGCTGCCGCTGCTTCACGCAGCACGAGCCCCATCGGCCCTTCGCGGAAGATGCGCTCGTCCATGCTGCGCAGGGCGGTGCTGACACGCGGCGCGAAATCCATGCGGTCAAGCACGTCACGCTGCAGGTCCGCGCCGGGGGCGATCTCCACCAGCACGAGGCCGTCGGCTTCGAGCTTGAAGACGGCACGCTCGGAGATGAACAGTACCTCCTGCCCGCGCTCGCGCGCGAGCTGGCCGCTGAAGCTGATCTGGCCGACCTGGCGCACGAACTTGCCAAACTCGCCGTCCTTGTGGATCGCCAGACGACCGCCTTCAACGCGCACGTCGAGCTTGCCGCCGGTGAAGGTGCCGCTGAAGACCAGGCGCCGGCTGTTCTGCGAGATGTCGATGAAGCCGCCCGAGCCGTCGTAGCGATTCCCGAAGCGCGTGACGTTGACGTTGCCCTGGCCGTCGACCTCAGCGAAGGACAGGAAGGCGCAGTTCAAGCCGCCGCCGTCGTAGAAGTCGAACTGGTAGGCCTGGTCGACGATGGCCCGCGGGTTCACCGCGGTGCCGAACTCCCGCCCGTGCCCGGGCACGCCACCGATCACGCCCGACTCCACGGTGAGCGTGATCTGCTCTTCGACGCCCTCCTCGGCCGCGACGTTGGGGATCATGGCGGACACGCCCACGCCGAGATTGACGACATCGCCCCGGCAAAGCTCGAAGGCGGCCCGGCGCGCCATCACGCGCTTCTCGGTGAGCGGGTCGGGCCGCAGGCTCGAGATCGGCACGGGCATCTCGCCCGATCGGCTCGCGTCGTAGCGCGTGGCGTAGGTCTGCATCTGCTCGGGCTCGACCACCACGTGGTCGACCAGGAAGCCCGGAATCTTGACCAGCTGCGCGTGCAGGGCACCACGTCTCGCCAGCCGCTTGACCTGGCAGACCACGATGCCGCCGGCGTTGTGCACGGCCTGCGCGATGGAAAGGTCCTCGCGCGTCGTCGCTTCGTGCTCCATGGAGATGTAGCCGTCCTCGTCGGCGCTGGTGCCGCGCAGGAAGGCGATCGTCGGCACGGGGGCCCGGTAGAAGAGGTACTCGCAGCCGTCGATCTCGATCACGCTCACCAGTTGCTCGGTGGTGCGCCTGTTCATGCGCCCGCCGTCCTGGCGCGGGTCCATGTAGGTCTTGAGCCCCACGTGCGTGAGCACGCCGGGCTGGCGGCCGGCCATGGCACGGCAGAGCTGGGTCATCACGCCCTGCGGAAAGTTGTACGCCTCGATCTCGTTCTCGACGATCAGCTTCATGAACGGCAGCTGCAGGCCGAAGTTGCCGCCAATGACGCGCGAGACAAGCCCGGGGTGCGCCAGGCGGCACAGGCCCTTCTCCGTGACCGCACCGATGCCGGTGACATGGAAGAGCGTGAGCGCGCCGGGGCTGCCCTCGGCGAGGAAGCGCTTCTCCAGCTCCGTGAGCAGGGCCTCCGGCGCACCGGTGCCGCCGTTGCCGCCGACGACGAGCACGTCGCCGTCCTTGACCAGCGCCGCCGCCTGCGCCGCGGTGATGATGCCTGCCATCGCGTTCAGCCCATTTCCTTGTCGACCTGGCGGGCGATGATCACGCGCTGGATCTGGTTGGTGCCCTCGTAGATCTGCGCCAGCTTCACGTCGCGGAAGATGCGCTCGACCCGATGGTGCCGCGAGTAACCCGCGCCGCCGTGGATCTGCAGCGCGTTGGAGGCGTGCTTCATCGCCATGTCGGTGGTGAAGAGCTTGGCGTGCGCGGCCTCCTTGGCGATCGGCTGGCCGGCGTCGAACAGGCGGGCGGCATGGTGGATGAGCAACCGCGCGGCGGCGATGTCCATCGACATGTCGGCCAGCATGAACTGGACCGCCTGGAAGTCGAAGATCGGCTGGCCGAACTGACGGCGATCCTTGGAATATCGGTGGGCGTCCTCGAAGGCGGCGCGCGCCATGCCCAGCGCCATCGACGACATCATCAGCCGGCTGAAGTTGAAGTTCCCCATCGCCATCTTGAAGGCGCGGTTCTCGGGGCCGATGCGGTTGTGCACCGGCACGCGCACGTTGTCGAAGGTGACCTGGCAGTCCTCCAGGCCGTGCATGCCGAGCAGTTCCTCGTTGCGCCCGCGCACGATGCCGGGGCGGTCGGCCTCGACGAGGAAACAGCTGATGTTGTGGTGGCCCGGCTCGCGGGTGGTCTTGGCGAAGACCATCATGAAGTCGAACACCTGGCCGAAGGTGACCCAGGCCTTGCTGCCGTTGATAACGTAGTGGTCGCCGTCCAGCAGCGCGGTCGTGCGCATGCCGGCAACGTCCGAGCCGGCGTCGGACTCGGTGACGCCCGTGGCGGAGATGGCGCTGCCGTCCAGGATCCGGGGGATCCAGCGGCGCTGGCTGTCGTTGCCATGCTCGTGCAGCAGTTGCGCAGCCTCGACCGGGATCGCGTACATGTTGCCCACGGCCCCCGAGCAGCGCGCGATCTCCTCCATGGCGATGCAGGCCGCCATGGTGTCCAGGCCGCTGCCGCCGGCCTGCTCGCTCAGGCTGACCCCGAACAGGCCGAGCGCCGCGAGGCCGCGGTAGATCTCGCGCGGGAAGCGGTCATCGCGGTCGATGCCGGCGGCGGCCGGCAGGATGGTGCTCTCGGCGAACTTGCGCGCCGTCTCGCGCACCATCTTCTGTTCCTGCGTGTAGAAGAAATCCATCCGGGGTCCTCGGGGTCAGCGCTCTTTCAGAGGGAGATCACAGCGGGCATGGGGCCGCAAGCTCAGTCGCAGGCCAGCACGCCGCCATGGGCCACGTCGTGCTTCTCGCGGTCGAGGAAGTAGACGATCACGTCCTTCGGCTGCGCCCCGGTGACATCGACGACCGCGTCCGTCAGCAGCCGGGCGGCGCGCCGCTTGAGCGCGACCGCGCGCGGAAAGGCATGCACCTTCAGGAACTGGCGCATGGCGCCAGGCGGGGCCAGTTGCCCGGCATGCACATAGGCCGCAGACGGCACCGGCTGGAAGTAGATCGTGACGATGCCGGGCTCGATGGAGAACGCCTCGACCAGGCCCGCCGTCAGGCGCTGGCCCAGGAGGCGCCGCTGGTCCTCGTTGTGATCAGATCCCGTGATCTCGATGAAAGGCATGATCGACCTGTTGCTGCCACTGCATGTGTGGTTCCGCGTCCGCTGGGAGGCCAGTGTGATCAATCTTTGACCTTTAGGCAAGAATGTGATCAACTGCCGCCAGGCCTGCTTCGGGCCCGGCAACCCGGGGGTTGGTGCACATGTTCAAGGGCAGCTACACGGTCATGGTCACGCCGTTCAAGGCCGACGGCAGCCTCGACGAGCCCACGCTGCGCGGCTTCGTCGACTGGCAGATCGAACAGGGCACCCAGGGCCTGATTCCGCTCGGCAGCACGGGCGAGTTCCTGTCGCAGACGCGCGAAGAGCGGCGCCGCGTCGCCGGCATCGTGGTCGAGCAGGCCCGCAAGCGCGTGCCGGTGATCGTGGGCACCGCTGCCGAGTGGACGCAGGAAGCGGTGGCGCTCAGCCGCGAGGCGCAGGAACTCGGCGCCGACGGCGTGATGGTCGTGCCGCCCTACTACAGCTCGCCCACGCCCGACGAGCTGTTCGTCCACTACAGCAAGATCGGCGAGGCGCTGTCCATCCCGATCATGGTCTACAACAACCCGTTCACCTCGAACGTCGACCTGAAGGCCGACCTGGTGGCGCGCCTGAGCCGGATCGACAACGTGCGCTACATCAAGGAGTCCAGCGGCGACCCGCACCGCACGACGCGCATCCTCGATGCCTGCGGCGACCGCATGACGGTGTTCGCCGGCTACCACCCCTGGGAAGGCTTCCGCATCGGCGCGCAGGGCTACGTCTCGGTGTTCGCGAACATCGCACCGGCGATGTCGCGTGCGCTGTACGAGAAGACCGTCGGCTCGCCCGACCTCGAACCCGGGTTCAGCATCTACCGCAAGGTGCTGCCGCTGATGGATGCGATCTCGGGCGACCTCTACGTGGGTGCCACGAAGGCCGCGATGGCGCTCGTGGGCCGCCCGGTCGGCGACCCGCGCCCGCCCCGCCTGCCGTTGCCGGCGGCGCTGTGGCCCAACCTGCGCGGCGTGCTCGACAAGCTCGGCCTGCTGGCCACCGGCCCCGCCTGAGGAGGCCGCATGCAACGCCTGCCGCAAAGCCTGTACTACGAAGACATCGAGATCGGCCGCTGCTTCGAGACGCGCGCGCACCAGATCAGTGACGAGGACCTGCAGCGCTTCTCCGATCTCACGCACGACCACCATCAGCTGCACCGCGACGATGCGTTCGCGCGCTCGATGGGCTTTCCCCGCCGCATCGCGCACGGGCTGTTCGGCCTGGCGCTGATGGAGGGGTTGAAGTCCGAACTCGGCCTGTACGAGACGACCTCCGTGGCCTCGATCGGCTGGGACGACGTGCGCTTCCGCAAGGCCATCGTCAGCGGCAACCGCGTGCACGTGCGCGTGCGCCTGGCTTCGATGCGGCCGACGAAGAAGCCCGGGCGCGGCGTCGTGACCGAGGTCGTGGAACTGCTGAACCAGGATGGCGAAGTCGTCATCTCTGCCGTGCACGCCACGCTGCTCATCATGCGCGGCGCATCGGCCGCCAGCCCCGGGCCTGCCCTTGGCACGGTCCATGCATCCTGAGCCCTGGTGCTCGTGTCAATCGAAGACAACCACCTCCGAAGGAGAGAAGCCATGTCAAGCAACTTCCTGTCTGCTCGTCGCTGCACGCTCTTGGCACTTGGCGCCGCGGCGGTGAGCTTCGCCTTGCAGGCCCCCGCGCAGACACTGAACCTCAAGGCCGCGCACTCCGCGGCGCTTGACGAGCCGTACCACGTCGGCCTGGCCGACTTCGCCAAGCGGCTGAGCGCGGCCACGGGCGGCAAGGTCAATGTCGCGATCTTCGCGAACAACCAACTGGGCAACGAGCGCGAGCTGATCGAAGGGCTGCCGCTCGGCTTGGTGGACGTGGCCGTGCCGGCGAACGCCGTCCTCACCAACTTCATTCCCGACCTCGTGACGCTGGACCTGCCGTTCCTGTTCCGCGACCAGGCCCATCTCGAGAGCGCCCTCAACGGGCCCCTCGTCGACGTCATCGGCGAGGCCGCCGCCAAGCGCGGCTACCGCGTGCTGGGCCTGTACACGGCGGGCGTTCGCCACATCATGACCAAGAAGGTCATCAACACGGCGGCCGACCTCAAGGGCCTGAAGATCCGCACGATGCAGAACCCGGCACACGTGGAGTCGTTCAAGGCCATGGGCGCCAACCCCACGCCGCTGGCCTACGGCGAGCTCTACGGCGCGCTGCAGAGCGGCGTCGTCGACGGCGCGGAAGCCGCCAACACCAACTACCACGCGCAGAAGTTCTTCGAGGTCGCGCCGAACTGGGCGATGGTCTCGTGGACCGTCCTGATCTCTCCGCTCATCATGTCCGAGGCCAAGTTCAAGGCCTACCCGGCCGAGGTGCAGGCCGCGCTGCTGAAGGCAGGCCGCGAGTCGGCCGTGGTCGAACGGGCCGAATACGCCCGCAGCGACATGGCCCGCCTCGACACGCTGAGGAAGGCGGGCGTGAAGATCACGACGCCCGACCTGACGACGTTCCGCAGTGCCGCGAGCAAGGTCTACGGCGACTTCATCAAGACCGATACGCAGAAGAAGATCCTCGAGGTCATCCAGGGAACGAAGTGACGTTCGCGGCGCGGACCTGAGCCCCTGCAAAGCAGGTCACGCCACCACGCATCGCCGGGGGACGCCGTGCATTGGTACTCACGAGCCCTCGCTGTCGTCCGCACCGCGGCGGCGGCCTGGGTGGTGGCCTGCTTCGTCGTCATGACCTTCGCCGTCTGGGCGCAGGTGGGCGGCCGCTACTTCTTGAACTACTCCATCGCCAGTTCCACCGAAGTGGCCACGCTGGCGCAGATCTGGATGGTGCTGGTGGGTGCGGGCATCGCGGCGCGGCAGGACCTGCATGCCCGCATCGACGCGCTCGTGAACCTCTTCCCGCCCCCGCTTCGGCGGGCACTGACCGCGGCCACCTCGCTGCTCGGGCTGGTGTTCCTCGGGGCCGTCGTCGTGGGCGCCGTGCCGATGCTGCGCCAGGGGCAGTTCCAGACCACGCCCACGCTGGGGCTGCCGATGTGGGTGCCCTACCTGGGGTTGCTGGTGGGCCCGCTGTACTTCGCGGCCGAGGTGCTGGACATGGCCGTTCGCCAGTGGCGCGGCGCGCCCGGCCCGGCGGCCACCGACGCGCTCTGAGCGGGAAGGGCAGCCATGGCGCTCGGCTTCGCACTGTTCCTCTTCCTGCTGCTGTTCGGCGCGCCGATCGTCTTCGCGCTCGGCGTGTCTTCGCTCGTGATCCTCACGATGGTGATGGACGTGCCCGTGGCCATCGTGGCACAGCGCCTGTACGCCGGCCTGGACAGCTTCACGATCATGGCCATCCCGTTCTTCGTCATCGCCGGCCTGATCATGGACGCGGGAGGCATCTCGCGCCGCATCGTGGCCCTGGCCGATGCCCTGGTGGGCTGGATCACCGGCAGCCTGTTGCTGGTGTCGGTGATGGCCGCCACCGGCATGGGCGCCATCTCGGGGTCGGGCTCGGCCGACACCGCAGCCATCTCGTCGATCATGCAGCCCGAGATCCGGCGGCGCGGCTACGACCGCGACTTCGCGGCCGCCATCATCGCCGCCGGCGGGTCGCTGGCGGCCATCATCCCGCCGAGCCTGCTGATGGTGGTGATCGCCTCGATCTCCAACATCTCGGTGGGCGCGCTGTTCCTGGCCGGCATCGTGCCGGGGCTCATCACGTCCGCCGGCCTGCTGGTCATCAGCTACCTGTATGCCCGGCGCGGGGGGCCGCAGTACCAGGTGACGACGCCCTTCGATCGGCACGCGCTGCTGCGCACGTTCGTCAGCGCCATTCCTGCCATGGGGCTGCCGGTGATCATCGTGGGCGGCATCATCGGCGGCATCTTCACGCCCACCGAAGCGGCCGCCGTGGCGGTGCTGTACGGGCTGGTGGTGGGCATCTTCCTGCACCGCGAGCTGAAGTGGCGCGACCTGCCGCGGATCATCCTGCGCTCGGCGGCCATCTCCGCCAGCGTGATGATCATCCTGGCCTCGGCCAGCATCTTCTCGTGGCTGGTCTCGAACGCGCGCGTCGCCGACTCCGTGGGCACGTTGCTGAGGGAGTTCAGCAGCCATCCGGCCACGTACCTCTTCATCGTCAACGTGCTGCTGCTGGTGGTGGGCATGTTCATGGAGAGCATCGCCGCGATGCTGATCCTGGTGCCGGTGCTGATGCCGCTGGCGATGAAGTACGGCATCGATCCGGTGCACTTCGCGTTGGTCGTGGTGTTCAACCTCACCATCGGCTTCATCACGCCACCCTACGGCATCGCGCTGTACGTGGCGGCCACCGTGGCGGAGCGCAGCATCCTGCAGGTGGCGCGCCAGGTGTGGCAGCCGCTGCTGGTGATGATCGCCGTCCTGCTGCTCATCACGTACGTGCCCGCGGTCGGCATGTGGCTGCCGAACCTGGTGTTGCGCCAGTGAGCGGGCCCGCGCCGCGCCCGCCCGGCGCTGCTCGAGGGCCTCAGTCGGCCCGGATGTCGTTGGCTCGCAGCACGGGCTGCCAGTAGCGCTGCTCGCGGGCGATGCGGGCCGAAAGCTCGGCCGACGAACTCCAGGCAGGCGTCATGCCCGCCTGTGCAAAGGCCGCCGCCAGTTCAGGCCGGCCGATGGCCTCGCGCAGGGCCGCTGAAGCCGCCTCGACCGCCGCCTGGGGCACCCGGCCCGAAGCGAAGAACGCGAACCACTCCTTGACCACGAGGTCCGGATGCCCTTGCTCGACGAACGACGGCACGTCGGGCAGGTAGCCGCTGCGCGCTGGGCCGGAGGTGGCCAGCACCCGCACACGTCCGGCGGCGTGGTGCTGGCGCAGCAGGCCCTCTGGCAGCACGAGCCCGGCGATCTGGCCGCCCATCAGGTCGGTCACCGCAGGCGGGCCGCCGGCGTATGGCACGTGCTGCCAGGCGATTCCTTCCTTGCGCAACAGCATGGCCTCGAGCAGGTGGGGCAAGGTCCCCGTGCCGGGCGAGCCGAGGTTGGCCTGGCCCGGATGCCGGCGCGCCCAGTCGATGAAGCCGGCGAGCGTCGTCACCTCCGCGGGGACGGCCCGGCCGACGGCGAGGGCGAGCGACATCTCGCTGGCCAGGGACACCGGCTGCAGGTCGGCCACCGGGTCGTAGGCCAACTTGCCGTAGAGAAACGGATACACGGTGGCGATGGCCCCTTGCGCCAGCAGCAGGGTCGACCCGTCCGCCGCGCCCGCCTTCAAGGCGCCGACGCTGATCTGCCCGGCGGCGCCCGGCCGGTTGTCGATGACGACACGCTGGCCCTGCGTAACGAGCAGCTGATCGCCGACGCTGCGCGCGACCAGGTCAGGGATGCTGCCGGCCGGCCCGCTGCACAGGATGCGCAGCGGATCGCCCGGGGCCGCGTGGGCGCGGCGGCCGAAGGACAGCGCGGCCAGCGCAGCGAGCCCGGCGACCCCTGCGCGCAGGAGCTGCCGACGCTCGATCTCGCGTTGCCACCCCCGTTGGCTCTTCCGCTCGGTGCCTGGGGCAGCAGAGAGCCCGGGCAAGTGGTGCATGCAATGTCTCATGAGACCTCCCGAGGGCGGCGCGCCGCCGTCAACAGCAACTCGTTGGGCCCCTCCCACCCCGTGCTCGTGGTGAAGGCCATCAGCCGCTCCCGCATCTCATCCCAGGCCGCCTCGGCCGCGGCCGCATCCAGGCCACCGAGG
>JALHOU010000115.1:0-3929 GCA_022842825.1 Rubrivivax sp.
GCTGCTGGCCGGGCCGTGGGTGATGGCGTGGCTCGGCTGGCGGGCCTGGTGGTGGCTGCTCGCGGCCGTGTGCGCGGCCATGGCGCTGTGGCTGGCGCGCGCCGTGCCGGCCGAGGCCACCGCGAACCCCGCGCCATCACCCGGGCCAACGCGGCCTTCGCTGGGGAGCGGCCTCGCGCGCACCCTCGCGGCGCCCGGCCCGTGGCTGCTGGCGATGGCGTTCGCGGTCTACGCGGCGCAGTGGATGGCGCTGATCGGCTTCCTGCCCACGGTCTATGCGCAGGGCGGCACGGCGCTGGCCACGGCGGGGCTGCTGACGGCGGCCGCAGCGGCGGTCAACATGATCGGCAACGTCGCTGCCGGGCGCCTGCTGCAGGCGGGCGTGTCGCCGGTGCGGCTGCTCGCCATCGGCTTTGCGACGATGGCGCTGTGCGCGCTGGCGGCCTTCCTGGCCCTGCCGGGCGGCGTGCCCGGCGCGGCGCCGCAGCCGGCGTTGCCCGCTTCGCTGCGCTTTGCCGCGGTGCTGCTGTTCTCGGGCGTCGGCGGGCTCATCCCGGGTACGCTGTTCGCGTTGGCCGTGCGCGTGGCGCCGGGGGAGGGCACCTTGTCCACCACGGTGGGCTGGATCATGCAGTGGTCGGCCCTCGGCCAGTTCACCGGGCCGCCGCTGGTGGCGTGGGTGGCGGCCAGGGTGGGCGGCTGGCACCTGAGCTGGGTGGCGACGGGGGCTTGTGCGTTGCTCGGGCTCGGGCTCGCCGGGTTGCTGGCGAGGCACTTGCGGCGGGGTGATCGGGCAACGCCCTGATGCTGTGGCGTGCCCGACGCCAGGGGCGTCGGTGGTGCGCTTTCGGGGGCGTCGGCGGACTCGAGCGCGGCCGGGGCGAGCCCCGGCCTGCCTCGAGTCAACGAAGCCCACCCGCCAGCAACCCAAAGAGCGACACGCCCGCCCGGCGCCCAAGGCCAGCCCGACCTGCCGCGCGAGCGCGGAGCGGTCTTCAGCGCCGGCGGCGCGTGCCGGAAGTGACGGGCTTGGCCGCAGGCGGGGGCGGCGCCACGGGGCCCGCGCGCGACGCCGGGCCGGCGCCCTCGGGCTCGAACAGCGCGCCATAGCGCAAGCCGATGTTGGCGTGCTCGCGCATCAGCGCCTCCACGCGCGCCGACTCGCGCTGCTCCAGCGCCTGCACCACCAGGCGGTGCTGCATCTGCGCCAGCTGCAGCTTGCGGAACTCGCGCTCGAGCTGGTCGCGGCGCACCGCGATGCTGTCGGCCGAGGCGAAGGGCAGGTGGTTGTTGCGCGCGATGGCGTCCGCGACGACGCGCGAGCCGCCGTTGCCCTGCACGATGGCGGCGTGGAAGCGCGAGTTGAGCTCGCTCCAGCGCGCCAGGCCGGCCTCGGTGAGGCGGCCCGCCGGCACGCTGGCCAGCACCTGTTCGCCCTCGTCGAGGCAAGCGCGCAGCGTGGCGTGCACGGGCTCGGGCAGGCCCTGCTCGGCCAGGCGGCGCGCGGCCAGGCCTTCGAGCACGCCGCGCACCTCCACGGCCACGCGCACGTCCTCGGGCGAGAACTCGCGCACCACGTGGCCGCGTTTGCCGGCGCTTTGCAGCAGGCCCTCCTGCGCCAGCGTGCGGAAGGCCAGGCGCACGGGCGTGCGCGAGACACCCAGCGTGGCGGCCACCGCCTCCTCGGCCAGGCGCTCGCCGCTGGCGTAGTGGCCCTCGGCGATGAGCTGGCGCAGCCGGGCCACGGTGCCGGCCGATCCGGCGCTGATTGGATCCATTCTCTTGCGAGCCCTCCAGGGAAGTCCGGATGACGATAGCGTGCGGATCGACATAATTGGATCCAATCAATCCCGAATCACTCCCGAACCAAACCCGAATCACTTCGGAACCCGCCATGACCTTCCCGCGCAACGCCTGGTACGTGGCCTGCACGCCTGACGAGCTGGCCGACAAGCCGCTCGGCCGCCAGATCTGCGGCGAGCGCCTCGTGCTCTATCGCACCTCGCAGGGCGGCGAGGTCGCGGCGCTGGAGGACTTCTGCCCGCACCGCGGCGCGCCGCTGTCGCTGGGCCGTGTGTGCGAGGGGCAGCTCGTCTGCGGCTACCACGGGCTGGTCATGGGCAACGACGGCAAGACGGTCTCGATGCCCGGCCAGCGCGTCCAGGCCTTCCCGGCCATCCGCGCCTTCCCGGTGCTCGAGCGCTACGGCTTCGTCTGGGTGTGGCCCGGCGACCCGGCGCTCGCGAGTGCCGACAGGCTGCCCTCGCTGCCCTGGGCCGAAAGCCCCGAGTGGGCCTATGGCGGGGGGCTGTACCACATCGGTTGCGACTACCGCCTCATGGTCGACAACCTCATGGATCTCACGCACGAGACCTACGTGCACGCCACCAGCATCGGCCAGAAGGAGATCGACGAGGCGCCGTGCGAGACGAAGGTGCTGGAGGGCGAGGTGACCACCAGCCGATTCATGTCCAACATCCAGGCGCCGCCCTTCTGGCAGATGGCGCTGCGCATGAACGGCCTGCCGGCCGACCAGCCGGTCGACCGCTGGCAGGTGTGCCACTTCACGCCGCCCAGCCACGTGCTCATCGAGGTGGGCGTGGCGCTCGCCGGGCGCGGTGGCCTGCAGGCGCCGGCCGAGTGCAAGGCCTCGGCCATCGTCGTCGACTTCATCACCCCCGAGACCGAGAGCTCGATCTGGTACTTCTGGGGCATGGCACGCCACTTCAAGCCGCACGACGCCTCGCTCACGACGCAGATCCGCGAGGGCCAGGGCCGCATCTTCGCGGAAGACCGCGAGATGCTCGAGCGCCAGCAGCGCAACCTCGCCGAGCACCCCGAGCGCCGGCTGCTCAAGCTCAACATCGACAGCGGCGGCGTGCACTCGCGGCGGCTCATCGACAAGTGCATCGCGGCCGAGGCCAGCACTCAGGTCGGCACGCAGGTCGGCACTCCGGCCAGCGCTCAGGCCGCGATGGCCGGCGCCGCTGCCGCCGCCTCGGAGGCCGGCGTGCCCGCCGCCTAAACTCCCCGCCGCCCCGCGAACCTCCACCCCGCCCCGAGACGGGCCCAGAGAACAAACCGCCCAAGGACCGCCCGATGACCGCCCGCACCACGCCCCCGTTCCGCGCCGACCACGTCGGCAGCTTCCTGCGCCCCGCTTACCTGCTCGAGGCGCGCGAGAAGAAGGCCAAGGGCGAGATCACGCCGGCCCAGCTGCGCGAGGTGGAGGACCGCGCCATCACCGAGATCGTCAAGTTCCAGCGCGACTGCGGCCTCTCGGCCATCACCGACGGCGAGTTCCGCCGCACGTACTTCCACATCGACTTCCTCGACCAGCTCGGCGGCGTCAAGACCGACATCCCGGTGACGGTGAAGCAATCCGATGGCACCGAACACCTGGCGCCACCGGCCATCCGCGTCGTCGGCAAGGTGCAGCACGTCAAGGAGATCCAGCGCGCCGACTTCGAGTACCTCAAGCGCCAGGTGGCCGAGCACGCGCCCGGCGCGACGCCCAAGGTGACGATCCCGTCGCCCACGATGCTGCACTTCCGCGGCGGGCGCGGTGGCATCAGCCGCGAGGCCTATCCCGAGCTCGACCCGGCTTTCTACGACGACACGGCCAAGGCGTACGGCGACGAGCTGATGAGCCTCTACAACGCCGGCTGCCGCTACGTGCAGATGGACGACACCAACATGGCGTACCTCTGCGACGAGAAGATGCGCGAGGCGGCGCGCCAGCGCGGCGACGACCCCAACGAGCTGCCGCACCGCTATGCGCAGTTCATCAACAAGGTGGTGGCGCTCAAGCCGCCGGGCATGACGCTGGCCATGCACCTGTGCCGCGGCAACTTCAAGAGCACCTTCGCCGCGCAGGGCAACTACGAGCCGGTGGCCGAGGCGCTGCTCGGCGAGATGAACCTCGACGC
>JALHOU010000115.1:4029-15252 GCA_022842825.1 Rubrivivax sp.
GGCCGCATCGCCTGCCAGCTGTTGCCGGCCATGAGCGGCGGCGGCACGCCGGCGCAGCTCGTCGACCGCATCAAGGACGGTGTCGACGACCTCACCATCACGCTGCCCGGCTACACGGCCGGCCGCTTCCCGGCGATGGAGGTGTTCGAGCTGCCCTTCATGACCAACAGCGCCGAGGTCGCTGCCGCTGCCGGTTGGGACTACCTGCAGAAGCACGCGCTGAAGGAGTTCCCCGGCACCAAGATCCTCGCCACCTGGGTGCACGACGAGGGCTACATCCACACCGCGAGCAAGCAGGTCAAGACGCTCGACGACTTCAAGGGCCTGAAGATGCGCGCGCCCACGCGCCAGACCAACAAGCTGCTGGCCAAGCTCGGTGCCACGCCGGTGGGCATGCCGGTGCCGGCGGTGGCCGACGCCATCAGCAAGGGCACGATCGACGGCTTCGCGCTGCCGTGGGAGGTGATCCCCGCGTTCAAGCTGCACGAGATGACGAAGTTCCACACGCAGACCGACCCGAGCCGCCCGGCGCTCTACTCGGCCGGTTTCGTCTTCGCGATGAACCAGGCCAAGTACGACAGCCTGCCCGCCGACCTGAAGAAGGTCATCGACAACAACAGCGGCGCGGCGCTGTCGCGCCAGATCGGCAAGATCTGGGACGAGAGCCAGGCCCCCGGCCGCAAGGCCGCGCAGGACCGCGGCAACACCATCATCACCATCAGCGCCGCCGAGACCGACAACTGGATCAAGGCCAGCGCGCCCATCTACGACGAGTGGGTCGCCGACATGGACAAGCGCGGCCTGCCCGGCAAGCAGATGCTGCAGGACGCGCGCGACCTGCTGGCCAAGTACCGCAAGTGAGCCTGCTGAAGTGAGCCTGCTGGCGCGGCTGTCGCGCCTGGCCGGCGTGTTCGCCGTGGCCGGCGCGGCCATCGCGATGGGGGTGGCGCTGATGGTCGTCGTCAGCGTCGTCGGCCGCGCCGCGTTCTCCAAGCCGATCCCGGGCGATGTCGAACTGGTGCAGTTCGGCATCGCGCTGGCCATCTCGCTCGGCCTGCCGTGGTGCCAGGCCCGCCGCGGCAACATCATCGTCGACTTCTTCACCCAGCGGGCCTCGCCGCGCACGCAACGGGCGCTCGACGCCGCCGGCGCGCTGCTCCTGGCGCTGATGTGCGCGCTGCTGGCCTGGCGCACCTCGGCCGGTGCGTACGCGGTGCAGGCCGCGCAAGAGACGACGATGAACCTCGAGCTGCCGATGTGGTGGACCTACGCCTCGCTGGCGCCGGGGCTGGCGCTGGCGGCCGGGGTGGCCTTGGTGCAGGCCTTCGTCGCGCCTTCGGCGGAGGGGTCCGCGGCAGTGGCGTCCGGGCCCTCTGCTGGGCCATCCGCCGGGCCGCCGGTGAAGCCGGCGGCCGAGCAACGACGGGCCGCGCCGTGACGGCGAGCCCCACGCTCGTCGGCCTCTTGATGTTCGGCGCCATGTTGGCGCTGATGGCGCTGCGCACGCCCATCGCCGCCGCCATGTTCATCCCCGGCGCGGTGGGCTACCTCGTCATCTCCAACAGCGCCTCGCTCGTCAACCTGCTCAAGGGCAGCGCGGTGGCGCGGCTCACGGTGTACGACCTGAGCGTGATCCCGCTCTTCCTGCTGATGGGGCAGTTCGCGACGCAGGGCGGCCTCTCACGGCGACTCTTCCACGCTGCGGCGGCGTGGGTCGGCCATGTGCGCGGCGGCCTCGGCATGGCGAGCATCCTGTCGGCCGGTGCCTTCGGCGCCGTGTGCGGCAGCTCGGTGGCCACCTCGGCCACCATCACGCAGGTGGCCTACCCGGAGATGAAGCGCCACGGCTACGCCGGCGGCCTGGCCACGGCCACGCTGGCCACCGGCGGCACGCTCGGCATCCTCATCCCACCCTCGGTGCCGCTGGTGGTGTACGCCATCCTCACCGAGCAGAACATCGCCAAGCTCTTCGCCGCGGCGCTCATCCCCGGCATCCTGGCCATGCTCGGCTACATCGCCGTGCTCGCCATCGTCTGCCGGGCGCGGCCGCATCTCGCGCCGCCCAGCGAACCGGCGAGCTGGCCCGAGCGCTGGCGCGCGCTGCTAGGTGTGTGGCCGATCGTGCTCATCTTCGCCATCGTTTTCGGCGGCATCTACGGCGGCCTCTTCTCGCCCACCGAGGGCGCGGCCGTGGGCGCGGTGGCCACCTTCGTGGCCGGGCTCGCGCAGCGCGAGCTCACGCTCATGGCGATGAAGACCAGCCTCGCCGCCACCGCCGAGACGAGCGCGATGGTGTTCATGATCTTCCTCGGCGCCGACATGATGAACGCCACGCTCGCGCTCACGGGCATGCCGGCCGCGCTGGCCGGCTGGGTCGGCGGGTTGCAGGTGGCGCCGCTCGTCATCGTCGCCGCCGTGCTGCTCTTCTACGTCGCGCTCGGCTGCGTCATGGACGAGCTCTCGATGCTGCTGCTCACCATCCCCGTGCTTTTCCCGGCCATCATGGGCCTGGATCTCTGGGGCCTCCAGGGGCAGGAGAAGGCGATCTGGTTCGGCATCCTCGTGCTCATGACGGTAGGCATCGGCCTCATCGCGCCGCCGGTGGGGCTCAACGTCTACGTCGTCAACAACCTCGCGCGCGACGTCCCGATGGGCGAGACCTACAAGGCCGTCTTCCCCTTCCTCGCCTGGGATGCGCTGCGCGTGGTGGTGCTGCTGCTGTTCCCGGCGGTGAGCCTGGCGCTGGTGCGGCTGCTCTTCTGATTCAACCTCCTGCGCCGATGGAGGGGCGGCTCTGGCGCGGCCTCGCACCCGTGGTCTGGCTGCCTCTCGAGCCTTGACTTGCGTCAGCACGTCGCGACACTGGCGCGCTGAAATGGGCGCTCCGGGATGCATGGGAGGCGGGAAGATGCTGTTCGCCCGACGAATTTCTCCGACGATGATGGGATGGCGGGTGTTCGTGCTGGCCTGTGCCGGGTGTGGCGGCGTGACACTTGGGTCAACTGGGCTGGCGGCCCCGGCGCGCGTGGCGACGGTCGCTTTCGTCTGCACAGACATCCAGCTGGGCGAGGTCGCGCAGATTCCGGCGAACTCCCCTGCCTACCGCGTTGGAGTGCGAAAGGGGGACCTCATTGCCGCTGTCGACGGGCGGCGCGTGTGGTACCTCGATGTCAGCGAGTTCGACGGCGCCGAGGGGGCGGGGCCCGTTCGTCTCACGCTGCTGCGGGAGGGGAGTGGACCGCTGGTCGTCGCAGTGCCTCGACCAGCCCGCATCACGCGCATCGAGGAGCGCTACGCGTGCGTCGTCGAGCAGGACATCGAGCCCGGATCGGTCGAGCACCGCGCAGGCCTGCGCAGGGGGGACACCGTGATCGCCATCGACGGCAAGCGGCCCGCCGATGGAGCCAACCAGGCGCTCGTGGGCGCGCCGCGAAGCGAAGTTCGGCTGACGCTGCTTCGCGACGGCGGTCATCGGATCGAAGTGACCGTACCGCGCCGCCTTGGCAAGAGCGGCGACGAGGTCACGTTCAGTTCCCCGCCGCAGCCCTTCCTGGAGGCGACCGGCGACGGGACAGCCCCGAGCGTGACGCTGGCCACCAAGTGCACCGGGGTGCCCGATCTGGGCTGGAGCCCGGTGTGCAAGTCCGTCTACGAGGCGACCCGTTCGAGCGGCACCCGGATCGCGCCTACGGCAGAGGCCGTGCGTGCCATCACCAGCCCGGGTCGCTACTTCCAGCCCCACAATGAGAGCGGCTTCTACGATGCCACGATCAGCCTGGAGGAGCCGTGGTTGCTGCAATTCCCGGTACTGGCCTTCGAACTGGACCGACCCAAGGGGGCGGCTTCGACGCCGACGAGCATCGAGGTTGCAGTCAAGGAAAGCGTCCGGGACCGAACGCCGTATCTGCAGGTCGTGAACGAGGAGTCGAGGCAACCCGGCATCACCCTCGTCAATCAAGGCGCCGGTGCGACCCGCGGCGGCGTCCTGGAGTACGACCTCGAGCCGTATCACGATGCCAGCAGGGCGCTACCCCCGCGTTGCGCCGGCACCCCCTACCCGCGCCGATCGGCGGAGGAACTCGACGCGTACCTCGCCGAGGCCAATGTTCCGGCAGGCAGCGACACTCGCCCCTATCGTTTCTCGTTGGACGTGCCGGGCTTCAAGGACATCCTCAACATCTTCCTGTTCGACGGCATGGTCCAGGCAATTCCCGAGCTGGAGCCGGTCGAGCGAAGCCTTGCACGCTTGCTCGAGCGTCACGTAGGGCGCGCCGAGGAAGCCGGTAGCGTGCGATGGCGGGCGCTGGCAGGAACGCAGGCCATTCGCCGCGCCTCCGGTGGCGTGGCCCTGGTTGGCGCGGAAGCCGGGAAGTTCTGGGACCGACTGCGGCGCGAGGTCTGCATCCCGAAGTGTGCGCTGATGGAGGGCCGGCTTCGGGTCCGCGGAGCCGACACCACGGCACCTGCGCATATCGAGCATTTCCGGTCCCGGGTCTGCATCAGAGACTGGGAAGGTGGCGCTGCGGGGCCGGCGCTGGAGTTTCCCGATGCTGTCGCCCTCAGGCCCGACGGTCGCGACTACATGGTCCGCCAGGCGCTGCGCCGCCGCCAGGAGGGGGACAAGGTCCGCTTCGACCTCCTTCTGTTCGTGCGCGAGAGCTCGACCCACACGCTGTCGATTCGCCTGCTGGCGTCGGATGGCCGGCCGTTGTGGCAATCACCGACGATGACCGTGCACGTGGTGGTGCCCGGTCATGCCATCCGGATCTACTCGGCCGATGAGCGCTCTGCGCGTTTGATTCCTCGCACGCCGCGATGACGACCCGAGGGCCTGCGGCGACCCGCCGGCGGCCGCGAACCAGGGCCTGTTCGCACTACGGCACTGGCAGCCGTGGTGTGATCAGGCCCTAGCGCGGCGCCTTGACCTGCCAGGGGCCCCATGGGCGGCAGGGCCGCAACGCGGTGTCGGCCTCCAGCGGCGCCATGTTCGGCGCGAGCTCGCACATCCGCCGACGAACCGCCTGCGCGTCCAGGGGCACTGCAGGCGGGGTCTCGACACTCCATTCGCGCGTGAACTGGTCGTAGGAGGCACTGAACACCGTGCGGCTGTCAGGCGCGAACACCACGTCGCTGATCGTGGCGTCGTGTCCGGCGATGTCGGCCAGTTGCTGTGCGTCGCTCGCGCGCCACAGCCGCAGCGTCTGGTTCTCGTGCGCGGAGGCGATGAGCGAGCCGTCAGGCGAGAAGCGAGCCAGGAGCGCGGGAGTGGCCCGCCCGCCCAGCGTGCGAGGTTGAACCGCGCGCCCGTTGACGATCGACCACAGCCTCGGCGGCCCTTTGCGTGTGGCCGTCAGCAGGGTGCTGCCATCGGCCGACAGGCGCGCCGAGACAACGCCGCCTTCCCCGAGCACCAGCGTGGACCTGCGCTCGAATGGCGGATTGGCGTCGCGCAGGACCACCCTCCCATCGAGGGCGCCGGTGACGAGCCAGCGGCCGTCGGCAGACGCATCGACATCGGTCAAGGCATCGTCGTGGCCATCGAGTACGACCGCGAGCTTGCCCTGCGGCAACTGCCAGGCCCTCGCACGGCCATCGCTCGAGGCGGTGACCAGATGGCCTGCGTCCCTCGTGAACGCGACACCGACGATGCGGCGGTTTCGCTCGTCGAGTACCAGTGGCGCCTGCGAGCCGTCGAGAAGACAAATGGCCGAATGACCGTCCGCCGAGCCGGTGGCAACGAAACGACCGTCACGCGAGAAAGCCATGGCGGTGACGGTCGAGCCGGCGGAGCAGATCTCGAGCTTCTCGGCGTTGCCACCTGGCCGAGTCACCGTCACTCGGCCATCGGCATGGCCCTTCCCGACGAGCGCATCGCGAGGTGAGACCGCGAGTGACCGCACGAACGAGCCGGCGTCGCGGGCGTGCCCGACCCAGCGCTCGAAGCCGGCACGTTTCAGGTAGTCCAGCGCTTCCTCCTCGGGCCAGCCCCAGCGATAGGCCGAGCCCGGTGGTCGCACGGCGGCCAGGGCGAGGGCGCCCTTGTCGAACAGCCGTTGTGCCTCGGCCGCTGTGCCGAGGTGCGCTCGCGCGTCCTCCATGATGGCGAAGGTGCCTGCGCCGTAGAAGGCCAGCAGCGCGGTCGACAGCGCCACCGCCGAGCGGACGGCGAGGCGCCTGCGGCGCAGCGCAACGGCCGCGGCCACGTACGCGGCAGCGCCCGTCATTCGCGGCCGCGCGCCAGCATCGCTGTGCAGCAGCGCGAGTGCACGTCTCAACTCGGGCCCCGACAGACGGATCAGCGCACTCGCGCCGGCTGCCGCGGCGCGGTCTGGTCGATCGCCGAGCGCCTGCGTCCACTCGACCGCATCGCGCTCGATCCGGCTGAGCAGCCGCAGGTCCGCGAAGCGGGCGTCCAGGCGTTCCCGCACCGCGGCCCACTGGCGAAACAGCGCCTCGTGCGCCACCTCGACCCAGGCAACATCGGCCGCCCTCTGGGCGTTCCTACCCCCCGGTGCGACCTCCGGCAGGCCGATGCCCGGCTGATCGAGCACGAGCAGGCGCGCATCAGCCAGTGCCTGGACGATGCGACGCTCGCCTGCCCCAGTGAACTCGGCCACTGTGGCGCGCCGGCGCAAGGGGTGCCCGGCTGCATCGGCGTCTGCCAGGCGAGGCACGATGACCTCGACCATCTCGGCCTCCGACGCATGCAACGACTCCTGCGCCGCGCGCACGGCGCCACCGATGGCGCCGGCGATGCCGCCGTGGTCGAGATAGGCCTTGAGCGTGAGCCCGTCTTGCGCTCCTCGAATTCGCCAGAGCCTTTCGAGGGCCACGGCGAGCAACGGAAGCGCGTCGCCGCCCCCGGTGTCCGTCGCTGCCCGGCGCACGAGCGCTTCCTCGAACCGGACCTCGGCCACTTCACAGGGGCGACGGATGACGGTTGCGAGGTCCTGGGACGGCAGCGGCCCGAGGGAGTAGATGCTCGTGGGTGTCGATGCGGCCAACGGGCTGGCCTGGAACGCAGCCAACCCGGACGATCGCAGCGTGGCCAGGGCCAGGACCCGCCCCCCTGGTTGCAGGAGGGCCGCGAGCACGCGCTGCGCTTCATCGGCGGCGGCGCCGAGTGACGCAAACAGCTCCTCGAATTGGTCGATCACGAGCAGGCATGTGGCGCCGACGTCCTCGGCCGGGGAGGCGCCTGCGGGCCGATCGGCGAGAACCGCCTGCCACGCGACCAGGTCCGGGCTGCCTGCCATCGCTCCTGTGCGAGCCGCCAGCACGCCAAGCGTCGGTGCGCTCGGTGGCGCGGCGTGCACGGCCTCGGCGAGCGCAAGGGTCGGCGACGAGCCGAGCCTGAGCGGGCCTACCAACTCCCAGCCAGCGCGCCGGCGCAGGCGTGGGACGACACCGGCGCGCATGACGGAGGACTTGCCCGAACCGGAGCCACCGACGATCAGCGCCAGGCGCGCCCGCGTGGGATCGGTGCGCATCGCGTTGAGGTGCCCGAGGAGATCCTCGACCTCGACTTCGCGACCGAAGAACACCGCAGCGTCGGACTCTTCGAACGCACGAAGCCCTGGGAAGGGGCCCCGCTGCGCGTCGTAGCGAAACAGCGGTCGGAGGGGGTGGTAACCGGCCTCCGCAAGACCATGCTCCAGCTTGGCGAATGCGGCATCGGAGTCGCCGCTGACGACGATCTTCTGAACGCTGGCGGCGAAGGCCGAGTGGTCGCAATCGTCGATGACGATGCTGATGAGCGTCTTGCCGGAAAGAAGCGCGGTGTGGTACTCGGCCCGGCACCACTCGGACCGGAGCCAGGAGCGCGACAGAAGGCAGAGCACGACGCGTGCGTCTTTGAGGTGGGTGACGAGGTGCCGTTCCCACGAGACTCCCGCGGGGATGCCCGAATCGGCGTCATAGTCGAGAAACACGTCCTCCGGGCGGAATCCCCAGCCCAGCAGTCGGTTCAGAAGATCGCCAGCCGTCGCGTTGTCGTGGCTGGAGTGGCTGATGAAGATTCTGGCCATGATCCGTGTGCGCGCACTCAGAGTGTCCGAGGCGGACATTCTCGGCGTCCGTGCGGCGCGCGACGCGCGCCGCGCCGGGCTGCACGCTGTGCGGCAGCTGCCGCCCCTGCTCGCCACAAGCTCCGAGGCGGCCGCCGGTGCGCGAAGGTCTTACGATGCGGGCCATGCGCAACAACAGCCGGGTCCCGGGTGCCTTCGGGTCGTGCCTCGCCCTGCTGGCCGCGCTGGCTGCGGCGACACCGGCACGGGCCGACACAGGCCTCGTGGTGCATGGCGGCGTGCGTGCCGGCGGCGGCTTCGAGTCGGCGACCGGCAACAACGAGGAGCTGCTGCTGCGCAGCGGCCCGGCCTTCGCGCTGGCCTTCGAGTGGCCCTACGACGACCACCGGCTGTGGCAGGTGTTCGCCGCGCACCAGCGCACGCGTCTGGCGGTGGGCCCCGCCGTGGCCACAGGCGCCGGCGCCGGCACGACGCCGCAGATGCCGCTGCGCCTGACGCATCTGCACCTGGGCGGCGTCAACCATTTCGACGGGCCCGTGGGCGCTGGCCCCTACGTCGTGGGTGGGCTCGGTTTCACCCAGCTCACGCCGCGCCTGCCCGGCACGAGCAGCAAGGTGCGCGCGTCGATGAACCTCGGCATCGGTCACGAATGGGCGCTCGCCAGGCCGCTGGCGCTTCGGCTGGAGCTGCGCGCGCACATCGTGGCCATCGGCAGCGACGGCGCCTTCTTCTGCTCGGGCGGCTGCACGGTGGCCATCCGCGCCGACACGCTCACGCAGGTGGAGGCGGCGGTGGGGTTGCGGCTCGGCTTCTGAGCGGTTGTCGCGGCCGGCCCGAGGGCCCCTGCGAGGCGGTTCCGATGGCCGTGGGCACGGTGATCGCCCCTGCGCAGATCGCGGACAGCCTCAGCTGCGACGAAAGAGCAGGCCGACGCCGACCGCGATGAGGATGGCCGGCCACCACTTCGCCAGCAGGGCACCGATGTGCGGCACGACGCCGAGGTTGGAGAGCAGGAACAGCACGCCCAGCGCGATGAGCACGAAGGCGGCGATGCTGGAACGCGGGCGCATGAGATTCCCCAGGGTGGCGCAACGCGGCGAGTGTCGCCGATCGGGCGCGCAGCGCCGGCAGGCCGCCGGCCGTGGTGCCAGGCTCAGTCACTCCACGTTGTCACGGCCGACACGTCGGTCCAGGTGATGGCGATCTGCATCCCGTCCGGGCCGCTCGAGGTGTATCGGTTGGGGCCCTCGTTGTTGAGGTGGCGCCAGTAGGCGGCCCGCATCTGCACGAAGGCGTCGGTCGAGACGCCCACCCACAGCAGGTCCTGCGTGACACCGGACTTGAAGACGATGCGGGCGCGCCAGTTCTTGGCGATCCGCGATTCGGCAACCACGGTCGAGGCCGTGCCCAGCGCCTGCGCCAGGACGGGCGGCGTGGCGAAGCTGAGCGTGAGAGCCGCAGCCGCAGCCATGGCAGCGGCGGTGGCCGAGTTGATGCGTGCACGGAGGTTTCGCATGGATGGGGTACTCGGTCGGGTTGGCGGTTTCGGAGGTCCAATCGTGCCCGCCGTGGCGCCGCTCTGACGGCTGCCACCGGGGCCGCCCGGGGCAAACGTCGCGCTGTGGACGCGACGCTCAGGCGGGCGCGCCGGCCAGGATCGACAGCGTCAGGCGCGACACGCAGGTGAGCTGGCCGGCATCGTTCGTCATGTCGATCTGCCACACCTGCGTCGAGCGGCCGATGTGCACCGGCCGCGCCACGCCGGTCACCCAGCCGCTGCTGGCGGCGCGGATGTGGTTGGCGTTGATGTCCAGGCCCACCGGGCGGTGGCCGGGAGGGCACGCGGCGGCGGCACCGCTGGAGCCCAACGTCTCGGCCAGCACCACCGACACCCCACCGTGCAGGATGCCGTAGGGCTGGCGCGTGCGGCCGTCCACCGGCACGCGGGCGCGGATGAAGTCGTCGCCCACCTCGAGGAACTCGATACCCAGCCGCTCGGGCGCGGTGTCCTTGTGGATGCGGGTGAGCGACTCGACGGTGAGGGGTTGCTTCCAGATGCTGGGCATGCAAAACATCATAAGCGGCACGGCCTCGACGGGGCGACGCCGCCGCGGCGCTGGCAGGGCCTCGGCGCATGGCCGGGCTCAAGGATGCCGCCGCCGGATCTCTGCCACCGAGCCGGCGACCAGTTTCTCCAGCACCGTCGTGTCGAGGTCGCCCAGGCGCTTGAAGTACAGGCAGGCCTTGCCCATCTTGTGCTTGCCGAGCTTGGGCAGCAGGCTCACCTGCTCCTTCGACTCGGCGACCAGGTACACCACCAGCTCCGACTTGCGGATCGCAAAGCCCGTGAGGCAGGACTCGCCTTCGCGGCCGCTTTCGTACTTGTAGCGGTAGGAGCCGAAGCCCACGATGCTGGGGCCCCACATTCTGGGCTCGTGTTTCGTGACCTTCTTGAGCAGGGCGGTGAGCCGGGCGCAGTCTTGCGCTTGCTCTTCGCTGGCGCGCGAGGCGATGTATTCGGCCACGCTGGCCCCGGTGGGTTGGGTCTTGCTTTCGGCCACGGCGGCGACCTCCTCATGAGTGGCAACGGGGTTCAGAGATCGAGCTCGGCTCGAGACAGGGTGTCGTCCTGTGGATGGTGGTGGCTTGGGGGGCGGCGCCTTGCGTGGCAGCGGTTGGCGGGCGAGCGACTCGGTGACCCGGCAACGCATCGCGAGCGAGTCGGTGGCCATCGGCTCGCTGCGCGCCGGGTCGCGCCCGCGCCGGGCGCGATGGACATGCGGCCGCTGGTGCGACGCCGGCCCCGACGCCGAGGTATGAGCGGGCATGCCGGGCTCCCGTTGCGCGGCTCAGTCCACGATGAACAGGGTGGCGCCCGTGGCGGTGCGCGAGCGGTGCGGCTCGGCGCCGTCGGCCACCTGGTAGCTCATGCCGGGCTTGAGAAGGAACGTGCGGCCGTCTTCGAGCTCGGTTGCGAGCTCGCCGCTCAGGCACAGCAGGATGTGGCCCTTGCTGCACCAATGGTCGGCCAGGTAGCCCGGCGTGTACTCGACCATGCGGACCCGGATGCTGCCGAAGTGGGCTGTGCGCCAGAAGGCCTGGCCGGTGATGCCCGGGTGCTCGGTGCGCGGAAGGGTGGCCCAGTCGGTGGTGCCGAAGGGGATGTGTTCCATCTTCATGGGGCCGAGCATAGCGA
>JALHOU010000116.1 GCA_022842825.1 Rubrivivax sp.
GGCGGCCAGCGCCGTGGGCGAGGCGTCGTCGAAGACGAAGCCGTTGCCGAGCGCGCCGGCCGCGTCGTGCACGGTGTCGGCCAGCCCGCCCACGCGGCGCACGATCGGCAACGTGCCGTAGCGCAGGCCGTACATCTGCGTCAGGCCGCAGGGCTCGAAACGCGACGGCACGGCGATGGCGTCGGCGCCGGCAACGATGCGGTGCGCGCGCGCCTCGTCGTAGCCGATGTGCACGTGCACGCGCCCAGGATGCGCCTCTTTGGCCATGCGAAAGGCGGCTTCCAGGGCGGCGTCGCCGCTGCCCTGCAGCACAAGTTGCACGCCGGCGGCCACGAGCTGCGGCAACGCCGCCAGCAGCAGGTCGAGACCTTTTTGTGCGCTGAGCCGGCTCACCACGGCCAGCAGCAAAGCCTCGCTGTCGGGGGCCAGGCCGAGCTCGGCCTGCAGCGCCACGCGGCAGGCGCGCTTGCCCTGCAGTCGCCGGAGGTCGTAGCGCTCGGCGATGGCCGCGTCGGTGGCCGGATTCCAGAGCTCGGTGTCGATGCCGTTGAGAATGCCCACCACCTCGGCCCCGCGGCTGCGGATGGCACCGTCGAGGCCAAAGCCGAACTCGGGCGTCGCGATCTCGCGCGCATAGGTCGGGCTCACCGTCGTGATGCGATGTGCGTACTGCAGGCCCGCCTTCATGAAGCTGAGCTGGCCGTGGAACTCGAGCCCGGCCGGCGACATGTGCCGCGAGGCCAGCCCGAGCAGCGGCCAGTCGTGCAGCGGAAACAGTCCCTGGAAGGCCATGTTGTGGATGGTGAAGACACTGCGCACGTCGCTTGCCGGGTGGTCGGCCACGTGCGCGCACGCGAGCGCGGCATGCCAGTCGTGCGCGTGCACCACGTCGGCGCGCCAGTTCAGGTCGGCGTCGTTGGCGGCCAGGTGCGCCGCCACCCAGCCCAGCAGCGCAAAGCGCTGCAGGTTGTCGGGCCACTCCTCGCCGCCGTGATTGCCGTAGGGGCTGCCCGTGCGGCGATAGAGGTACGGTGCATCGAGTACGTACACGGGCAGCGCCGTGCCCGGCATGCGCGCCAGCAGCAGGCGCACCCGCAAGGCGCCGAAGCAGCTGCCGATGTCGATCACCTGGCGTGCGTGCTGCACCCCGTCCATCACGCTCGGCAGGCCCGGCAGCAGCAGCCGCACCTCGGCGCCCTGCCGGGCCTGCGCCGCGGGCAACGCCGCCACCACGTCGGCCAAGCCACCGGTCTTCACCAGCGGATAGACCTCCGCCGCCACATGCAGCACCCTCATGTCAGGTGAGCCCTGCGGGCGCAGCGCAGCCGCACGCGCGTCATGCCGCGTCGCGAAGCATCGAACGCGTCACCAGCGTGATGCCGCTTTCCGTGCGGTGGAAGCGCGCCGCGTCGGCGACCGCGTCCTCGCCGATGACCATGCCGTCGGGGACGTGGCAGTCCCGGTCGAGCACGGCGCGGTTCACGCGCGCGCTGCGGCCGATCTGCACGCCGGGAAGCAGCACCGACCAGTCGACGCTGGCGTAGGAGTGCACGCGCACCTGCGAGAACAGCACCGAGCGGAAAACGCGCCCCGAAACGATGCAGCCACCCGAGACGAGCGACTCGATGGCCATGCCGCGTCGATCGTCCAGGTTGTGCACGAACTTGGCCGGCGGCAGTTGCGGCTGGTAGGTCCAGATCGGCCACGAGGTGTTGTACAGGTTGAGCAGGGGATCGGTCGCCGTGAGGTCGATGTTGGCGTCCCAGTACGCATCGATCGTGCCGACATCGCGCCAGTAGGGCGGGTGCCCGACCTTGCGGCCGACGCAGCTGAGGTCGAAGGGGTGCGCCGAAGCCACGCCGGCCTTCACCATCTTGGGAATGATGTCCTTGCCGAAGTCGTGGCTCGAGCCCGGGTCGGCCATGTCGCGCTCAAGTTCCTGGAAGAGGTAGCGGGCGTTGAAGATGTAGATGCCCATGCTGGCCAGTGCCCGGTCGGGCTTGCCCGGCATGGCCGGTGGATCGGCCGGTTTCTCGACGAAGTCGGTGATGCGCCGCTGCTCGTCCACGGCCATGACGCCGAAAGCGCTGGCTTCGCTGCGCGCCACCTCGATGCAGCCGACCGTGCACTCGCTGCCCATGCGCACGTGGTCGGCGAGCATCAGCGCGTAGTTGGCCGTGTAGATGTGGTCGCCAGCCAGCACGACGACGTATTCGGGCCGGTACGAGGCGATGATGTCCTGGTTCTGGTAGACGGCGTCGGCGGTGCCCCGGTACCAGCTTTCCTCGTCCAGGCGTTGTTGCGCCGGCAGCAGGTCGACGAACTCGTTCATTTCCGACTTCAGGAAGGCCCAGCCCCGCTGCAGGTGCCTGAGCAGGCTGTGGCTCTTGTACTGCGTGATGACGCCGATGCGTCGGATACCCGAGTTCAGACAGTTCGACAGCGCGAAGTCGACGATGCGGAACTTGCCGCCGAAATAGACGGCCGGCTTGGCGCGCGCGTCCGTGAGGTTCTTCAGGCGCGTGCCGCGGCCGCCGGCCAGCACGAGCGCGACGGCCCGGCGCGGCAGGTCGAAGCCGTCGGCGGCATCGGAGGTGGGCATGTCATCTCCATTCTGTCGGGTCCCGGGCAGGAGAATGGCGCGTTGACGCCCCTTCTCGGCTTCCACGAAACTCGGGAACCATGAATTCCGTGACGACCTACGAATCGACCGTCGAAACGACGGCCACGGCCATCGACCGGCACCTGCTCGCCACCGTCGGCGCCGAGCCGGGCCGGGCCACGCCAGCGGACATGATGCACGCGATCGCGCAGGTCGCGAGAGAGCACTTGTCCCGACGTTGGGTGGCCGGCGAGGCAGCCGACCGCGAGGCCAAGGCCCGGCGTGTGTACTACCTCTCGATGGAGTTCCTGATCGGCCGCACGCTGGGCAACGCCATCGCCGCGCTCGGACTGGAACAGGAACTGGGCGCGCAGGCGCAGCGGCGGGCGATGCGCCTGGAGGGCGTGGCCGCCACCGAGGCCGACGCGGCTCTTGGCAACGGCGGCCTGGGGCGCCTGGCGGCCTGCTTCCTCGACTCGATGGCGACGCAGGAGCTGCCTTCCTACGGCTACGGCATCCGCTACGAGTTCGGCATGTTCGCGCAGTCCATCCACGACGGGCGCCAGGTCGAGCACCCCGACCCCTGGCTGGTGGACGGGTCGCCCTGGGAGTTCCCACGCACGGGCGTGACGCACGCGGTGCGCTTCGGCGGCTGGGTCGAGCACACCGACGGACCGCAAGCGCGCGCCTTGTGGTGCGCCGCCGGCCAGGTGAGCGCCAAGGCCTACGACATGGTCATCCCCGGCCACGGCACCAGCCGCGTCAGCACGCTGCGCCTGTGGCGGGCGGTGGCGCCGGCGCACATCGACCTGCACGCCTTCAACAGCGGCGACTACGCGCGCGCCGCCGAGTTCAAGAACGAGTACGAGAACATCTCCTGGGTGCTGTACCCGAACGACAGCACGCCGGCAGGACGCGAGCTGCGCCTGCGCCAGGAGTACTTCTTCACCAGCGCTTCGCTGCAGGACATCCTCGCCCGCCACCTGCGCGAGCACGGCCAGCTCGCCAACCTGGCCGACAAGTTGGCGGTGCACCTGAACGACACGCATCCCGCCATCGGTGTGGCCGAGCTGATGCGCCTGCTCGTGGACGAGCACGGCTTCGCGTGGCTGCCGGCCTGGGACATCACGCGCAGGGTGTTCAGCTACACCAACCACACGTTGATGCCCGAGGCACTGGAGACCTGGCCCGTGGCGCTGATGCAGCAGGTGCTGCCGCGCCACCTGGACATCATCTTCCGCATCAATGCCGACTTCCTCGCCCAGGCGGCAGTGCTGCGCCCGGGCGACAACGAATTCCTGCGCCGCCTGTCGCTGATCGACGAGCATGGCGAGCGTCGCGTGCGCATGGCGCACCTGTCCATCGTCGGCAGCCACAAGGTGAACGGCGTCTCCGCGCTGCACTCCGAGCTGCTGGTGAAGACGATCTTCGCCGACTTCGCGGCCATCTGGCCCGAGCGCTTCATCAACGTCACCAACGGCATCACCCCCAGGCGCTGGCTGGCCCAGGCCAACGGCGGCCTCGCGGCGCTGCTGGACAGCCGCATCGGCACCGGCTGGCGCCTGGACCTCGCGCAGATCGCCAGAGTCGGGCCGCTGGCGGCCGATGCCTCCTTCCGGCGCGAGTTCCTGCAGGTCAAGCACACGAACAAGGCGCGCCTGGCCGCGCACGTGCTGGCCAGCACGGGCATCGCCATCGACCCCACGAGCCTCTTCGACGTGCACGTCAAGCGCATCCACGAGTACAAGCGGCAGCTGCTCAACGTGCTGCACGTCGTGGCGCGCTACCAGGCCATGCTGGCCGACCCACAGCGCGAGTGGCTGCCACGCACGGTGCTCTTCGCCGGCAAGGCGGCTTCGAGCTACGCCACCGCGAAGGCGGTGATCCGGCTCATCCACGACGTCGGCTCGGTCGTCAATGCCGACGCGCGCCTGGGTGGGCGCCTGAAGGTCGTGTTCATCCCGAACTACGGCGTCTCCGTGGCCGAGGTGGTGATGCCCGGGGCCGACCTGTCCGAGCAGATCTCCACCGCCGGCACCGAGGCCAGCGGCACCGGCAACATGAAGCTGGCCCTGAACGGTGCGCTCACCATCGGCACCGACGACGGCGCCAACATCGAGATCCGCCAGCACGTGGGCGACGACAACATCTTCATCTTCGGCCTCTCGGCCCAGGAGGTGGCGGCGCGCCGGCAGGCGGGCTACCAGCCCCTGCGGCTGTACGAGTCGAACCCGCGCCTGAAGGCGGCGCTCGACGCCATCGGCGGCGGCGGCTTCTCGCCGGCCGAGCCCGGCCGCTACCGCGCACTCGTCGACTCACTGCTGTGGGGCGGCGACCACTACCTGCTGCTCGCCGACTTCGAGAGCTACCTGGCGGCGCAGGCGGGGGTCGATGTCCTGGCGCGCGACGCCGACGCCTGGGCCGCGAAGGCGATCGCCAACGTGGCCGGCATGGGCTTCTTCTCGTCGGACCGCACGATCGCCGAATACGCGCGCCTCGTCTGGGGCCTGACACCTCGGACCTGACCTTGGTCCCTTCTGCAGGGCCGGCGCCCGTCACCGACCCGGCCGCACCGCGGCCGGGCCGGCTTGCGCTGGAGGCCGGGCGGCCGTGGCCCATGGGCGCCACGGCCGGGGCCGGCGGCGTGAACTTCGCCGTCTTCTCGGCCCATGCGACGCGCGTCGAGCTCTGCCTCTTCGACGAGCACGGTGAGCAGGAGTTGTCCCGCCTGGCGCTGCCCGCGCGCAGCGGCGACGTCTGGCACGGCCACCTGTCCGGCGCCGGGCCGGGCCTCGTGTACGGGCTGCGCGCCGAGGGTCCGTGGCGGCCCGAGCAGGGCCACCGCTTCAACCCGCACAAGCTGTTGCTCGACCCCTGGGCGCGCGAGATCGTCGTGCCGGCCGGCAGCTTCGACTGGCGAAGACCGCACCAGGGTGCCGACGCCCGCCACCCGGCGGCACGTGACGAGCGCGACAACGCACGCTGGGCGCACAAGGCCCGCGTGGTCGACGAGGCGCAGACCCCGACCTGGCAGCGCCCGGCGCGAGCGCTCGCCGACACCGTGCTCTACGAGGTGCACGTGCGCTCCTTCACCCAGCGCATGCCGGGCGTGCCGGAGGCCGAGCGCGGTACGTATGCCGGGCTGGCCAGCGACGCGGCGCTGGCGCACCTGCAGCGGCTGGGGGTCACGGCGGTCAGCCTGCTGCCGGTGCACCACAAGCTCGACGAGCAGCGCCTGGTCGCGATGGGCCTCGTCAACCACTGGGGCTACAACACGCTCGGCTTCTTCGCGCCGGAGCCGCGCTACGCCGCGACGTCGCGGCCGCGGGAGGAGTTCCGCGCCATGGTGCGCCGGCTGCACGCCGCCGGCATCGAGGTCGTCATCGACGTCGTCTACAACCACACCGCCGAGGGCGACGAGCACGGCCCCACGCTCTCGTGGCGCGGGCTGGACAACGCGAGCTGGTACCGCCTGCCCGCCGGCCACCGCGCCGGCTACGAAAACTGGAGCGGCTGCGGCAACACGCTGGCCGTGTTGCACCCGCGCGTGCTGCAGTTCGTGATGGACAGCCTGCGCCACTGGGTGCAGCGGATGGGCGTGGACGGATTCCGCTTCGACCTCGCCCCGGTGCTCGGGCGCGAGGCCGGTGCCTTCGAGCGCAGCGCGGCCTTCTTCAAGGCGGTGGCGCAGGACCCCGTGTTGCAGCGCGTGAAGATGATCGCCGAGCCCTGGGACCTGGGCCCGGGCGGCTACCAGGTCGGCCAGTTCCCCGAGGGCTGGCTGGAGTGGAACGACCGCTTCCGCGACACGGCGCGCGCCTTCTGGCTGGGCGGCGACTGCACGCGCGGCGAGTTCGCGCTGCGTCTGGCCGGCTCGGCCGACCTCTTCCACGCGCGCCAGCGGCCGCCGCTCGAATCGGTGAACTACGTCGTCTCGCACGACGGCTTCTCGCTGGCCGACCTCGTGAGCTACGACCTGCGCCACAACGAGGCCAACGGCGAGGCCAACCTCGACGGCCACGGGCACAACCTGAGCTGGAACTGCGGCTTCGAGGGCCCCACCACCGACCCCGAGGTGCTGGCGCGGCGCGCCCGCCTGCAGCGGGCGCTGCTGGCCGTGACGCTGCTGGCCCAGGGCACGCCGATGCTGGCCGCGGGCTGCGAGATCGGCCACACGCAGCACGGCAACAACAACCCCTACTGCCAGGACAACGCCATCACGTGGCTCGACTGGGCCCGGGCCGACGAAGACCTGATCGACTACGTGGCCCATCTCGTCGCCTTGCGCAAGCGCTGGCTGCCGCTCGGGCCGCGCTGGTACACCGGCCTCGTCGATGCCCGCGGCCGTCACGATCTGGCCTGGATCCGACGTACCGGCGAGGCGATGACGCCGGAACACTGGAACAACCGCACCTCGCGCATCCTCGCCGCCTTCGTTGGCGCGCCGGGCCGTGGCAGCGGCGCCCTGCTGCTGATGATGAACGGGCGCGACATGGACATCGACTTCACGCTGCCGCCGGGCCGCTGGGTGGCTGAGCTGGACAGCACGCACGCCCGCGGCCGCGCCACCTGGCGTGCCGAGCCCACGCAGGTGGGAGGCGCGGGCGTGGCGTCGACCTACCCTCTTCGCTCGCGCAGCGTCGTGCTGCTGCGCGAGGCCGACCCCTACGAAGCCGATGGAGGCCCCAGGCCATGAGACTGCCCCGCGCCAGCGGCGTGCTGCTGCATCCCACCTCGCTGCCGGGCCCGCACGGCTCGGGCGACTTCGGCCGCGAGGCCTATCACTTCGTCGACTGGCTCGCCGTCGCCGGCCAGCAGCTGTGGCAGGTGCTGCCGCTCACCGGCATCGGCCCGGGCAACTCGCCGTACATGAGCCAGTCGGCCTTTGCCGGCAACCCCCTGCTCGTGGACCTGGCCGACCTGCAGCGCGAGGGCTGGCTCGAGGCGGTTGACCACGCGCCCGATGCCGGCCTCGAGGCCCGCCGCGTCAACTTCGCGGCCGTCGTGCCCTACCGCATGGGACGCCTCGCGCGCGCAGCGGATCGCTTCCTGGCCGCTGGCACGCCGGCCCAGCGGGCCGACTTCGAGCGCTTCCGCGCCGAGCACGCCAGCTGGCTCGGTGACTATTCACTGTTCATGGCGCTGGCCGAGCGGCCGGGCCCGGACGGCTGGCTCGACTGGCCGCAATGGGAGCCCGCGCTGGTGCGGCGCGACGCCGCCGCGATGGCCGTCGCGCGCGAGCGGCACGCCGCCCGCGTCGGCTTCTGGGAGTTCTGCCAGTGGCGCTTCTTCCGGCAGTGGGCGGCGCTCAAGGCCTACGCCAACGGGAAGGGCGTGCGCATCGTCGGCGACGCGCCCATCTTCGTGGCGCACTCGAGCGCCGACGTGTGGGCGCACCCGGAGCTCTTCGAGCTCGACAGCGAGGGGCAGCCCACGGTCGTGGCCGGCGTGCCGCCAGACTACTTCAGCGCCACCGGGCAGCGCTGGGGCAACCCGCTGTACCGCTGGAGCGAACACGCCAAGGACGATTACGCCTGGTGGGTGGAGCGCGTGCGCCGGACCTTCGAGCTCGTCGACATCGTGCGCATCGATCACTTCCGCGGCTTCGCCGGCTACTGGGAGATCCCGGCGGCCGAACCGACGGCGATGCTGGGCCGCTGGGTGCCAGGCCCGGGCGCGGCGCTGTTCGAGGCCATCGGCAAGGCGCTCGGGCCGCTGCCCATCATCGCCGAGGACCTCGGCGTCATCACGCCCGACGTGGACGACTTGCGCCTGCGCTTCGCCTTCCCCGGCATGTGCGTGCTGCAGTTCGCCTTCAACAGCGACGCGGGCAACCGCTACCTGCCGCACCACCACCGGCCCGACAGCGTCGTGTACACGGGCACGCACGACAACAACACCACCGCCGGCTGGTGGGCCGAGGCGAACGACGGCGAGCGCCACTTCGCGCGCGGCTACCTCAACACCGACGGCCACGACATGCCCTGGACGCTGATCCGCGCCGCCATGGCCAGCGTCGCCGACACCTGCGTGCACCCGATGCAGGACGTGCTCGGCCTGCCCGGCGAGTGCCGCATGAACCACCCGGGCCGCTCGGCCGGTTGGTGGGAATGGCGGCTGCAGTGGGAGCAGGTGCAACCCTGGCACGCGCAGCGGCTGGCTGAGTTCGGGCGGCTGTACGGCCGCTTCTAGCGACTCAGCCGCTCGCAGCCGCCCACAGCCGATCACAGCCGATCTCGGCCGCTCTCGGCCACGCCTGGCCGCTCTCGGCTGCCGTCCCGCGCCGCCGCGCCCGCAAGCACGACTTCGGGCCGGGGCCAAGGGCGGACCGATGGCGCAACATCGGCCCCGGACGAGATCCAGCGGTTCAAGCCGGAGGTGCGCCCGGTCCACGTGGCCCGCACCCCGCAGGAGGACGAGCGCGATGAGCAGTGCAACGGTGCCCGTTGGGGTGCAGGTGTCGGCCGCCCGTACGACGGGCATGACCCGCCTCGTGCGGCGGTTGGAGGGTTCACCCTCCGTCCTCTGGCTGGCGATGCTGCCGGCGACCGGCTTTGCCGCGCTCACCTGGTTCGGCACGGGGCCTTTCGCCGTGAACGACGTGGAAGCGACGGTCGCGCGCGAGGTGCGCAGCCAGCTGCAGCAAGAGGGCCTCGGCTGGGTCAACGTGGCCGTGGGGGGCCAGGACGTGCTGCTGAGCGGCGTGCCCCCCGCGCCCGGCGCTGGCGAGGCGGCGCTGCAAGTGGCGCGGGCGGCGACCTGCCCTACCTGGGCGGGCCCGCAGGTTTGTGCCGTGACGGTGCTCGGTGCCTTCGGTGCCGCCGCGGCCACGCCAAGCCTGCCCGCGGCGGCAGCCGTGTCCCCGCCCGTGCCCTCGGCCGCGGCGGCCGCCTGCGACGCCGCGTTTGCCGGCCTGCTCGGCAGCGCACGCATCGAATTCGCCAGCGGCGGCAGCGCCATTGATCCCCGCAGCGGCGAGTTGCTCGACCGCCTGGCCGTGGCCGCGCGCGGATGCCCGGGCAAGGTGCAGATCGAAGGTCATACCGACGACGTCGGCGACGCCCCCAGCAACCAGCGGCTGAGTGCCGCGCGGGCGGCGGCCGTGCGTGACGCGCTGGTGCAGCGCGGCATGCCGGCCGAGCGCCTGCTGACGGTGGGCCACGGCGACACCCAGCCGCTGGCCGACAACGCCGACGCGGCAGGACGGGCCGCCAATCGCCGCATCAATTTCAAGGCCGTCCCGTAGCCCTCGAGGCATGCCCATCGCCGCCCAGGCGATGGCGCAGCCGTCGAGGCCGCACCGCAAACGTCAAGGCCGCGCCGACCGGCCACGCGCTCTAGGAGACCGCATGCTCTTCCTAATTGCCAAGATCCTCGTCCTGCTGCTGCTGGCCGCCGCGTTTGGCGCCTGGCTCGGCGCCTGGTGGACGCGCCGCCGCTTCGTCGACGTGACCGTGGAGCACACCAGCCTGCGCGGCGAATGGAGCGCCTGGCGCAACGAGGTCGAAAAACGCCTGGCCACGCCGCCGGACTTCGGCGCCGTGCTGCAGCGGCTCGCCTCGATCGAGACCTCGGTGCGCGGCATCCACATCCCGGCGCCGGCGCCGGTGGACCTGGGGCCGGTGCTCGGCGCGGTCGGCGCCATCCGCATTCCGCAGCCCGAACGCGTCGACCTCGAGCCCCTGGCAGCGCGCCTGACCGCGCGCCTGGCGGCGCTGGAAGAGCGCATCGCCGGCCTGCGCTTTCCGCAGCCGCCAGCACCGCCCGATCTGGCGCCGATGCGCGCCGCGATCGAGCTGCGCCTCGAGGCGCTGCAAGGGCACCTGTCCTCACTGCGCATCCCCGAACCGCCGCCCGCGCCGGACCTGCAGCCGCTGCAGGCGGGCCTTCGCGCCGTGGAGCAGCGGGTGGCCGGCATCGTGTTGCCGCCGCCAGCGAAGGACCCGGATCTGACGCCACTCACCGCTCGCCTCGGTGCCGTGGAAGAGGCGCTGCGCGCCCTCAAGCCTGCCGAGCCACCGCCCCCCGTGGACCTGCGGCCCATGACAGCGGAGTTGACGGCGCTGCGCGAGCGCTTGGCCGCATGGCGCATGCCCGAGATCCCGCCGCCCCCACCCATGCCACCGATGCCACCGGCACCGAACCTCGCCCCGCTGCTGGAGCCCCTGGCCGGCCGCCTCGGAGCCGTGGAGGACGCACTGCGGGGGCTGAAGCCCGCCGAACCACCCGCGCCGGTGGACCTGCGACCCATGACGGCCGAGTTGGCGGCGCTGCGCGAACGCGTCGCTTCATGGCACATGCCCGAGGCGCCGGCACCGGTGGACCTGCGCCCGTTGTTGCAGCGCCTGCAGGCGCTGGAGACGGCCATCGGCGCCATCCGCCTGCCCGCGACGCCGCCAGCGCCGGATCTCGCCCCGCTGCATCGTCAGCTCGAAGCGCTGGCGGGCACGGTCTCGGCGCTGCCACGTGCCTTGCCGGCGCAGGCCAGCGTCGACCTCGGCCCGCTGCAAGAGCGCATCGGGCGCGTCGAGTTGGCGCTGCGCGGCATCGTCGTGCCGCCGGCACCCGACTTCGCGCCGCTTCACGAGCGGCTGCGGAGCCTCGAGCAGCGCATCGTGTCCATCCGCATCCCCGAGCCGCCGGTGGTGCCGCCGGCGCCGCCCCCGGTGGACCTCGGCCCCCTGGTGCAGCGCCTGGACGCCATGGCCGCGCAGTGGCGCGAGCGGCCGACCGCAGTGCCACCCCCACCGCCAACACCGCCCGCACCCACCCTCGCGCCCCGAACGGCCACGCCGCTGGCCGTGCGCCCCGGCAGCCGCAATCTGCTCGCCCGCGCCTCGCACGGTCGGCCCGACGATCTCAAACGCATCAAGGGCGTGGCCGAGGTGCTGGAGAAGATGCTGCACGGCATCGGCGTGTACTACTTCTGGCAAATCGCCGAGTGGAACGGCGAGGACATCGCGCACGTCGACACCCAACTCACGGCGTTCAAGGGGCGCGTCCGTCGCGACGAGTGGGTGGCACAGGCCCGGCGCTTCGTGCGCGGGGGAGGCGTGGCGATCAAGCCCGCAGCAAGCTGACGGGGCGCGGCGGCGCACCTGTGGCCTGGTCGGCAGCCCGAGCGGGCACGTCTGCGCGCAACCGTGGCCGCCCTGGCGATCGGGGCCGCGCCCCGGGGAACGCGGTCAGCGCCTTGACGGCGGCAGGTCCGTGCAGGTGCCGTGCGCTGCTTCGGCGGCCATGCCGATGCTTTCGCCCAGCGTCGGGTGCGGGTGGATGGTCTTGCCGATGTCCACCTCGTCGGCGCCCATCTCGATGGCCAGCGCCACCTCGCCGATCATGTCGCCGGCATGCGTGCCGACGATGCCGCCGCCAAGGATGCGGTGTGTCTCGGCATCGAACAGCAACTTCGTGAAGCCCTCGTCGCGCCCGTTCGCGATGGCGCGGCCGCTCGCCGTCCACGGGAACAGGCCCTTCTTGACCTTGACGCCGCTCGCCTTGGCTTCGTCTTCGGTGAGGCCGACCCAGGCCACCTCGGGGTCGGTGTAGGCCACGCTCGGGATGACGCGGGCGTCGAACTGGGCTCTTGGATCGCCCGAGGCCACTTCTGCCGCGACGTGCGCCTCGTGAACCGCCTTGTGCGCCAGCATCGGCTGGCCGACGATGTCGCCGATGGCGAAGATGTGCGGCACGTTGGTGCGCATCTGCACGTCCACCGGAATGAAGCCGCGCTCGCCGACGATGACGCCCGCTTTCTCGGCGCCGATCTTCTTGCCGTTGGGGCTGCGGCCCACGGCCTGCAGCACGAGGTCGTAGGTGCCTTCGCTCTTCGTGCCGTCCAGGCCCTCGAACATGACGCGGATGCCCTCGGCGGTGGCCTGCGCGCCCACCGTCTTCGTCTTGAGCCAGATGTTGTCGAAGCGCGGCGCGTTCAGCTTCTGCCACACCTTGACGAGGTCGCGGTCGGCGCCCAACATGAGGCCGTCGAGCATCTCCACCACGTCCAGGCGCGCGCCGAGCGTGCTATACACGGTGCCCATCTCGAGGCCGATGATGCCGCCGCCGATGACGAGCATCTTCTTGGGCAACGTGCGAATCTGCAACGCGCCGGTGCTGTCGACGATGCGCGGGTCGTCGGGCAGGAACGGCAGCCGCACGGCCTGCGAGCCGGCGGCGATGATGCAGTGCTTGAACCTGATCGTCTGCGCCTTGCCCGTCCTGGCCTGGCCGTCGCCGGTGGTCTCCTCGACCGTGACGTGGTACGGGTCGGCAAAGGCGCCGAGGCCGCGCACGACGGTCACCTTGCGCATCTTGGCCATCGCGGCCAGGCCCCCGGTAAGCTTGCCGACGACCTTGTTCTTGTGCGCGAGCAGCTTGCCCGGCTCCAGCACGGGCGAGCCGTAGGTGACGCCGAGGTCGGCGAAGTGCTTCACCTCGTCCATTACCGCTGCGACGTGCAGCAAGGCCTTGCTCGGAATGCAGCCCACGTTCAGGCACACGCCGCCCAGCGTGGCATAGCGCTCGACGAGCACCGTCTTCATGCCCAGGTCGGCGGCACGGAAGGCCGCCGAGTAGCCCCCGGGCCCGGCGCCGAGCACGAGCATGTCGCACTCGAGGTCGGCGCCTCCGGCGTAGGTGCTGGCCGCCGGCGCCGGGGCCGATGCCGCAGGGGCAGGCGCCCGCGGGGCCGGCGCCGCCGCAGCCTGCAGCGGCGCTGCGGTGGCGGGCGCGACAGCATCGGCCGCCTCCAGCAGCAGCAGCACCGCACCCTCGTTGATCTTGTCGCCGAGCGCGACCTTCAACGCCTTGACAACCCCGGCATGCGACGACGGGATCTCCATCGAGGCCTTGTCGCTCTCGACGGTGACCAGGCTCTGCTCGGCCTTGATCGCGTCGCCGGGCTGGACCAGCAGCTCGATGACGGCGACATCCTTGAAATCGCCGATGTCCGGCACCTTGACTTCGATGAGGGCCATGTCGGTGTGTCTCTCTTCAGGTTCTGAGTTTCAGCGTGTGCAGGCGCACCGGCGCCGCCGAACTGGTGTCGAACTCGCAGCCGGCGCGCACGCCGGCGTCGGCCACCTCGCGCGCGCTCTTGGCCCGCGACCAGCTCGCGTACATGGCGCCCAGCGCATAGCGCCGGCCCGAGCCGATGGCCCAGAAGCGCTCGAACTCGAACACCTCGCGGTAGCTCTCGACCCCGAACACACCACTCGAGTTGGCGACCAGGATCGAGATCTGGCTGCTCTCGTAGGGATCGGAGTCGTGCTCCTTGGTGTTCAGGAAAAAGCGTTCCTTGAGCAGCGGGTGCAGCACGCGGAAGGTCTCGAAGATCTCGCCGCGCGTGGTGAGGCGAAGCTGCTCCTTGGGCAGCGCCGAAAGGGCCTGCTGCAGCACCGGGATATGGGCCGTGCTGCCGACCGCGCCGATCCAGTGACCGCGCAGGTTGAACAGCTTCGTGTTGGCTTCGTAGCCCGGTGGCAGCCGCATCTCGCCGAAGGTGATCAGCGAATCGGATGCGATGGCCAGCGAGCCGCCCTTGCGGGCGACGACGACGGTGCTCACCCTCGCCGCCCGCTCAGAGCATCACCCGGCGGAAGTCCGCCAGGATCTGCCCGAAGTAGGCATTGAACCGGGCCGCCGACGCGCCGTCGATGACGCGGTGGTCCCAGCTCAGCGACAGCGGCAGGATGAGCCTCGGTGCGAACTGCGTGCCGTCCCAGCGCGGCTCGGTGCTGCTGCGGCACACGCCCAGAATGGACACTTCGGGCGCGTTGATGATGGGCGTGAAGTAGCGCCCGCCGATGCCGCCCAGCGAGCTGATGCTGAAGCAGCCGCCGCTCATGTCGGCCGGGCCGAGCTTGCCGTCGCGCGCCTTCTTGGCCAGCTCGCCCATCTCCTGGCTGATCTGGAAGATGCCCTTCTTGTCGGCGTCCTTGATGACCGGCACGACGAGGCCGTTGGGCGTGTCGGCGGCGAAGCCGATGTGGAAGTACTTCTTGTAGACGAGCTGCTCGCCATCGAGGCTGGCGTTGAACTCCGGGAACTTCTTCAGCGCCGCCACGCTGGCCTTGATGAGGAAGGCGAGCATCGTGACCTTGACGCCGCTTTTCTCGTTCTCCTTGTTGAGCTGGACGCGGAAGGCCTCGAGGTCGGTGATGTCGGCGTCGTCGTGGTTGGTGACGTGCGGGATCAGCACCCAGTTGCGGTGCAGGTTGGCGCCGCTGATCTTCTTGATGCGGCTGAGGTCCTTGCGCTCGATCTCGCCGAACTTCGTGAAGTCCACCTGCGGCCAGGGCAGCAGCCCGGGGAACGCGCCGCCGGTCGTGGCGGCTGTCGTGGGGACCTTGGTCTTCTGCGCGGCAGTCAACACGGCGCCCGCCATCACGCCCTTGACGAAGCCCTGCACGTCCGCCTGCGTGATGCGGCCCTTGGGCCCCGTGCCGCCGACTTCGGCCAGCGGCACGCCGAGCTCGCGCGCGAGCTTGCGGATCGTCGGCGACGCGTGCGGCAGCAAGCCCTTGGCGGCGCCGGGGTCGTGCGCGGGCAGGCTCGCGGTGGCAGGCATGCCGCCGCGCTCGGCCAGCGCGGCCATCGGCGCCACCGATGGCGACAC
>JALHOU010000117.1 GCA_022842825.1 Rubrivivax sp.
CGAAGACCTCGCCCAACTGCTCGCGTGCCGCCCGGTACGCGGCGCGCCGTTCGTCAGGCACGCGCACGATGCCCGCCTTGTGCGCGAGATGGCCCCACTCGTGCATCACACGCGCACCGAGCAGCAGGCGGTGATAGGGCGGCGCGGGCGCCTGCATTGGGTCGAAGGCGCTGGCGCGCAGCGGTACCACGATGGTCCGGCGCGCGGCGTCGACATAGGCGCTGCCGCCTTGCTCGAGCAACGCACACTCGCGCGGCAGGCACTCGGGGTCGCGCAGCGAGGAGAGGAAGGCGACGCTGCGCTCGTGCACGACCGCCCAGTCGACGGCGAGGCTTGCCACGGCGGCGTCGGCGGCGTCGCGCAGGGTGGCGTGCAGCGCGCTCGGATCGGGGCCGCCGCTGCGCCACACGGTCGTGCCGTTCGGGGCGATCACGTCGAACCGGGCGCGCACGCTGCGTATCCAGTCGCAAAGGGCGTTGAGCGTCGCGGGCCGCACCCGCGGCCGGGGGCGGCGGTGCGTGGCCAGCGCATCGGCCTGGGCACGATCGGCCTCGCCGCACAGCGCCAGCAGCGCAGCCTGCAAGCGCTTGGGGACAAAGAGGCCGGTGCCGGTGAGGCCGACATAAGGCTCGCTCGGCTCGTGCTCGGGCGGGCGCAGGGGGTCGTGCCAGGCGCTGTCGATCCACCCGAAGCAGGACGCGAGCGAGGCGAAGGCGGCGGCATCGGGCCGGCCGGCCCGTGCGGCCGCCGCCGCGAACGCGGCGCGTGCATCGGCGCCGAGCATGAGCCAGTAGCTCAGGTTGGCAATGTGGCTGCCGCGCAGCGTGCCCACGAGAGGCAGGCGCTCGTTGTGGCACAGCAGGTAGGCGATGAACTCGGCCTGCGGTTCGGCGTGCGGGTCGGCATGCCGGTCGACATCCGGATCGACATCCGGATCGACAGGTATGTCGGCGTAGGGCCCGGCGCTGCCAGCCTCCCATGGCCCGAGATCGGACAAGTACAGCACGGCCGAACTGCCGGCAAAGGGAACGACATACGGTGGCACCTCGGTCGGCTCACCCACCACCATCAAGTTGAGCGGACGCGGCGCGAACCACCACTGCGGCGCGCGCGCGTGCAGCGCGGCACAACGCTGCCAGTAGCGCGCGAACCCGAGGGAGAGCCGCTCGAGCTGCGGCGGGCTCAGCCGCTGCGCCGCCACGAGCGCCTGCCCGAACTCGGCCGCGACGCCCTCGGCCGAAATGGCTTCAGCCGGAATCAGGAAGGCGGCGGCGTGGGCGAGGCAGAAGGGCTCGAGCGAGGCGGGGGCGTTCATGGAGCCGCATTAGGGCAGGGCTGGCGTCGGGCGCGCGCGCGGGTTTGTCGCCACGTGTTTCGCCCCGCGAGGCGCCACCGGGCGCCCGCCCGTACCCGCGTTGCAGCCCATTGCAACCGCCACCGCTGGATACGTCGGGGCGGCCGGGCTTTGGCGCCTGCACCCGGGGCGCCGCCGCCCGCCGCGCGGTCAGGAAGCCAGGCTGCGCAGGTCGGCGGTGTCGAGTTCGAGCTTGATGAAGGCTTCGCTGGACGTGGCAGGCACCGGGCCGCCCGAGCGCGTGCGCGTGCCGCCCAGGTACACCCGCGTGCCCGCGCTCAAACGCCAGGCATAGGTGAGCGACTCGGTGCGCGAGAGCGCATCGGTGGCGGCCACGCCCGGCTCGGCCCGGCGCTCGAGCGCGGCGCGCTGCACGATGGCGCGCAGGTTGTGCCGTGCATCGAAGTGCCACACCGCGAGCCACTGTTGCACGGTCTCGCGGTAGGCGAGCTCGCCATCGCGCTCCAGCCGCCCGGTGTTGACGCGCGGCTCGAACTCCAGCGCGCGGAGCGGCCGCAGGCGCGCGCTGAGGTTGAAGCGCGCGCCTCGCCGCACCTCGCCTTGCGGCACGCCGCCGACCAGCGGGCCGGCGGCGGTGTCGGCGAGCCGGCCGATGTCGAGCGAGCTCTCCACCAACGGGAACCAGGAGGCGGGCGTCATCGTGAGGCCGCCCGAGACGTAGCGCTCGGCCAGCGGCGCGGCCTGCGCCGAGGTGCGCGAGCGCGCGTGCCCGTAAAGGTGCAGCCAGCCCTCGACGTTGCGGCGGGCGGTGAACCACAGGCCCGGGCGCAGCGTCTCCTGCACCACGGCGCCGGTGCGGCGGTCGCGCACGTGCCGGGCCTCGAGGTTGACGTAGAACTCGTTGAAGGGGCCGAGGCCCGGCCAGCCCACGCTCTGGAAGGCCTCCAGCTTGCGCACGCCGGCCTGGTTGACGAAGCCGGTGTCATGACGAAAGCCGGTGCCGATCTGGTCGACCTCCACGAAGGTTTCGCTGTGGTTGGTCTGGCGCACGGCCACCAGGCGCACGCGGTCGCCCTGCACGGCCGGGCCGCTGCGCAGCCCGCCGGCGTCGTCGGCCCGCGCCGTGCTGCGCGAGTGCAGCCACTGGCCGCGCAGGCGCCACGCGTCACTGACTTGCCAGGAGAAGTCCGGGCCCAGCACGTCGTTGGCGCCGCGCCCCTGCTCGTATCGGCGCGCCACGGCGATGCCACCATAGGCCAGCGCGCCGGTGTCGCTGCGGGCGCGCAGCGCCACGCTGTCGGAGGCAGGCTGCTCGGCGGCGCCGGTGCCGTAGGGGCCGGGCAGCAGCACCAGGCCCTGCCCTTTGTCTTGGATGGCGAAGGCCGTGCCGGCCCACTGCGGCCCGCGCCAGGTGCCGCGCAGCCCGAAGCGCGGCTGCGTGAAGCTGCGCGAGTACAGCGCCTCGGTGGGGGTGCGCAGCAGGTCGGCCGACTCGAAGAAGAACGGCCGCTTCTCGGCCAGGAAGAGCGCGAAGCGCGAGTTGCCGGCGAGCTGCGGCACGTCCAGCGCCACCTGCGAGAAGTCGGGGTTGAGCGTGCCGTCCACCACCAGCTCGGCGCGTGGGCGCCACTTCAGGTCGAGGCTGGCCTCGGTGCGGGTGCGGCCGACGCCATCGTCGCGCGTGTGGCGCAGCGTGAGGCCGGGGCGCAGGGTCAGGAAGCTGTGGCTCTCGGGCAGGGTCACACCGGCAAGCGGCTGCATCGTGGCGATGAAGCTGGGCGCGTCGCGCGGGACCAGCACCGAGGTGAAGAGGTGGAACTGCTCGCGCGGCAGGCGGCGCGCAACCAGGATGCGCCAGTCCTGCTGCCCCTCGGCAAAGCGCAGCGAGGCAAAGGGCAGGCGCATCACCGCCGTCCAGCCCTCGGGGTGGCGCGTGGCGGCGCCGTCCCAGTCGTAGTCGGGCGAGAAGTCCTCGCTGTCGTCGGCGGCGGTCTGCAGCCCGTCGGCGGTGCTGCCGGCCGCGTTGACGCGGAAAAACTGCGCCGAACTGCGCGTGCCGATGGCGTCGATGTACACGGCCACGAAGTCCTGCGTGCGGTTGACGCCGTCGTGTCGCACCACCCGGTCGCGGATCTCCGCCGGCTGCGCATCGAGCGCGGTGATGCCGACGTAGATCGCCTGGTCGTCGAACAGCACCTGCACGCGCGTCGGGTGCGAGGGCGCCTCGCCGGTGGCCGGGAACTTCTCGACGAACTGGTCGTGAACCGAGGCCCGCTGCCAGGCCGGGTGCGCGAGCGTGCCGTCGATCTTGATCAGCTCGCCGGGCTGCAGGCGCGCTGCTTGGATGGCGCCCTGCAAGGCCCCCTGGCGGGCCTGTGCGCTGGCGGCCTGGCCCGCGGCCTCGCCGCCGGCCAGGGCCAGGCCAAGCAGCAACGCCGCCATCTGCAAGAGCCGGGGCGCCCGCCGGGCCATGCCTCCTCGCACCTCAACGCACATGTGCGCCGGGCGCGATCGTGGGCGGCGCCGCATTCAGCGTCTCGATCGCGAAGCCCGCGGCGGCCTTGTAGCGGGCCATGAACGCCTCGCGCTCGGCGGCCGGAATCACCGCGTCGATGTCGTCGAAGACGCCGCCACAGCGCTCGTCGACCAGCCCCAGCAGGCCGAACGGGCCGGCGCCGCGGTTGCGCAGCACCAGCGCCGAGATCGGCGCGCAGAGCTGCTCGTCGTAGGCCTGCAGTGCCAGCGGGCCGACGCCGTCGCGCACGAACGCCGCGCCGAGCACGCGGGCATCGACGATGGCCTGGCTGGCGCCGTTGGAGCCGACCGGGTACATCACGTGCGCCGCGTCGCCGAGCAGCGCGACGCGGCCGTCCACCCAGGTCGGCACCGGGTCGCGGTCGATCATCGGGTACTCGAAGATCTCGCGCGCGCCGCGCAGCATGGCGGGCACGTCCAGCCAGCCGTAGTTCCAGCCGTCGAAGTGGTGCGCGAAGTCCTGCAGCGCCACGCGCCGGTTCCAGTCGCCCTGGGTCCAGCCGTCGCGGTTGTCGACCGTGATCTCGGCGATCCAGTTGATGGTCGCGAGGCCGGTCTTCGGGTCGGGCGGGCTGATCGGGTAGAGCACCACGCGGTGCCGCATCGAGCCCAGGCCGACGAACGACGCGCCGCTGCGCACCGGCACGCCCGGGCTCGTGCCGCGCCACATGATGGCGCCGCCCCATTGGATGGGCGGCTGAGCGGGATGCATCTGCGCCCGCACGGCGGAGTGCAGGCCATCGGCGGCAACCAGCACGGAGCCCGGCACCTCGATGCGCCGGCCGTCGCGCGTCTCGACGAGCGCGGTCACGCCGTCGGCCGCCTGCCGGTAGCCCGTGACGCGGTGGCCCAGCAGCACGGCCTCGGGGCCCAGGCGCTCGAGCACCGTGCGGTACAGCAGCATCTGCAACTGGCCGCGGTGCACCGAGTACTGCGGCCAGCGATAGCCGGCGAGCAAGCCGCGCGGCTCGGCATAGATGTCGTTGCCGTTGCGGCCGACGAGCGCCCACTCGCGCGCCTGCAGGCCGATGCCGTCGAGCACGCCCGCATCGAGCCCCAGGTCGTAGAGCTCGCGCACGGCGTTCGGCTGCAGGTTGATGCCCACACCCAGCGGCTGCAGGGCGGGCACGGACTCGAAGACCATGCACGGCACGCCGATCTGGTGCAGCGTGAGGGCCAGTGCCATCCCTCCGATGCCTCCACCGGCGATCAGCACCGGGCGCTGTGGGTTGTGCGTCGACATGCGCCGAATTGTCGGCGATGGCGCAGCCGGCCCGCCGCGTGCGGCAGCGCCGGCCAGGGCTACTGCTTGCGCCGCCCGTCGTCGCGCCGCACGGTCACCTTGCGCCCGCGCAGGGTGGCGCCGCGCAGCGCGGCCACCACGCGGTCGGCATCCGCCTCGGGCAGCTCGACGAGCGAGAAGCCGTCGGCGATCTCGATGTCGCCGATGCCGCGCGCGTTGACCTGCGCCTCGTTGGCGATGGCGCCCACGAGATCGGCCGGACGCATGCCCAGCTTGCGCCCGGCGCCGATGTAGATGCGCACCATGTTGCGCGGGTTGAAGTCGCCGCCGGCGCCCGGGCCGGGCGGCACGCGCCGAGGTGCAGCTTTGCGCGGCTCGGCACCGGCCGCGCCGCCGGCACCTGCGGCCTCGACGCGGTCGGCCTCGACGCGCCGGGCGGGTGCCGCCCCGCCGCGAGGTGCAGGCGCTGCTGGGCCGTGGTCCTCCCGCGGGGCATGGGCCGCATCGGAGGCACGTGGCGCGAAGTTCCCCTGCGCACCACGCGCCGCGAAGTGACCGCGCGGCCCGTCGTGGCGCGGGCTCTCGCGCGCCCAGGCGCCGCGCGGCTCGGGCCGCGAGAAGCTCTCGTAGGTGGGAATCTGCACTTCGTCTTCGGCCTTGCCGGTGCCGGCGAGCGCCTCGTGCGCCAGCTTCACCGCCGCCGCAGCCACGTCCATCAGGTCGTACTCGCCCGCGAGCGACTCGACCACGCTGCGGAAGCCGTCGAGCCCGCCGTCGGCCGCGCCGGCGATGACCGCCTCGCGCAGCGTGCCCTTGGTGACGTCGAGCCGGCGCGCCTTCACGTCCAGCGGCGTCGGCACGGTGGCGATCTCGATCTTCTGCTTGGTGGCCCACTCGATGTTGCGCACCAGCCGGTGCTCGCGCGGCTCGGCCAGCGTGATGGCCACGCCCTCGCGCCCGGCGCGGCCGGTGCGGCCGATGCGGTGCACATAGGCCTCGGGCGAGGAGGGCACGTCGAAGTTCACCACGTGCGAGATGTGCTCGATGTCGATGCCGCGCGCGGCCACGTCGGTGGCCACGAGCAGGTCCACCGTGTTGGCGCGCGCCTTCTTCATCACGCGGTCGCGCTCCTGCTGGCTCATGCCGCCGTGCAACGCCTCCACCGCATAACCGCGGCCCACCAGCCGCTCGGCCAGCTCGTCCACCTCCAGCCGCGTGCGGCAGAAGACGATGGCGAGCGTCGGGCTCTCGAGGTCGAGCACGCGCCCGAGGGCTGCGATCTTGTGCGCGCGCGGCACGATGTAGGCCGTCTGCCGCACCTTGGGCACTTCGCCCTTCTTGGCCGTGTCGCGCGGGATGAGCACGCGCACCGGGTTCTTCAGGTGCCGCTCGGCGATGCCGGCGATGCGCGGCGGCAGCGTGGCCGAGAAGAGGGCCGTCTGCCGCGTCTCGGGCGTGGCCTCGAGGATGAGCTCCAGGTCCTCGGCGAAGCCCATGTCGAGCATCTCGTCGGCCTCGTCGAGCACCACGGCCACCAGCGCCGAAAGGTCGATGGAGCCGCGGCGCATGTGGTCGAGCACGCGCCCCGGCGTGGCGATGACGACGTGCGCGCCGCGCCTGAGCGCCACCACCTGGCGGTGGAACTCCTGCCCGCCATAGATGGGCGCCACGCCGATGCCGAGGCCGCGGCCATAACGGTGGAAGGCCTCGGACACCTGCACAGCAAGCTCACGCGTGGGCACGAGCACCAGCACGAGCGGCTGGCCGGGTGCGGGCCGTTGCTGGCCCACACGCTGCAGCAGCGGCAACGCAAACGCCGCCGTCTTGCCGGTGCCCGTGGCGGCCTGGCCGAGCAGGTCCTTGCCCTCGAGCAGCGGCCCGGCGGCGGCCTTCTGGATGGGCGTGGGCTCCTCGTAGCCGAGCGCCGTCAGCTCGGCAAGGAGTTCGGGGCCGAAGCCGAGGTCGGCGAAGGTGTCCTTCATCGGTGCAGGGTACACGAGAAGGCGGCCCCGGCCCGCGACCGGCGCGACGAGGGAGAGCCTCGCCCGGCCCCAGTGGCCGCAGGCGCGCGGCCGACGGCGAGATCTACGGCTTGGGTGGCTTCACCGGCGGGGGCGTCCACAGCGGGCACTCCCGCCGCTCGGCCTCTTCCTTCGCCGCGCCCGCGACGGTCGTCATCCACTGCATGTTCTTCGGGTCGTCGGTGCCCGCCGCGCAGCGCGGCGTGATCAGCGTGATGACCCAGCCCGGGCAGGGGTTGGTCATCAGGCCCGTGATGGGGCAGGCGTGCGTCAGGCGGAAGGCGCGGACGCTCTCGCGCGAGAGCAGTTCGGATTGCGCGCTGGCTGCACCGGTGATGAGGAGCGCGACGACAGGCCACCAGCGCAGGTGCGCGAGGCTGGCGGGCATGAGTTTCGAAAGGGCGGAAGTGGGCATGGCGTTCCTCGGCTCGTGAGGTGGAGCGGCGGTGTGCGAGAGTCAACGCGCACCGCGGAGAGAGAGAAGCACCATAGGCCGGTGTGAAGGGCTTGACTGTGCGGCAACGTACCTGGGTGCAAGGTCGGGCGCCATTCGACCAATTGCCGCCGTAGGCGACGGGAACTCGATCGTCGGGAGGGCTGCGGTAGCCGCCCCTCGGTTCTAGGTTAAGTCGCCAACGGCTGCTCTCTGCGGCGCCTCTCGGCCACCGACCGCTAGGGACCATCGCGGCGGGTACGCGCTTGACCTGGAGACCTACACCGGCCAGAAGGCGTCAGGCGGTTGGACTCGCCGCAGTGAAACGCCGCTCTAGGCGGCTCAGAGTTGCCTCCTTGGCGCCTTCAATGAGCGGCGGGAGTGGCGGGAGCGGCCCGACTTGAATGAGTGACGTCAGGTGCAGCGGGGCTTGGGCGTAGGAGTTCGCCTTCGACGCCATCTCGGACATCAGATCGTCCAGGTCGACGGCGCCTGACGCGGCGCAACTGACGACGCGTTCGAAGTCGCCAATCGGGACGAACATGATGCGTTCTTCGGGGAGGCGTGCTCCTTCCACCCTCGGATCCTGTGGATCCAGACCGACAAGGCGATTGAACATGCAGCCGGTGCCGATGTGCAAATCCCGGCTGGTCACGACCACCAAGTAGTCCATTGGTTGCTGCGCAGCCTTGCCGAAGACATCTGGCCTTTCGCGGATGAGCGCGCTCACACGCCGGCCCTGTTCGATTGCGCCGCGTAGAGGCTTCAAGCGCTGAAAGATCCAGTCCTGACGGTCCGCAAGGGCTGCATTGTCCGCAAAGATGCCCATCTTGGCCTCGACCAAGATGTTGCAGCTACGACCGATCAGCACCGCTTCTACCGATGGTGCGTGCCCGCCCAGATGCGTTTTGATCTCAGCTTCCGTGACGGCCGGGAGCCCTGCAAGGGAAGCCAGCTCAGTGACGTAGCTTTCGAAAACGCGGCTGAAGGGGTCGACGTAGCCCTTGCCGTAGCGTGCGGACATCTTGAGATGCACAATGTCGGCGAATCCGCGCTCGCAGACTTCGCGTCCCCAGGTCACCACTTCCCCGGATCGCAGCCGAAAGAGGGGGAAGCGCTTCAGATAGGGGAACTCGAAGAGCTCGTGCTTGCCGCTGACGGCCTTCGCCTCAGTGCTTTGCATCTCTACGCGCAAAGCGGTGAGGTCGCGCACGCAAAGCTCTTCGAAGCGTTGCGCGCTTGCCCCGTAGACATTTGCGAGCACGCTGAAGAGGTCGCGTGGCAGCTGACGGTCATCTTTGAGCACCTGAGCAAAGACGGCTGTTGTGAGCTCAAGATACTCGCTCGGCCCGATGCCAATCGCTTCCCGGAACTGATCCCGCAAGGGATGATCTGCCGGTAAGCGCTCGATGAGGGCGGGCCAGCGGACGAACTCCCAAACCGCTCCGACTTGGTATTCAGCCTGCACATTCATGAGGGCACGAAGGCGCCGGAAGATCGCGAACTCTGAGCCGTCTTCGTGCTCGATTGACGGGTGGTCCCAAAGCTGCTGACGCAGGGCGTCGAAGACTCGGCTTGGCATGGCGGTGCCGGCATAGAGGGCAACTGCGCCGTCTTGAAGCGCCCATTTGAGGAGCAGCAAAGCGATCCAAGGCAATCCGCGCATGCGCTCTTCGCGCGAGGCTCTCCGCGTTACGTGCTCATGCACCAAACCTGCGAGCGACTTGACTGTGTATCGCCGGACAACCCTCATCGTCGCGCGATGCAGTTCCTCGATACCCTGCCGACGCTGGGGTCGCACTTGCGCCGCCATCCGATAGATCAGGGGCGCCTGGAAGCGACTTTTCGGAGGGGATCCCGGCATGCGCGATATCCATGTGTAGCTCGGCGGAGTTGAAGCGCATGACAGTCGCGATTCGTCCTCCTGAATGCGGTTGCCATTCTTCTCCGCCTGCGAGACGTTGCGCACAGTGGCTCAAGTGAGACATCGTGCCATCCGTCATTTGACGGCAGGCATCAGTCGGTCAGCCGTGCGGTGAGCCGAAGTCTCGGACCGCGTCTGAACGGCCGCGCCAATGTCTGAACGTCGGTCAACCCCATGCCGCTGACTTCTTTCTGTTCATGGTCGAGGCGGCCGTGTCGGCAATCAGAGTCTGAAGCCGTCGCTCGCCCTTTGACGCGGCCGGTCAGCAGATTGCCGTGAGCCGTCACTCCCCTACCCGCCCGCGCATGCGTGGCCGCTGAAGAGAGGGAGGTTGCGGTCAGGGCATCATTGGCCGCAAACCCGGCCGCCGTCATTCAGCCCCTCATGCCAAACAATAGGATTCGACCGTGAGTGGTCGTTCGGCTCTGCAACGTCAGCCCATTGCCGCTGAGTTCCCGCTGGCTGGTGCGAATCACGCACGTTGGCCTCGGCGATTGCTTGCGCTGCTGGCGCTGTGCGCCGTGCTCACCGGCTGCGCAGTGCCAGTGCCGCTGCGCGAGACGGGCGCCGCCGGTACGATCGTTGTCGACACGATCGAGATCGAGGCGCAGCCTCGGGTGGCCCACTGGTACCTGCCGGCCGCCGACGCGACGGCGCTCGTCGTGTTCGAACACGGCTTCACGCGCCGCTGCGCGAACCTGCGCGAGACCACGCGGCAATGGATGGCGAGCGGGTTGATGGCCTTGTGCGTTGATGCGCCCATGGCCGGCGGCAACCCCGCGCTCGCCGAAGCGTTGGCGCGGCGCCTGGCCGGCGACACGGTGGCGCCCGACGGTCGCAAGATGCCCGGCAGCATCATCGTGGCGGGTCACTCCGCGGGCGCGGTGTTCGCGGTGGCGCTGGGCGCCAGGCTCGACGCCATCGCGCCCGGCCGGTTGGCCGGCGCGCTGCTCTTCGACCCCGTCGCCACGGCGGGCTTCGAGTCGCCGCTGCGCGCGGTGTCGGCGGCGGGGCGCAGGCCGGTGCTGGCCCTGCTCGCGCCGCCGCACCGCTGCAATGCCGAATCGAACGCGCTGCCCGCGCTGCGCCGAGCCGAGCAGGAGGCTCGCGATGGCGGCTCGACGGCCTTCGTCGTGGTGCGCCTCGCCGAAGGCGCCACGCATGCCGACGTGGAAGGCGAGAACGCCGATTCACTCGCCGAGTGGGCCTGCGGCCCCGTGCAGCCGGCGCGCACCGCGGCGTTGCGCGCGCTCGCGATGGAATGGCTTCGCGGCGTGACGGCTGTCGACGGTGGCGGGAACGGTGTCGGGAAGGACGTCGGAAAGGGCGCGAGGCTCGCAGAAGACGACCTCGCCGGGCCCGTTCAAGGGCGAGCCGGGCAGCGAGGGCTGGTAGAGGTCCGGGCCGCTGTCCGGGCTTCGTCGCGACTGCTATGAGCGTGCTGTGGGGCGGTGCCGATCTCTTCACGCGCGCCGCGGTGCCGGCGTTCGGGCCGGCCCCTTGGCTCAGCGGCCAGCGCCTGGCCCTTGGGGCGGCAGCAAAGCTTCGGGGCGATGCAGTCCGAAGCCTTGCGCGTAGTCGACGCCGATCTCCTGAAGTCGCCGGCCGATCTCGTCGGTCTCCACGAATTCGGCGATCGTCTTCAGGCCGACGACGTGGCCGACGCGGTTCACCGACTCGACGATCGCGCAGTCCAGTTCATCGGTGGTGATGTCGCGCACGAAGGCGCCATCGATCTTGAGGTAGTCGATCGGCAGCGCCTTCAGGTACGTGAACGAGCTCAGCCCGGCGCCGAAGTCATCCAGGGCGAAGGCACAGCCTTCGGCGCGGATGCCCTCCATGAAGCGCACCGAGCGGCCGAGGTTGCCGATCGCCGCCGTCTCGGTGATCTCGAAGCACAGCATCGACGGCGGCATGCCGGAGCGCCGGATGGCTTCGCGCAGGAAGTCGTAGAAGCTGTCGTCGTTGAGCGTCACGCCCGACAGGTTGATGAAGAACTGCTGTTCCTGCGTCGAGGACGACGGAAAGCGGCGTGACGCGAAAGACGCCAGCAGGTGGTCCACCACCCAGCGGTCGATGGCCGGGGCGAGGCCGAAACGCTCGGCCGCGGGCAGGAACGAGGTCGGGCTGGCCAGCCGGTCCTCTTCGTCACGCAGACGGATCAGCAGCTCGCAACGGTCGCTGAGGCGGCCGGTGGTCTGCAGCGGCACGATGTTCTGGCGGTGCAGCACGAAACGGTCGTTCTCGAGCGCCCAGCGCAGCCGCGCCACCCACTGCATCTCGCTGCGGCGCCGCTGCAGTTCCTGGTCGTCCTCGGTGTAGACGTGCAGCCGGTTGCGGCCATGCTCCTTGGCCAGGTAGCAGGCGATGTCCGCGTTGCGCAGCACATCGTCGACGCGCAGATCCAGCGCCGTGATCGGCGCCACGCCGATGCTGGCCCCCACCGACAGCAGCTTGCCGTTCCACGGCACGCGCAACGCGTTGATCGTCTGCAGCATCTGGCCGGCGAGCTCTTCGGCGCGCGCCAGTGGGCAGCCCTCGAGCAGCAGGCCGAACTCGTCGCCACCGAGCCGGGCCAGCGTGTCGCTGTCGCGGATCTTCGCCCGCATCGTTTCGGCCAGCTGCTTGAGCAACCGGTCCCCCGCCATGTGTCCGCAGGTGTCGTTGACGACCTTGAACTGATCGAGATCGATGTAGAGCAGGGCGTGGCGCTTCTGCCACTCGCGTGCACTGGCCAGCGCAAGGCCAAGACGTTGCTCGAAGTGGTGGCGGTTGGGCAGGCCGGTCAGGCCGTCGTGGAACGCCAGGCGCCGGATTGTCGCCTCCGCCTCACGGTTCTGCGACCGGGTCTCGGCTTCGCGCAATTCGCGCTCGATCGCCGGTGCCAGCCGCGCGAGGTTGTCCTTCATGATGTAGTCGCTGGCACCGGCCTTCATCGCGGCCACGGCGACGTCTTCGCCGATCGTGCCCGAGACGATGATCACCGGCAGGTCCAACTGCAATTCGCGGGTGCGCGCCAGGGCGGCGTCGGAGCTGAAGCTCGGCAGATTGTGGTCAGTGATCAGCACGTCCCAGAGAGGCTGCGCGATGGCCTGATCGAAGGCCTCGCGCGTGTCGACCCGGTGCACCTGCGGCGCAAAGCCGCTTCGCGCCAGCTCGCGCTCGAGCAACGCGGCATCCGTTTCGGAGTCCTCGACCAGCAGAACACGCAGGGCACGGTTCATGAACTACGCCACCGGTGCGGGCGGCGGCAGGTTGAGCGTCAGCCAGTACTCGCCGATTTCACGCATCACGTCGTCGTATTCCTCCGAGCTGACGGGCTTGCGCACGTAGCTGTTCGCGTGCAACTGGTAGCTGGTGCGCAGGTCGCTCTCCTCGTTGGAAGTCGTCAGCACAACGATCGGCTGGGAGCGCGTGCGCTGGTCCTCGCGCAGGCGGCGCAGCACGTCCAGCCCGCCAACCTTGGGCAACTTGAGGTCCAGCAGCACCAGTGCCGGCCGCTGGCGGCAGTCGCGCCCGGCGTAGGCCCCGGTGCCGAACATGTAGTCGAGTGCCTCTTCGCCATCGTTGGCGATGATCACCGGCGCCCGGATGTCACTGCGCTTGAGCGCCCGCAGCGCCAGGAGTTGATCGTCCGGGTTGTCTTCCACCAACAGCACAGGCTGCACGTAGCGGTTCATCAGTCTTCCCCTCGAGAAGGTGGCGCGTTCAGGATCAGCCAGTACAGGCCCAGCCTGCGGACGACTTCCGTGAACTCCGCGAAGTCCACCGGCTTGCGGATGTAGCTGTTGGCGAACTGGTCGTAGCTGCCGGCAACGTCGGTCGGCTCACTCGAGCTGGTCAGCACCACCACGGGCAGCGGCGCGGTGCGCGGGTCGGCTCGCATGCGGCGCAGCACCTCGAGGCCGTCGATGCGGGGCAGCTTCAGGTCGAGCAGCACCAGCACGGGCATCTGGCGCACGTCACGTCCCGTGTAGGCGCCGGTCGCAAACAGGTAGTCCAGTGCCTCGACGCCGTCACGCGCCACCACCACCTCGTTGGCGATGCTGTTGCGCGCGAGCGCTCGCAACGTCAGCGCCTGGTCATCGGCGCAGTCCTCCACCAGCAGTATGGTCTTCTTCAAGTCGTTCATCCATTCAAACTCGCTGTGTGGCCCGCGGGTCTGGCCGCCGAAGCCTCGCCCAGCTGGCCGATCGTGAAGTAGAAGGTCGCCCCCTTGTTGACTTCTGCCTCGGCCCACACACGGCCACCGTGCCGGCTGACGATGCGCTCCACGGTGGCCAGGCCAATGCCGGTGCCTTCGAACTCGTTCTGGTGGTGCAAGCGCTGGAAGGCGCCGAACAGCTTGGAGGCGTACTTCATGTCGAAGCCGACGCCGTTGTCGCGCACGAAGAAGATCGTCTCGCCATCGCGCCCCAGGTGACCGAACTCGATGTGGGCATCGGCCCGGCGCGAGCTGTACTTCCAGGCATTGCCGAGAAGATTCTCCAAGGCCACCAGCAGCAGACCCGGGTCACCGTTCACCATGGGGCCCGGCTGCACCGTCGTGAGCGGACGGTGACCCGGATGCACTTCCTCGAGCTGGCGCAATGCGTGCTGCGCCAGCTTGCCGAGATCGACCACATGCGGCGTCAAAGGCGCCCGGGTCACGCGCGAAAGCTTGAGCAGGTCGTCGATCAGATGGCCCATGCGCTGCGTGCTTGCGCGCACGCGATGCAGGTAGCCGCGCCCGGTCTCTTCGAGCCGGTCGCCGAAGTCTTCGAGCAGCGCCTGCGAGAAGCCGTCGATGCCACGCAGCGGCGCGCGCAGATCGTGCGACACCGAGTACGAGAACGACTCGAGCTCGCGCACCGTGGCCTCGAGTTGCGCCGTGCGATCGCGCACCCGCTGCTCCAGTTCGGCGTTCAGCCGCCGGATCTGCTCGTCAGCCCGCTTGAGCTGGGTGATGTCGGTGAAGGTGGTCGTCACCTCGTAGGGTTCGGTCTCGCCGGCGCGCACGCGCGGGATCGCGCTGACCAGGAGCCAGCGATGCTCGGACTCGTCCGGGCGCACCACGCCCATGGTCACGTCCTTCACCGGCCGGTTCGTGCGCAACGACACCATCGCCGGGTGCTCGTCGCCGGGGAAGTCGCGGCCGTCGGGCCGCACGGTCCGCCAGCGTGGATCCATCGACGTGCGGCCCTGCATCTGCTCGAGGCTCAGGCCGAGGATCTCCTGCGCCGCCGGGTTGGCATCGACGATCGCGCCGCTGCGGTCCTGCGTCACCACGCCCTGGCTCATCGTCTCGAACAGGGTGCGGTAATTCAGTTCGCTGCGGCGCAGGGCTTCCTCGGCCTCGCGGCGCTCGGTGATGTCGATGACGCCACCGACCGTGCGCACCGGGTGACGCTCGGCACCTTCGCCGGCGAAGAAGGTCTGCGCGCGCACGCTCAGCCAGCGCACCACCCCGTCGGGGCGGCGGATTCGATGCTCGATCTCAAGCACGCCGTCGCCGGCCGGATCGTGGGTGCACATGATCGCAGCCCCAAGGCGATCACGATCCTCGGGCAGCGTGGCCGCGACGACGTCGGCCACCGTGATCGGCTGGTCGGCTGACCAGCCGTTCATCATCCGGTGCTCGGGCGAGCAGTAGACCTCCTGCGTCAGATGGTCGTGCTCGAAGATGCCGGTGTTGGATGCCTGCACCGCCTTGGTGAGCCGGCGTTCGCTGCGGCGCAGGGCCTCCTCGGCCTCGCGGCG
>JALHOU010000118.1 GCA_022842825.1 Rubrivivax sp.
GGGCGGCGCGGGCGCCGCGAGCGCCCCGAGCGGTGCGGTGATCCGTGGGACTTCGACGATCGGCTTCTTGCCGGTGATCGTCGTCGGTGCCCCTCCGGCCGCGTCGAGCGATGAGGCTCGCGAAAGCGCCCGTGCGGCCCTGCGCGAGGCCGATCACGTCTGTCGGACGGCCGCCGTCGAATTGGCGTTGCAGCAGGGCCGACACACCGAGGCTCAGCGCGAGGCCGACCGTCTGCTCGCCGCGGACAACGGCCTGGCACCGCGGCTGCGCGCTGTGGTCAGCCTGCTGCGCACCGAGGCCACGCTCGCGGCGCAGCAGCACGACCGCGCGATCAGCGCCGGCCTGCAGGCACTGCAGCAGGCCCGTGCACTGCACCAGTCCGACTTCGAGGACCAGAAGTCCCCTCCTTCCTTCCGCAGCGGCCAGGCCGCCCTCGTGCTCGCCGAGGCGCACCGCGCCGGTGGCGACTTCGAGGAAGCCAAGAAGACGCTCGACTACGCGATGCAGCAGTTGTCGGCCACGCTGCCCGATTCGCACCCCTGGCGCCAGCGCGCCGAGGTCACGAAGGCCGCGCTGGCGACACACGCCGCCAAGAAGCCCTAGCCGATCCGGCGCCGCGGCACGGAGCGGCCAGTTGCCGCGCCTGCGGCGCTCACTCGCGGTGGTACGGGTGCCCTTCGAGCAGCGTGTGCGCGCGGTACAGCGCCTCGGCCAGCAGCACACGCGCCAGCGCGTGCGGCAGCGTCAGGTCCGACAGGCGCAGCAATTCGTCGGCGCTGCGCCGCAGGGCCGGATCGAGGCCGTCGGGGCCGCCGATGAGCAAGGCCGCGTCGCGGCCTTCTTCGCGCCAGCCGCACAGACGCTGGGCCAGCTGCGCCGAGGTGGCCGCGTGGCCGCGCTCGTCGAGCACGATGCGGCGCGGCCCGCGCCCCTGCCGCGACAGGCCCGCCAGCGCCGCCTCGAACCGTGCCGCCTCGGCGGCCATGCACTGCGCGGCCGTCTTGCCGCCCTGGCGCGACTCCGCCTTGAGCGCCACGAGTTCGAGGCGCATCTCGGGTGGAAAGCGGCGCGCGAAGTCGTCCCACGCCGCGTCGGCCCACGCCGGCTGGCGGTGGCCGATGGCCAGCACGAGCAGCTTCATCGCCGAGAGAGTTGGGCCGGGGACGCTCGCATGGCGCGGTGTCGGCGCGGTTTCAGCGCAGATCCGGCTCAGATCCGGCGCAGATTCGGCCCGTGCCCGGCGCCGGTTCAGCGCGTGCGCGGGCCCGTGGCGCCTGCCTTGCGCGGCGCCGGCCGGGATGCGGAGGAAGTACGGGCCGGAGTCTTGCGGGCCGGAGACTTGGCAGCCGTCGACGACCCGCTGCCGCGGCGCTGCGTGTTCTTGGCGGCCGGGCTCTTCGCGAAGCGGGCCGTCTTCGCCGGCACCTTCTTCGCCACCACCTTCTTCGCAGCCACCGTCTTGGCAGGGCCGTGCTTCGCGGCCGTCTTCTTGGCGGCGCCCGCCTGCACCGTTGACTTGGGCGCGGCCGGGCGCGGCTCACGCGCCGCCGCGTCGGCCGGCTCGCTCGCCTTGGCCAGGCCACGGTCGACGGCATCGCCCTTGCCCTTCAGCCGCACCGGCTTCGCACCCCAGATCTCCTCGAGGTGGTAGTAGTCGCGGATGGCCGGCTGCATGATGTGCGCCACCGCGGCGCCGCAGTCGACGATGATCCACTCGCCGTTCTCCTCGCCCTCGGTGCGAGGCAGCGCCAGGCCGCGCTTCTTGACCGTCTCGCGCACGCTCGAGGCGAGCGCCTTGGTCTGCCGGTTGCTGGTTCCGCTGGCGATGATCACCCGCTCGAACAGCGGCGAGAGCGCCTCGGTATTGAAGACGACGATGTTGTGGGCCTTGACGTCTTCGAGCCCGTCGACGATGGCGCGTTGCAGCTTGCGGATGTCCAGATGCGGCTCCCAGTGAATCAACCCGCGCCTGGAAGTGGCGCGCGGTACAGCCCATGTCGGGCAATATAGCCGGCCACATCGGCCGGCACCAGATCCGCAATGCCCTGCCCCGCCGCGACACGTGCACGGATGTCGGTGGCCGAGATGTCGAGCATGGGCAGCGGCACCATGCGGTGCGGCAGCGCGCGCACCTCGGGCGCGGGCTCGTGCGCCACGCCGGGCCGGTTGGCGACGGCCAGCGTGACGCGTGCGAGCAACTCGCGCCAGCCACGCCAGGTGTGCAGGCCGGCGTACTGGTCCTGGCCGATCAGCAGCACCCACTCGTGGCCGGGTTCGTGCGTAGCCAGGGCGTCCAGGGTATCGATGGTGTAGCTCGGCCCGGCGCGCTCGACCTCGATGCGATCAAGCACGAAGCGCGCATCGCCACCTTCGCCGCGGATGGCAATCTCGACCATGGCCACGCGATGGGCGGACGGCGTGATGGAGCGGCCGCCCCGCACCTTCTGCCAGGGCTCGCCGGTGGGGATCCAGCGCACCTCGGCCAGGGCGAGTGCGGTGAGCGCCGCATGGGCGAGCGCCAGGTGCGCACGGTGCGGCGGATCGAAGGTGCCGCCGAAGAGGGCGATGCGGCTCAACCGGCGTGGCTCATGGCTGTGCGGTGCGCGGCTGGCTCACTCGTTGGCCCAGTCGCGCGGGCGCAGGAAGTCGGTGTACAGCCGCGCCTCGGGCGTGCCGGGTTCGGGCTTCCAGTCGTAGCGCCAGGTCACGACGGGCGGCATGCTCATCAGGATGCTCTCGGTGCGCCCGCCGCCGTGCAGGCCGAAGTGCGTGCCGCGATCCCACACGAGGTTGAACTCGACATAGCGGCCGCGCCGGTAGGCCTGGAAGTCGCGTTCGCGCTGGCCGTAGGCCAGGCCGCGCCGCCGCTGCACGATGGGCAGGTAGGCGCGCAGAAAGGCATCCCCGGTGGCACGCATCAGCGCAAAGCCGTTGGCAAAGCCGCCTTCGGAAAAGTCGTCAAAGAAGATGCCGCCCACGCCGCGCGGCTCGTTGCGGTGCTTGAGGAAGAAGTACTCGTCGCACCAGCGCTTGAAGCGCGGGTACAGCTCACGGCCCTGGGCCGGCTCGCCCGACCGGCTCGCGCCGGCCGCCTCACTCGCCTGACTCGCCTCGCTCGGCGGGCGTGTGAACGGTGCCAGCGCATCGGCGCAGGTGCGGTGGAAGTGGCGTGCGTCGTCCTCGAAGCCGTAGTACGGCGTGAGGTCCATGCCGCCGCCGAACCAGCTCACCGCCTCGCCGCCGAGCGGCCTGGCGGTGAGCATGCGCACGTTCATGTGCACCGTGGGCACGTAGGGGTTCAGCGGGTGCATCACGAGCGAGACGCCGAGCGCCTCGAAAGGCGCACCCGCCAACTCGGGCCGGTGCTGCGTGGCCGAGGGCGGCAGCGCCTTGCCGCGCACGTGGCTGAAGTTGCAGCCGCCGCGCTCGAGCAGCGCGCCCTGCTCCACGAGCTGCGACATGCCGTCGCCCTCGAGCGGGCCGCCCGCGGGGCGCTGCCAGGCGTCGCGCAGGAAGCGCTTGCCGTCCTCGGCCTCGAAGGCCTCGACGATGCCCTCCTGCAGCGCGATCAGGTAGGTGCGCACGGCGGCGACATCACTCATGGCGAAGCCTCTGTGGGACTGGGGCCGCGCTGGTCGGCATCGACCTCACGGCGGCCACCCGGGCGCAGCCAGGCTTGGACTGCACGGGGCCGTGCGCCCCGGCATCCAGGGCTGCCGACATGGGGCAAGGCGGCCAACGGGCCGGCGGTGTCGCGTGCCATCAAGCCCGGATCGCCCGATGGCCGATGTCGCCGCGCCATTGCGCGCCGGCGAAGCGGATCTCGCGCACCGCCGCCAGCGCCCGGCCCTGGGCCGCGCGCACGTTGTCGCCGAGCGCCGTCACGCACAGCACGCGGCCCCCGCTGGTCACGAGCGTGCGAGCGTCGCCCGCGCCGCCGTTCGCCGCCTGCAGCGCGCTGCCGGCGTGGAAGACCTTCAGATCCTGCTGCTCGGCCGGCAGCCCGGTGATGGCATCACCGGTGCGCGGCGGCGCCGGGTAGCCCGCGCTGGCCATGACGATGCCGAGCGCCGTGCGGCGATCCCACTGCAGTTGCACCTGGTCCAGCGTGCTGTGGGCGGCGTGTTGCAGCACCTCGAAGAGATCGCTCTTGAGCCGCATCAGGATGACCTCGGCCTCGGGGTCACCGAGCCGGCAGTTGAACTCCACCGTGCGCGGCCGGCCCGAGGCATCGATCATCAGGCCGGCGTAGAGGAAGCCGGTGAACGGCATGCCCTCGGCGGCCATGCCGTCCAGCGTGGGCTGGATGATCTCCTGCATCACCCGCGCATGCACGTTGGGCGTCACCACCGGCGCTGGCGAGTACGCACCCATGCCGCCGGTGTTGGGGCCGGTGTCGCCCTCGCCGATGCGCTTGTGGTCCTGGCTCGTGGCCAGCGGCAGCACCGTGCGGCCATCGGCGATGACGATGAAGCTCGCCTCCTCGCCGGCCATGAATTCCTCGATGACCACGCGCGCGCCCTCGGCGTTGTGCGCCACGCCCAGGGTGTTGGCGCCAAGCATGTCGTCGATGGCCGCGTGCGCCTCGGCCGCCGTCATCGCCACGACCACGCCCTTGCCGGCGGCCAGGCCATCGGCCTTGACGACGATGGGCGCACCCAACGCGTCGACATGGGCGTGCGCCTCAGCGGCATCGCCGAAGGTCGCGTGCCGCGCCGTGGGGATGGCGTGCCGCTGCATGAACGCCTTGGCGAAGGCCTTGGAGCTCTCGAGCTGCGCCGCCGCCTTCGTGGGCCCGAAGATGGGCAGGCCGCGCGCGCGGAACAGGTCCACGACGCCGGCCGCCAGCGGCGCCTCCGGGCCGACCACCGTGAGCGCGATCTTCTCGGCGGCGGCGAAATCGGCCAGCGCCTCGGGTTGCGAGATGCCGAGATTCTGCAGCGCCACCGCATCGAGTGCGGTGCCGCCGTTGCCCGGCGCCACGTACACCGTCTGCACCCGCGCGCTCTGTGCCAGCCGCCACGCCAGCGCGTGCTCGCGCCCGCCCCCGCCGATGACGAGGGCCTTCATAGCTCGGCGTTGTGGTACACGTCCTGCACGTCGTCGAGGTCCTCGATCACGTCGAGCAGCTTCTGCATGCGCTCGGCGTCGTCGCCGGCCAGCGCAATCGCGTTCTCGGCGCGCATCGTCACCTCGGCGAGCTCGGGGCTCAGGCCCGCGGCGGCGAGCGCGGCCTTCACGGCTTCGAAGCCGGCCGGCGCACACAGCACTTCGATCGAGCCGTCCTCGCCCGCGATGACGTCCTCCGCGCCGGCCTCGAGGGCCACCTCCATCACCTTGTCCTCGGTGACACCGGGTGCGCCGGGGGCAAAGACGAACTGGCCGCAATGCTTGAACTGGAACGCCACCGAGCCCTCGGTGCCGAGATTGCCGCCGTGCTTGCTGAAGGCGTGCCGGACCTCGGCCACTGTGCGCACGCGGTTGTCGGTCATGCAGTCGACGATGATGGCCGCGCCGCCGATGCCGTAACCCTCGTAACGGATTTCCTCGTAGTTGACGCCCTCGAGGTTGCCGGTGGCCTTGTCGATGTTGCGCTTGACCGTGTCGGCCGGCAGGTTGACGGCCTTGGCCTTGTCGATGGCCAGGCGCAGGCGCGGGTTGGCCGAGGGGTCACCACCACCCTGGCGCGCCGCCACCATGATTTCGCGGATCACGCGCGTCCACGCCTTGCCGCGCTTCTCGTCCTGGCGGCCCTTGCGATGCTGGATGTTGGCCCACTTGGAATGACCGGCCATGAAGGAACGCGCTCCCGGATAGACAAAGGCTGATTTTATGCGCCGGGCCCGCCCCTTCCGGGCGCACGTTTCGGCCCCGCCTTTTGATGCCCGTTCGCACGCGGTGACGAAGATCATGCCCCTGCACCTTGGCACGGCGAAGGCCGCACGGTACCGTTGCACCACAGGCGGGGCAGCGCCCGCCGATCCACCTGTCCAGGGAGAACGAGTCGATGCAATTCGACGCCTGGCTCAACGCAGCCTGGGAAGAGCATGCCGCGCGCGCGGCCGCCGTCGCCACGCGCATTGCCGGCGAAGGATTGCCGCTGGCGCGCAACGACGCGCAGGTCGCGGCGCTGATGCGCTTGGCGCACCACGTGCACGGCGACCACCTCGGCCGCTGGACCGAGGGCCGCCAGTTGCTGTTCCAGCTCGGCACCAGCGATCCGGCCGGCCCGGCCGCGGGTGTGGCGCAACGCGTCTTTGACGCCAGCCTGGCCTTGGCCGGCGGACTGGAAGACCTGCGCGGCGCGATGCCACCTTCGGAGCGCATCCGCGTCGGCGCCCACGCGGCCGGCGCGCTGGCCGAGCGCGACCCGCCGCGCGCCGGGTCACTGCTGCGCGAAGCGGCGCTCGAGGTCGACACGGCGGCGCTGCCCAACGGCGACCCGGCCTGCCGCGCCATCGCCATCAACGGCAATGACATCGCCATGACGCTGGGCGAGAAGCTGATGCGCAGCGACGCCGAGCGCGACCTGATGCTGCTGGGTGCCCGCATCGCGCGCGACTACTGGGCCCGCGCCGGCACGTGGCTGGAGGTGGAACGCGCCGAGTACCGTCTCGCGATCAGCTGGCTGAAGGCACCCGATCTTGCGGCAGCGCGGCGGCATGCCCGCAGGTGCCTGGATCTGGTGCGCGAGCACGAGGCGCCGCCGCTGGAGTGGTTCTTCGGCTACGAGGCACTCGCCCTCGTCGAGCGGGCACTGGGCAATGGACCGGCAGCGGCGCGCGCCGTGCAGGACATGAAGGCGGCCTTCGAACGCCTCGACGAAGGCGACCGTGAGTGGTGCCGGCCCAGTCTCGACAAGGTCTGGCACCAGCCGTCAGCGGCCGGGGCCGGCCGCTGACGACGGCCACCTCTCCGCGCCGGCCCGACCCAGCGCAGGGCTGCAGCGCGACGCTGCTCTAGACTGCGCACCCGACCGCCCGACCGGCGGACCGACGCTGGAGCGCCCCGATGCCTGATCCGATCCTCGTCGCCCAGCATGGCGACATCACCTGCCACCTGCTGCCGGCGCTGGCCAACCGCCACGGGCTGATCACCGGTGCCACGGGCACCGGCAAGACGATCACGCTGCAGAAGCTTGCCGAGAGCTTCAGCACGCTCGGTGTGCCCGTCTTCATGGCCGACGTGAAGGGCGACCTCACCGGCATCACGCAGAAGGGCGCGGTGGCGGCCAAGCTGGCCGGCATCCTGAAGGACCGAGGCCTGCCCGCGCCCGCGAGCACCGCCTGCCCCGCCACGCTGTGGGACGTGTTCGGCGAGCAGGGCCACCCGGTGCGCGCCACCGTCAGCGACATGGGCCCGCTGCTGCTGGCGCGCATGCTGGCGCTGAACGAGACGCAACAGGGCGTGCTCAACCTCGTGTTCAAGATCGCCGACGACAACGGCCTCGCGCTGCTGGACATGAAGGACCTGCGCGGGATGCTCCAGTTCGTGGGCGACAACGCGCGCGACTTCACCACCGAGTACGGCAACATCAGCGCCGCCAGCATCGGCGCCATCCAGCGCGGCCTCTTGCAGATCGAGGAGCAGGGCGGCGACCGCTTCTTCGGCGAGCCGATGCTCGACATCGGCGACTTCATGCAGACGGTCGACGGCAAGGGGGTGATCAACATCCTCACCGCCGACAAGCTGATGAATGCGCCGCGCCTGTACGCCACCTTCCTGCTGTGGATGCTCTCGGAGCTCTTCGAGATGCTGCCCGAGGTGGGCGACCTCGACAAGCCCAAGCTCGTGTTCTTCTTCGACGAGGCGCACCTTCTCTTCAATGACGCGCCCAAGGCGCTGGTGGAGCGCATCGAGCTCGTCGTGCGCCTCGTGCGCAGCAAGGGCGTGGGCGTCTACTTCGTGACGCAGAACCCGCTCGACGTGCCCGACACCGTGCTCGCGCAGCTCGGCAACCGCGTGCAGCACGCGCTGCGCGCCTTCACGCCGCGCGACCAGAAGGCGGTGAAGAGCGCCGCCGAGACGATGCGCGCCAACCCCAAGATCGGCGACATGGCCACCGCCATCACCGAGCTCGCGGTCGGCGAGGCGCTCGTCAGCTTTCTCGACGAGAAGGGCCGCCCCAGCGTCACGGAGCGCGTCTACGTGCACCCGCCGGGCAGCCAGATCGGCCCCATCACTTCCGAGCAGCGCAAAGCGCTCATTGCCGGTTCGCTGGTGGCGGGTGCCTACGAGAAGACGGTGGATCGCGAGTCGGCCTACGAGAAACTGAAGGGCCGCGCCGAAGCCGGGGCGGCGCAACGCGGAAGCCCGGCCGGCGGTGCTGGGACGGGCCGCATGGGGGGCATGGGCGGCATGGGCGGGATGGGGGAGTTGCCCATGCCCCGCGCGCCTGGCGGCGGCACCGCCTCTGCCCCGGCGCCGGCTGGCGGCGGGCTGGGCGGCATGCTGAAGGACGTCATGCTCGGCACGACCGGGCCGCGCGGCGGCCGCCATCCGGGCCTGGCCGAGAAGGCGGCCTCGTCCGCGGTCCGCAGCATCGGCAGCGCCGTCGGCCGCGAGATCATCCGCGGCGTGCTCGGCTCGTTGCTGGGGGGCTCGCGGCGCCGCTGACCATCTGGCCCGACCTCACCACGGAGCCAGGTCGTCAACCGGGCTGGAAATCGCTCAGCCCCATCGAATTGCCCCCCGGGCTGGCTCCGGCACCCGCCTTCAACTCATCCTGGTTGATCCTGAAGCCGTAGGCGTCGTCGACCAACTTGCGGTAGGCGCCGAGCCATTCGATGAGGCCGGCGACCGTTGCTGCGCGCCGGGAGTCGCGCGCCGAGGCGGCTCGAGACCACGCGGCCGCGGCATCCGACTCGGTCCCGAGCGCGACACCGGGCCAGTCGAGTCGCGTGCCGGCGAGGTAGCCACGTCGCGTCTCCGAGACCACGACGATGGTGGCCAGTGCGTCACCCTGCACCTGCGCCCCCAGGCGCGCAAGGCTGGCTCGCGCCTCCTCCAGGGCCATCGTCTTGGCGGCCAGCGGCGCCGCCACGGGCTTCACCACCGCACAGGCGCTGCGCAGGCCGCTCGGACGAATGTTCTCGTGAAAGAGGGCTTCGACAGCGCCGGGTTGGCACCCGGCGATGTCGGTCCAATCGTCCACCTGCACGGGGCGAATGCTCGACTGGTAGATCATGGCCGCGGCCAACCGGGTGCCGCTGAAGCGGCCGAGCACCAACGTACCGATGTCGACGACCACGCGTGTGGGAAACCGATACGCCGGCGGCGTCATGTCCTCCTTGTGGTCCGCCATCGCGAGCACCACCCACTCGCCGGGCGGCAACACTACCTGCCGCTTCGCCCCCGCCCATCCGACGGTGATCACACCGGGCCCCGTGAAGCGGTCGCCGAGGTTGAAGCTGACCGCGCCGCTGCGCGTCACCGGCGCCGTGAAGTGCCTGATTGACGGGCTCGGCGCCTGGACTCCTGCGCCGACTGGCGTGGACGCACGCGCCGCAGTCCCTTGCGCCAGCGCCGCTCGCGCCAGGGCGGCGAAGAAACCATCGGGGAACGCGGCAAGGTAGGCCTTGTACCCGTCGGGCGTACCCAACCGCTCGGCCGAGCGCCAGAACTCCAGTTCCGCGGCGCCTGGCTGGGCGGGCGCGCTGGCGCGCGCGGGCTCGCTCTGAGCGGAAGTTGGCGTCGGGAACGTACAGGCCAGCGCCAGCGCGCCAAACAGAGCGGCGGGCCAGCGCCCGGAACTGGGAGAACGAGCAATCATCAGGTCGCTTTCATCGGGGTCGCACCGAACTCGGCAGGAGCGACCACTCTCATCGCGCTCAGCGCCCCGGCGCCGCCAGGACCCGGGCCGCACTGTCGAGAGTTGGAAGCAGCCGGTTGGCGAAGAAGCTGTTCGGCGAGTCGGGCTCCAGCGCCACGAGCACGAGGTTGGCCAGCGGCTGGTCGAGTGGCACATACCAGCCGCCGGCCCCCACGAGCAGCCGCTGCGGCGCCAGCGACACCTGCACCAGGCGGGCCGTCTGGCGCTCGCTGACGCGGCCCAGCACGTCGGGCCGCGTCGCCTCCACACTCGTGATCTCGACCCAGGCTTCGGCCTGGAGCTGCTGCGGCTCGGCCAGCCGCGATACGCGCACACCGAGGGAACGCAGCCGTTGCACGGCCTCGTCGGCCTCGGCGGCGATCCAGTAGCCGCAGGGGCGCGCGCGCGCCTTCAGCGGGCGCAGCTCGAGCGAGGACATCCACGGCACGCTCATCGGCTTGTCTTCGCCCGTCTCGGGGTCGAGCATGACCACTTCGCGCGTGGTCGGCGTCTGCGCCGCCAGCACCACGGCTTCGCCCCGGCAGGCGGTGCCGGACACCTCGGCGCCGGCGCTGGCGCGCAGCGCCAGCAGCTCGTCGGCGCGCGCCGCGGCCTGTGCAAGGATGGCGCCCAGGGCCACGACATGCGTGTGCACGCGCCGCGCCAGATGCAGGCGGCCGATGCCGACGCCGCGCGTCTCGAGCAGGATACTGACCGCGTTGCGCAGCCCATAGACGTTGCGCGCCGTGTCGGGCTGCACGCCGCCCATGGCCAGCCGCAGGTCGTCGGGCACGAGGGCATTGGTGTAGTACCACTCGCTCGTCAGGCCCTCGCGCGCCAGCGCCGCCAGCAGCGGCTGGCGGAACCACTTCTCGCTGGCCTCCGTCAGTGCGCGCGGCAGGTTGGCGGTGGTGGCGTACTGCAGCAGCAGGTCGTTGCGCTGCACCGCTTTGAACTTCTCGAGGTAACGGCCGACGACGGTGTGCTCATGCGCGTCGACCACCACCACGGGGTCGAACTGCCGCACCAGCGCGGCGACGGCGCGGGCCTCGGGCGTACGCAGCAGGAGGTGGTCGCGGTTGATGTCGGAGCCGTGCCGGCCGACGCGCTGGGCCACGGCGGCCCCGTCGGGGTTGGCGCGCGGCAGCACGACGACCTCGATGCGCTCGAGCAGCGGCGCCAGCTCACCACCCGGGGCCAGCCGGCTCGCCAGCGCCAGCAGCGCCTCCGCCCCCGCGGGTTCGTCGCCATGCTGCTGACCCACGAGCAGGACGCGCGGCTTGGCCACCGAGGCGGCCGGGGCAGGCAGCAGTGCGGCGCGCGCGTCAGCGGGCGCGGCCGGGCCCGCGAAGTGCAGCGCCTCGATCGTCACACCTTCGTGCGACCGGCCCGCCGCCACGAGGTGGGGCCCACCTTCACGCGCGGCCAACAAGCGCAGGGCGCCGGCCAGTTCGTCGTTGCTCGTGTACTGCTCGCGCCCCTCTTGCAGGCCGGGCACGTCGTAGCGCACCGCCGGCGCCGGAAAACGCGCCGCCACGGCCGCGGAGTAGGGCAGCGGCGGCGGCGCGACGCCCTGTGCCCACGCCGCTGCGGCTCCCAGGCACCACGCCGGCAGCAGCCACCGCAGCCGTCGCGGCCGGGACACCAGGTCGATGGAGGGGTTGGGCAACAGAGGGAGGCCGCCACGGGACATGGCGCGAATTGTCAGGGTGCCGCGCCTGTGCGCGATCTGGACAACGCAAGGGCCTGGCCACCACATCGGCCGGCACCCGGCAGAATCGGCCCGCCACCGGGGCCATCCCGGCAGGAGCCGGGGATGGACTGGATGAAGTGGGTGCTGTGGGTGGTGGCCGCGCTGGCCGTGCTTGCGCTCGTTGCCGGGCAACTGGGCTGGCTGCGCGGGCCGCAGCCTTCGCGGCTCGGGGCCGCCGAAGGCAAGCTGAAGCCGCCGTCGAAGACGCCCAACAGCGTCAGCAGCCAGGCCGACCTCTGGCCCGACCACCCGCAGCGCGAGTACGCCCGCATCGCCCCCCTGCCGGCCGGCGCGGCCGCCGGCGGCACCGACGCCGCCTGGGCGCGGCTGCGCAGCGTCGTCGAGGGCGAGCGCAGCGCGCGCATCGTGCTCGCCGAAGGCGACTACCTCCATGCGCAGTTCACGACGCGCTGGCTCGGCTTCACCGACGACGTCGAGTTCTGGCTCGACCGCAACGCCGGCGTCATCCACGTGCGGTCCGCCTCGCGGTTGGGCCGGCGCGACTTTGGCGTCAACCGGGCCCGCATCGAGGCCCTGCGCGCGCGTCTGGCCGGCGCGGGCTGACGGCCCCGGGGCTGCGCCCGCCAGCTCGGTCGCCTCAGGTGGCGAGGCATGTCGCGCCGGCATCGCTCATGCCCTGCGCGCAGCGCGGCCGGTAGCCGCGCAGCTCGAAATCGTGCTTGTCCTCGCCCGCAGCGGCCGCGACCTGCTTGCGCACGAGGGCCCTTGCATCCGCAGGCGCACCCGCTCCGTAAGTCTGGAAGACAGGGAGTGTCCAGGCCCGGCCACAAGACTGTCGTCCGACGCCCTCGGCCCCACCATCGACCCATGACAAGCCTCGTCAACGCCGCCAGCCTTGCGATGCCCGGCCCGGCACCCGGGCGCGCCGCAAAGCACCCGGCCCGGCCGCGGCCGGATCCGGCGACCCGCACGTTCATCCCGGCGGGCACTGGCGCGCGTCGACACCGGCTGCCGATAATCGGGCGCGAACCACGCCCGGCTCCCCGCATGACGCACCCCGCTCGCCAACCGTCGCAGGGCACCGCCAGGCTCGCCGCTTGGCCTGCCGGCCGGTCCAAGGGTGTCTCCGGGAGTGCCTGGGATGCCCGTCGCGAGCGCGATGTGCGCCTGGCCGCCCTGCTGGCCGCGGCGGCCGCGGGCGACGCCAGCGCCTTCGAGGCCTTCTATGAGACCACCTTTGCCTATGCCCGCACCGTGGCACGGCGGCTGATGCGCAACAACGCCGAGATCGAGGACTTGCTCGCCGACTGCTACTTCGAGGCCTGGCGAACCGCGCCCCGCTTCGATGCCGCGCGCGGCAGCCCGGTCACCTGGCTGCTGACGCTGGTACGTTGCCGCGGCCTCGACGCCCTGCGTGCCGCGGCGGCACGGCCAGACCGTGGCGAACCCGCCAAGCACGCCAATCCCGCCAGAGCGGACGATGCCGGTCACGCGGCCGGGGCCGGTGCCGAAGGCCTTGGCACCACGCCCGAGGCCGACGACCCGGCGGAACTGCTCTGGCGCCGCGAGGCGGGCACGGAGTTGCACGCCGCGCTCGCCACCCTCACCGCGCCCGAACGCTGGGTGCTGGGCCTGGCCTATCTGCGCGAGCTCTCGCATGCCGAAATCGCCCGCTGCACCGGCATGCCCCTGGGCACCGTCAAGTCGCACCTCCAGCGGGCCCAGGGCAGGCTGCGGGCGCGACTCGGCTTCGCGGCGGCCCACCAGGAGGCCGCGGCGCGCGTGCCCGGCACCCCACGATGAAGACCCCCAAGCCCCCCTCGCCCGCCCACGACGGGAGCGGCCCTGAACCGGTGCTCGAAGCCGAGGTCCAGGCCTGGCTCGACCAGGCCGTCACGCCCGAGCCGGTCGATGCAGCGGCGCAAGCCCGCGTCAAGCAGCAACTGCTGCGCCGCATCGCGGCCGAGAGCACGTCTCGGCATGTCACGGTGGCCGCGCCCGATGGCCCCTGGCAGCCGTTGGCCCCCGGCGTGACGATGAAGCTGCTGCACCATGAGAGCGGCACGATGTCCTATCTTCTGCGCTTGTCCCCCGGCGCCTCGCTGCCCGCGCACCGGCACCCGCAGGACGAAGAATGCCTGGTGCTGGAAGGCGAAATGCACATCGGCGACATCGTCATCGGCCCCGGCGGCTACCACCTCGGCCGCCGCGGCGTGCTGCACGACCGACTGTCCAGCCCGGGCGGTGCGCTCATCTTCCTGCGCGGCGCTGCGCCCGAGGCCGCCCTGTTGCTCTGACGGGCGGCCATCGGCGCGCACGACGGCGCTCCGGCGGGCCCCCGGCACGCCGGCCTAAAATGCGCGGTTCTCGGGCCCGCTCCCCCCGGCAAGGGTCGGCGCGGCCCGCACCCGTCCAACACCGCCAGGGACAGGCACCGTCGCCCGCCCACCGCACGACGGCCGCCGCCGGCCCAAGGGGTATCACGTGTCTTCGCCGCAAACCGCCCCCGGGGGCACCTCCCCTGTCACGCTGGAGCTGGAGCTGGCCCAGCTCTTCGTCGACGCGCTGAACCTCGAGACCCAGGCGCAGGCCATCGACCCACTGGCGCCGCTGTTCGGCGAAGGCCTCGGCCTGGATTCGATCGACATCCTCGAAGTCGCGCTCGAGATTTCGCAGCGTTATGGCTTCCAGCTCCGTTCGGACGACGAGAACAACCAGCGCATCTTCCAGAATCTGCGCAGCCTGGCCGCCCACGTGGCGCAGAACCGCACCCAGTAGGCGGCCGGGCCCGCCTGTCGCACGCCTCAGACCACCCGCTGCATGCCGCAAGCGCCAGCGCCCCCGGTGTGGCGCCTCGCCGGCACGGGCGCGGCGCTGGGAGGCTATGCGTTGCTGTCGCACCTGCTGATGGTGCAGGCGCCCGACCGTGCCTGGACGGTCGCGGCGCTGTTCGGCCCGCTCTGGGCCGCCGTGGCCATCGGCGGCTGGATGCGCCGCCACTGGCCGACGCTGGCGGCCTGCGCGGCGGTGTTCGCGCTCATCACTCTCGTCGTCGCCCGCGGCGGCGTCGACAACATCCACCTCATGTACGTGCTGCAGCACGCCGGCGTGCACGCGGCCCTGGCATGGGCCTTCTTCCTCACGCTGCGCCCCGGGCAGGTGCCGCTCATCACCAGCTTGGCCGTGCGCGTGCACCGCACGGTGACGCCGGCGATGCGGCACTACACGCACGCGCTCACGAGAGCCTGGGCGGCCTATTTCGTGACGATGATCGCCGTCTCGTTCGTGCTCTACGCGCTGGCACCCTGGCCCTGGTGGTCACTGTTCTGCAACGTGCTCACCCCGCTGGCCGTGCTGGCCTTCTTCATCGTCGAGCATGCGTGGCGGCGCCTGCGCCACCCGGAGTTCGAACGGGTCTCGCCGATGCGCGTGTGGCAGGCCTGGCGGCAGCGCCATCCCGGTGAGGCACCCCGATGAGCCGCTCGCTGCCCGGTGCGGCAGGCCTCGCGTCTAAGGCGGCCGCCGCGCTGCCGCTGCTGGCCGAGCGCGACCTCGCCGCACCCATCGCCTGGCGCGACGGCCGGCCGGTGAGCGGCCGCGCCTTCCTCGCCGCC
>JALHOU010000119.1:0-2749 GCA_022842825.1 Rubrivivax sp.
ATGCCGTCGAGCACGGGCACCACCTCGGCCAGCAGGGTCTCGTGGCGCGAGCGGTGGCCGTAGTCGGCGTTGATCGCATCGCAGATGGCGTCCTGGTGCTCGCGCACGAAACGTGCGAGTTGCTGCAGGCGGGCGCGCCGCTCGGCCAGGCTCGGCATCGGATCGGCCAGGTGGGCCGCGCGCTGGCGCTCCAGCGTGGCTTGCAGATCGACCGCAGGCGCGGCGGGCAGCGGCTCGGTGCGGGGTTGCAGCATGTCTTGATCTCCTCGATCGTTACGGTCGACACCCTGGGCGCCGCCGTCGGCCTTTGAACGCCGAAAGCAACAGCTTATAGGGCACCCGGCCGCCACTCCCTTGCGCAGGAGCAATCGACGCAGGCAGCCGGCAGCGCAAGCAACGAAGGCGATCGACCGGCAACCGGCGAACGCCATGGCCCCGCGCCGGGCGGCCCGCCACTGCGTCGGCTCTCAGCCGCGCGGCGGCGCCGAGGCCAGCGCGGCCTTCACCGAGGCCACCTGCCGCCTCGAGACCGCCAGCCACTCGTCGGCGCCGGCAGCGCCGCCGCCGACGCGCACCGCCCAGCCGTCACCGCCCTCCTCGTCCAGCCCGGGCCGCAGTTCCAGCGCCCGGATCGCCCCCAGCGCCACGAGGGCATTGCGGTGCACGCGCAGGAAGCCCGGGCCAAGGCGCTGCTCGAGTTCGTTCAGCGATTCGTCGACGACATACTGCTGGTCGGCCGTGCGCACGAGCACCACCTTGTGCTCGGCACGCAGGCTGAGGATCTCCGCGTGCGGCAGGCGCAGCACGCGGCCGCGCTCGTTGACGAGCAGCGCCGCCGAGGATGGCGCAGCCGTCACCGGCACGTCGCCTCGCCCCTGGGTGCCGACCCATTGCGCCACGCGCGCCAGCGCCTGCTGCAGGCGCTCGCGCCGCACGGGCTTGGTCAGGTAGTCCAGGGCCTGCAGGTCGAAGGCCTGCAACGCATGGCCGGCGTGCGCGGTGACGAACACCACCGCCGGCGGCCGCGGCAGCGCGCGCAACGTGGCCGCCAGGGCCAGGCCGCTGGGGCCGGGCAGGCCGATGTCGAGCAGGACAGCGTCGACGGAGGCGGCGTGCGCGTGCGGCCGCTCGCTGCCCTGGCCCGGGGCCAAGCCTTGGGCCGGTCCCTGGGCCAGCACGGCCTGCGCGGCGGCCACCGAGTCCGCCTCGGCGACGACCTGGGCGGTCGGTTCGGCCAGCTCCTCCACCAGCCGGCGAAGCCGCAGGCGTGCCAGGGCCTCGTCGTCGACGACGAGCAGGCGCAGCGGCGGGCGTGCCTCAGCGCTCGCCATGCCTTGGCGCGGCGCAGCCGCCGCAGCACGGATCCACGCCGCCGGTCATCGCGGCGCTCATGGCGCAGGAAGAATCACGCGGGCACGAAACACCGGCACCGGTGCCGTGCCCTCGGCGCCGCGCTCCTCGTCGCGCCAGACGTCGCATTGCGCCGCCACGTCGTGCAACAGGCGCAGCCGCTCGCGCAGGTTGTGCAGGGCCATGCCGTTGCCGGGCACGCCGGCCTCCTCGCCGATGCTGTTGCTGACCATCACCTCCACCTGGCCGCGCTGCAGCGTGGCCTGCACACGCACCCAGCCGCCACCGGCCAGCGGCTCGATGCCGTGGCGCACGGCGTTCTCCACCAGCGGTTGCAGCATCAGCGGCGGCACGCGCGCGGTGGTGGCACGCGGGTCGATGCGCCACAGCACCGTCAGGCGCGAACCGAAGCGCACCTGCTCGATGGCGAGGTAGCGGCGCGCCAGCTCGATCTCCTCGGCCAGCGACACCGAGGCGCCGGCGTCGGCCAGCGCGACGCGGAAGAGCTCGGCCAGGTCCTCGAGCACCGCCTCGGCCCGCCCGGGGTCGACGCGCACCAGCGCGATCGCCGTGTTCAGGGCATTGAAGAGGAAGTGCGGCCGGATGCGCGATTGCAGCTCGGCCAGGCGGGCATTGGCGTAGGCCGGCTGCCACAGGCGCGCGCGCACGTCGAGCCACGACCACAGCACCGCCGCGAAGCCGAGACCGGCCAGCGCCACGGCGCTGGCGCGCAGCGGCTCGGGCTGCGCCGCGAGGTCCACCCAGGTCAGCGGCAGCCATCCGGCCAACGCCGCGGCGGCGCCGAGCACGAGCACGACACCGGCACGCACGGCCGGCTTCAGGCGGCGCAGCGGCCGCCCGAGCGCGCACACCACCACCAGCCAGAGCACTGTTCCCACCACACCCGAGAAGGCCAGCGCCGCGGCGCGCTCGCCCCAGTGCAGCACCGAGTCCGCGCCCGACAACGCCACCAGCGCCAGCACGCCCTGCACGCCGAGCACGGCGCGCAAGGCCAGCGCCGGGTGGCACACGTCGAAGGCGGCCGCCGCCTGCTCGCGCAGGCGCGACTGCTCCTCCAGCACCGGGTCGAAGTGCGACGCCGAAAAGCGTGCAGCGCCGGCCTCGCCCCACTGCGAGGTGTCCGGCCACAGGCTGGACGGCCGGCTCAGCGTCGACTGGAAGTCGCTGTCGGCGTCACTCGTGGCGGCGGGCGTGCGCTTGGCAGGAGCCATCGGGAAGAGGGCGGGCGGGAGCAGGCCGTTGTTGACAGTGAAGGGGCGGTGAAGGGGCGGTGAAGGGGCGGTGAAGGGGGGCGTGAAGGCGGCGCCGGGATAATACGGACACCGGCCGGCCCGCCGGAACCTCCACGGCCTTGCCGCACTCGATCTCGCCCAGACTC
>JALHOU010000119.1:2849-14978 GCA_022842825.1 Rubrivivax sp.
GTGAAGGGGCGGTGAAGGGGCGGTGAAGGGGGGCGTGAAGGCGGCGCCGGGATAATACGGACACCGGCCGGCCCGCCGGAACCTCCACGGCCTTGCCGCACTCGATCTCGCCCAGACTCCCATGTCCGCCCCCAACCCGCTCGCCAACAAGCACCAGGCCTGGTCGGCCCTCTTCTCCGAGCCGATGAGCGAGCTGGTGCAGCGCTACACGGCGAGCGTCGGCTTCGACAAGCGCCTGGCGCGCGCCGACATCCAGGGCAGCCTGGCACACGCGCAGATGCTCGCGGCGCAGGGCGTCATCGGCGCGCGCGACCTCGCCGACATCGAGCGCGGCATGACGCAGATCCGCGCCGAGATCGAGACCGGCCACTTCGTCTGGAAGCTCGAGCTCGAGGACGTGCACCTCAACATCGAGGCCCGCCTGACCGAGATCGTCGGCGATGCCGGCAAGCGGCTGCACACGGGCCGCAGCCGCAACGACCAGGTCGCCACCGACATCCGCCTGTGGCTGCGCGGCGAGATCGACCGCATCGCCGTGCTGCTGGTGCAGATGCAGCGCGCGCTCGTCGATCTGGCCGAAAGGCACACCGACACCGTGATGCCCGGCTTCACGCACATGCAGGTGGCGCAGCCCGTGAGCTTTGCGCACCACCTGCTGGCCTACGTGGAGATGTTCGCGCGCGACGCCGAGCGCCTGACCGAGGTGCGCGCACGCGTCAACCGCCTGCCGCTGGGCGCCGCGGCGCTGGCCGGCACGAGCTACCCGCTGGACCGCGAGCGCGTGGCGCAGCTGCTCGGCTTCGAGGGCCTGTGCCAGAACAGCCTCGATGCGGTGAGCGACCGCGACTTCGCCATCGAGTTCGCGGCCTTCGCGAGCCTGGTCATGGTGCACGTCTCGCGCCTGGCCGAGGAGATCGTGCTCTGGATGAGCCAGAACTTCGGCTTCATCGACCTCGCCGACCGCTACTGCACCGGCAGTTCCATCATGCCGCAGAAGCGCAACCCCGATGTCGCCGAGCTCGCGCGCGGCAAGAGCGGCCGCGTCGTCGGGCACCTGATGGGCCTGATCACGCTGATGAAGGGCCAGCCGCTCACCTACAACAAGGACAACCAGGAAGACAAGGAGCCGCTCTTCGACACCGTCGACACGCTGGCCGACACGCTGCGCATCATGGCGGAGATGGTCGCCGGCATCGTCGTCAAGCCCGAAGCCATGGAGCGCGCCGCGTTGCGCGGCTACGCGACCGCCACCGACCTCGCCGACTACCTCGCCAGGAAGGGCGTGCCCTTCCGCGACGCGCACGAGGTGGTGGCGCACGCGGTGAAGGTGGCGATGCAGCGCGGGCTCGACCTGGCCGAGCTGCCTCTGGCAGAGCTGCAGGCCTTCCACCCCAAGGTCGGTGCCGACGTGCAGCAGTCGCTTACCTTGCGCGGCTCGATGTCGGCCCGGCTGGTGACGGGCGGTACCGCCCCTGCTCAGGTGCGAGCGCAGATCGAGCGGCACCGGGCGCGCCTGGCCTAGAAGGGGCTGCGGCGGCGCCGTCATGGGCACGGCGCGGATGCGGAATTCCCGCTCGCGCATCGCGCCAACCTGCAGGCCATTCCGGGTGCGTCAAATCCGCGGCCAGGCGGCCGATAAAGCGGAGGCTGGGGCCGTCTTCACGGCCCGCCGGAGCCACAAATGCGCCCCACCCGCCGCGGCATCACGATCGTAGAAGTGGTCGTTGTCATCGTCGCCATCGGCCTCATCGCAGCGCTGGCGCTGCCGCACCTGGGCGGCCGGCAGCGCGAGCAGCGCCTGGCCAAACTGCACGCGGCCCGCGGCGCCGTGCAATCGGCCGCCGCGCTGATGCACGGCGTGGCGCAGGCGCGGCACAACCAGCCGCAGCCGACCTGCGCCGCGGCCGGTTTTGGCGCCAACCCGCCCTGGCTCAACGCGGCCGGCAGCGGCAGCCTGTGCACCGACCACAGCCGGGTGCAGGTGGCGCTGCTTTGTCCCGCACCAACGCTTGCAGGCATCGTGGCCAGCGCCGGCCTGGTGCCAGTGGTCGGCACGCCGAGCTCTGCGCAGCTCGCGGTGGAAGGGTTCGAGGTCCGCTCGGCCGCCGGCGAGCTCCAGGTGCTGGTGGGCGGTGGCCGCGACGCGGCCCAGTGCAGCTTCGTCTACCGCGCACCGCGGACGCTGGGTGAGGCGCCGGAAGTCGGCGCGCCCGCCACCCGCGGCTGCTGACCGACGGCTTCAGCCGGGGCTGTGCGCCGCCGCACCGGTCTCGTCGCCGAACCAGCCGAGCAGGATCAACGCCCCCGCCCCGCCGATGGGGAACAACGCCACCGCCAGCGCCACCCAGCCGGCCACCGAACGCTGCATGCGGCGCGCCCCGATGGCCAGGAAAACCCAGTGCAACAGCAGCGCAGTGGCGAGCACGAGCGCGTTGCCGACCACAAACGCCACCGCCGTGAGGTAGCGCTCGAAGAACGGCGGCAGGAACAGCGCAAGCGCCACGACGGCCACCACCAGGGCCAGCGTGGAGGCGTTGAGCGCGCGTTGGGCAGGGCTTTCTTGCGGCATGGCCGACCCCGGGGCAGATCGAGATGGACGCAGTGTAGGAGTTCGCGGGCGCCCCGTGGGAGCGCCTTGTTGCAGTAGCGCTCTTTGGCGGAGCGTTGAGGCGGGCGCTCCCGAGCCTGTCATCCCGTCGTGCCCGCCGCCCTACCGGAACCTGACCACCAGCGCGTCAATCCTTGTGCCATCGCCCGCCGAGACTTCACCACGCACCTCCACCGACCTGCCCACGGCGAGCGCGGCGGCACTGCCGTTCAGGTAGACCGGCGGCCGCGTCAGGCCCACGGTGATGCCGCGCACTTGCATGCTGGTGCGGTCGGCCGCCACCGAGTCGATCGGACCGCGCAACTCGAAGCCGCGGTCGCGCTCGAACTGGTCGCTGCGCACCTCCACGCGGGTGGCGACCAGCACCCCCGCACGCAGGCTGCCACTCACCTCCACACGCGCGCCAACCGCCACCGTGCCGCCGTTGACCACCGCCGCACTTGCATCGACCGGCCTGCCGTCGACGCGGAAGTCCGACAGCGAGGTGAAGCGCGTCACGTGCCCCTTGACCGAGCAGCCGTCGATGTCCAGCAGCGGGCGCTGCACCTCGCCGAAGCGCAGCACCTGGCGTCGCCCGGCCAAGCCCGGCGGGTCGGTGGAGATGAACAGGCGCACGAAGCTGCCCACCGCGAAGTCGGCTGGGGTCGACGCCGCCGCGCCGTAGGCGAACTGGGCCGTGCCGATGCGCAGCGTCTTCGTGCGTTCGTCGATTTCGCTCACGGGGCCGCGCAGCCGGTAGGCGAGCAAGGCCGTCCGCCGCTCCACTCGCGTGGCCCGGAAGCGCGCCAGGCCGGCGTCGTAGAGCCCGTAGACCTCGACCATTTGCCCGGTCTGCACCCCAGGCAGTCCGGCAGCGAATGCGCTGTCGAAGACGGTCGTCACATCCACCGCGACCCTCTGGCCCAGCACGACAAAGCCGTCGGCCTCGAGGCTCTCCACCGGCCCGACGATGGCGCTGTCGAAGCGCACGCGGCTCGCGCGGGCGCCGCCGCCGACGATGGCATCGCTCTCGATCTCCACCGTCATGCCCAGGCGCAGGTCGCTGCGGGCGCGGCTGCCGCCGTCGCCGTCTTCCACCCGTGCGAGGCTGTCGTCGAAGACGATGTCATTGACGATCACCGAGCCGAAGCCCGTGATCGGCCCGGAAGCGTAGCCGGTACCACCCTCGCCGACGCCGCCACCGCAGCCGGAGAGGGGGGCGACGGCCATGGCCGCGGCAAGCCAAGCCGCTGCCACCGCGCCGGCCCAGCCGCTCCGCGCGACGGGCAGGATCCGGCGGGTGCAGGCACCGCGCAGCCGCGCGGCAAAGATCGAGGTCCAGGGGCGTTGGCTCATGTCTCGGAATCCTTCAGGCCCGGACCGGCGCGGCGCGTCGATGCGCGGCGCGCCCGCACGGGGCCGGGCTGGGCAAGCGGATCGCCGGGCGCCTGCGGCGCGCCCGGCACTTCTTGGTAGACGTAGAGGCCCATGCGCAACCGGGCACGTGGACCAGGGGCGCCTGCATCGGCCTCGATGCGCTCCTCCAGGGCGGGGACGAGCGCCTGGCGCAGCGTGGACCATTGCTCGCGCAACAGCGGGCGCAGCGATTCGAGCGAGGTCGGCGTCAAACCCTCGGCGAACAAGGCCTGCTCGAGGTGCGGTGGACGACCGGTGGCAAGCACGTTGTCGACCGCGGCGCGCAGGTGGTCACCAACGTTGTCCGCGAGGAAGCCGAGCATGCGCACGCGGTCGCCGCTCGGCACGAAGGCGTCGCCCAGCAGGGCCACTGTGTCCGCGCCTTCGTCCAGCCGCGCGAGGCCGAGGCGGCACAGCTCATCGAGCAGGCTGCGTGGATGCACGTCGCGCGTGATGGCCTGCGCCAGGGCCTCGAAGCTCAGCGCCGGGCCCAGGCGCGGCAGCACGCGCGGCCGGCCGTCGGCGTCGCGCCACTCCGGGTGCGTACGCCAGTGCACGAGCAACTCGCTGGCGGCGGAGCGGGGCGGCCGCCTTGCCGCTGCCCCGGCGCCCCGCGGCGCCGCCGGAGCGGTGAGCCGGGTGACCTCGCGGCGGTTGATGCCGGTGGTGGTGGCAATGCGACTGACCTTGCGGTGGGCGGCGAGCCCGGGGTGGGCGGCCGAGGCGGCTTCGACGAAGGCCTTCTTCAGCAGTTCCTGCGTGGCCGCGTAAGGCAGCCCGCGCGCCACGGCGAGCCTCGCCACAGGCTCCAGCAACTGCGCGAGCGCCTCGTGCAAGGCACGCAGTTCGGGGCTGCCATCGCTGGCAGCATCGAACCGGTGCGTGGGGTCGTCGCGGGCGGACGGATCGTCTGGCATTCAGGACGCAGGCGGGGAGGCGGCGCTCGGGTCCACCTCCCCGGCACCTTACTTGAATTCGATGCGGCGCGCCTCGACCCGGGTGCGGTCGGTGGAGATCACGCCTTTGACCTCGACGATCTTGCCATTGGCCAAGGTCGCCTCGGTGCCGTTGCGGTACTCCACCGTGCCGCCGTACCAGATGGTGAGGCCGCGCAGTGCAAAGGTCTTGGCCGTGGTGTCGAGGTTGCCCATCTCGCCGCGGAACTCGAGCAGCCGTCGCCCACGGTCGCGGCGGTCTTCCATCTCGACCTTGGTCGCCACGAGCACCCCGTTGACGATGGCGCCGTCGACCTCGACGCGCGCGCCGAGCACGACGCCCGCGGTGCCGTCGGGGAAGGCGGCATTGGCGGCGTCGATCTTCAGGCCGTTGATCTCGAACGCCTGCGCCGATGTCCAGGCGGTGATCACGCCCTCGACGTGCACGTCCGGGCGCGGCTCGAAGGTGCGCACGCTGTGGCGCAGGCGGATCGCCACCCAGGCCCCATTGACCTGCGTGGTCTGCAGCAGCACGCGCACGAACTGGCCGTCGGCCAGGGTGCTCGGCACGTCGGCGTTGGGCACGCCGGCATAGTTGACCAGTTGGTCGCCGATCTTGAAGGTGCGCGCGGTCTTGTCCAGGCTCGAGACGACGCCGCGCAGGCGGTACTCCGTGGCGCCGATCTTCGGGGCGATGCGCGTGGCCACGAAGCGGTTGTTGGCGGGGTCGAAGAGGCCATGCACCTCGTAGACGCTACCCACCGTGATGCCCGCGAGGCCGCCGGTGATGGCCGTGTCGAAGACCGTGCTGGTGGTGACGAGCACGGTCTGGCCTAGCAGCATGAGCGTCGTCGCCGTGGTGTCCACCGCGCCGACGGGGCCGACGAGCGCGCCGCCGAGCATGATGCGCAGCGCCACCGCGCGCGCCTCGGCACGGTCGATGCGGCCGGCGTCAATGTCGATCACGCAGCCCAGCCTGAGGTCGCCCCGCGTGGCCCGGTTGCCGTCCTCGTCGACGATGAGGGCGAGCGTGTCGTCGAAGCGCACGCCGCCGACGATGACCGAGCCGAAACCCGAGATCGGGCCCGAGGTGAAGCTGGCCGCGCCTGCGGCCCCCTCATCGGCACCGTCCCCGCCACCGCCGCAGGCGGCGAGCAAGGAGGTGGCGCCGATCGAGGCGGCTCCCAGCAGCACCTGGCGGCGCGTGGGCTGGGGATGGCGGCGAAGCGAAGACGAATGCGACATGGCGAACTCCTGGCTGGGGAAACACGTTCCTGCGGCGACCTCCCTGACCACCGCTTGAGTCGCAGTATAAATGTGCATCGCGCACATTTAGTTGTCGAATTGTTTCCGTGGCGCAGCCGCCTCCGGCATCAAGAGGAGTCTGACCAGTAGCCCGCGCGCGGCTAACCTCGCGCCGCCGCCACCCGCTCGCCCGCCCCGCATGCCGCGCCGCTGGATTGCCCACCTCGACATGGACGCGTTCTACGCGTCGGTGGAGCTGCTGCGCTACCCGGAGCTGGCCGGGCAGCCGGTGGTCATCGGCGGCGGGCGCCGGCACCAGCCGTCGACCCTGCCCGACGGCACCCGCCGCTTCGCCACGCTGGCCGGCTACGCCGGCCGCGGCGTGGTCACCACCGCCACCTACGCCGCGCGCGACTACGGGGTGCACTCCGGCATGGGCCTCATGAAGGCGGCGCTGCGTGCGCCCGCCGCCATCCTGCTGCCCACCGACTTCGAGCGCTACCGGCACTACTCGCGTGCCTTCAAGACCGCGGTGGCCGAGGTGGCGCCGGTGATCGAGGACCGCGGCATCGACGAGATCTACATCGACCTGAGCGACGTCCCGGGCGCCCAGGACGCCGTCGGCCACGACCCCACCGGCGGCGTGCGCGCGGTGGCGCAGGAGATCCGCAACAACGTCCGGCGCGCCACCGGCCTGACCTGCAGCGTCGGCGTGACACCGAACAAGCTGCTGTCGAAGATCGCCAGCGAGCTCGACAAGCCCGACGGCCTGACGGTGCTCACCGAGGCCGAGATCCCCGCGCGCATCTGGCCGCTGCCGGTGCGGCGCATCAACGGCATCGGCCCGAAGGCCGGCGCCCGGCTGCTGGGCCTGGGCATCCACACCATCGGCGAGCTCGCTGCACGCGAGCGGGCCTTCCTGGTCGAGCAGTTCGGGCGCGCCTACGGCCGCTGGCTGCACGACGCCGCGCACGGCCACGACGACCGCCCGGTGCAGACGCGCGGCGAGCCGGTGAGCATGAGCCGTGAGACCACCTTCGACCGCGACCTGCACGCCGTGCGCGACCGCGCCGAGCTCTCGCGCATCTTCTCCGAGCTCGCGGCGCAGGTCGCCACCGACCTGCAGCGGCGCGGCTACGCCGGACGCACCATCGGCATCAAGCTGCGCTTCGAGGACTTCAAGACCGTGACGCGCGACCTGACGCTGCCGCAGGCCGTCAGCGACGCCGCGGCCATCCGCCATGCCGCCGGGCAATGCCTGAAGCGCGTGGACCTGAGCCGGCGCCTGCGGCTGCTGGGCGTGCGCGCCGGCTCACTGGTGCGGCTGTGACCTGGCAACCACCGGGTGCCCGGCGCGCTGGCGGCCCCTGGCAGGCGCGCCCCCCAATGCAAACCGCGTCGCGGTCTGCCAAGCCCTCCTATGATGAACAAGGGCACCGTCCCCCAGGGAGAACGCGATGAACCACTTCCCCTCCTTCACCGCCTTGACCACGGTGGCCATGGCCGCGCTACTGGCCCTCGGCGTCGCCACCGGGCCCGCCGCCCGCGCCGCCACGCTGCACATCACCGTCATCGGCGCCGACGGCCGCCCTGCGGCCGACACGGTGGTGATGGTGCAACCCGGCACCACGGGCCAGGCCGCTGCCCCGGCGCCGGCGCCCGGCGCCGTCGTCGTCGAGCAGAAGGACTTCCGCTTCGTGCCCTACGTGGTCGTCGTGCCGCCCGGCGGCGCGGTGCGCTTCGTCAACAAGGACCCGTTCGACCACCACATCCGCACGCTGCCCGGTGGGCCGCTGGGTAAAGTGGCGCCGATCAAGACCTTCGAGTTCCGCCTCGCGGCTGGTGGGCGTCATGGCGACACGAGTGAGCCGGTGAAGCTGGACCTGCCCGGCACCATCCTGCTCGGCTGCCACCTGCACGGATCGATGCGCGGCCACGTGCTCGTCTCGGCGACGCCTTGGTTCGCCGTCACTGACGAGCGCGGCCGCGCCCGGGTGGAAGGCCTGCCCGAAGGCGCGATCGAGCTGAAAGTCTGGCACCCAGACCAGCTCGGTGAGCAGGCACCGCAACGGCTCCAGCTCGGGCCTTCACTGGGCACCGAGGCCAGGCTGGACTTCACGCCGCGTCGCCGCCCGGCCCCACGCCCGGCCTCCACCGACCCTGCGTACGGGCCCCCAGGCACGACGAATTGATCTGGTTCAAACCGCCGCCGGCCCGGCTTGCCGACACTGGCACCAGCGCGGTCGCGACCGCCAACACACGCGAAAGCGCGCCTCTCGGCCGGAACCCCCAACCCACCTGCGACCCATGACCACGCTCACCTGGCAACCCGAGTTCGCGCTGCAGCAGCCGCGCATGGACCGGACGCATGTCGAATTCGTCGAGTTGCTCGCGGCCACCGAGAACGCGTCGCCCGGCGCCGCGGCCGATGCCGCCTTGCGCGCCTTGCTGGAACACACGCAGGCTCACTTCGAGCAGGAAGAGCGCTGGATGGGCCAGCTCGGCTTCGCCACCGAGAACTGCCACTCGATGCAGCACGCGAACGTGCTGCAGGTGCTGCGCGAAGTGGTAAGCCGGCATGGCCAGGAGGCCGACGCCGCGCTCGTGCGTCACCTCGTCGCCGCGCTGGTCGAGTGGTTCCCGGTGCACGCCACCATGATGGACGCGGCGCTGGCCATGACGATGGCCGAACGCGGTTTCGACCCCGAAACGGGCGCGCTGCGCGTAGCGCCTGCCACCGCCGCGCCCGCCATCGCGGGCTGCGGCAACGCCGCCTGCGGCTGAACCCCGCACTCCCCGCCACCGTACAACCCCGGGGATCACCCACCGGCGGGCACGGGCCCGCCGGCGGCTAGCATGCGGTGCGAGGAGACATCACCCCATGACCGTCATCACCCACATCGAGGACCTGCGCGTGCTGGCGCAACAGCGCGTGCCGCGCATGTTCTACGACTACGCCGACAGTGGCAGCTGGACCGAGAGCACCTACCGCGCCAACCAGAGCGACTTCCAGAAGATCAAGCTGCGCCAGCGCGTCGCCGTGAACATGGAAAACCGCAGCACGGCGGCGAAGATGGTCGGCATTCCGCTGAAGATGCCGGTGGTCATCGCCCCCGTGGGCCTGACGGGCATGCAGCACGCCGACGGCGAGATCCACGCCGCGCGCGCCGCCGAGAAGGCGGGCGTGCGCTTCACGCTCAGCACGATGAGCATCTGCTCCATCGAAGACGTGGCTGCGGCGACGACGCAGCCCTTCTGGTTCCAGCTCTACGTGATGCGCGACCGCGACTTCATCGAGCGCCTCATCGACCGCGCCAAAGCGGCGAAGTGCGACGCGCTGATGCTGACGCTGGACCTGCAGATCCTCGGCCAGCGCCACAAGGACATCAAGAACGGCCTGTCGGCGCCGCCCAAGCCGACGCTGGCCAACATGATCAACCTGCTGACCAAGCCGCGCTGGTGCCTGGGCATGGCGGGCACGAAGCGGCGGCAGTTCGGCAACATCGTCGGCCACGTCAAGGGCGTCACCGACATGGCCAACCTCGGCGCCTGGACGGCGCAGCAGTTCGACCCGCGCCTGAACTGGGGCGACGTCGAGTGGATCAAGAAGCGCTGGGGCGGCAAGCTCATCCTCAAGGGCATCCAGGATGTCGAGGACGCGAAGCTGGCGGTGGCCTCAGGCGCCGACGCGCTTGTCGTCAGCAACCACGGCGGCCGCCAGCTCGACGGCGCACAGAGCTCGATCGAGGCGCTGCCGGCCATCGTGGCCGCTGTCGGCGACAGGATCGAGGTGCACATGGACGGCGGCATCCGCAGCGGCCAGGACGTGCTGAAGGCCTGGGCCCTCGGCGCCCGCGGCACCTACATCGGCCGCGCCATGGTGTGGGGGCTGGGCGCCATGGGCGAGGCCGGCGTGAGCAAGTCGCTGGAGATCATCCGCAACGAACTCGACCTGACGATGGCCTTCTGCGGCCACACGCAGATCGGCACCGTCGACCGCAGCATCCTGCTGCCGGGCACGGCACCCGGCTGAGGCCGCCGCGGCCGGGGTGGGCTGCCTTTCCTCAGACCGCCGGGCCGCCCCCGCGCAGGCCGAGCTTGAAGGCGATCATCGCGCGCAGCTTGCCCGGCAGCACCGGCTTGATGAGCAGATGGTAGTCGTGCGTCACCGCTTCGTCCTCGTGCCCGACGAGGCTGGAGCCGGTGATGAGGATGGCCGGGATGCGACGATCGCCGCCGCCCGGCGCCGCGCCGGCGAAACGGTGGCGCACAGCCACCAGTGCCTCGATGCCGGTGTGGCCCTCCTGCAGACGATAGTCCACGAGCATCAGGTCCGGCGCCTCGGCCGAGGGGGCGCGCAGCCAGTGGTGCAGCAGTTCAACGCTCTCGAAGGCGACGACGCGCGCGCCCCAGGCCTGCAACACCACGACCAGGCCCTCGCGCACGGCGGTCTCGTCTTCGACGACGATGAAGAGCCGGCCTTCGAGCGTGAGGCCGAGGGGCGTTTGCGTCGAAGGCCCGCTGATGCCGGTGGTGAAGGTGCGCGGGGCTCGGCCGAGCGGCACCTCCAGGCTGAACACCGTGCCATGCCCGAGGCGCGAACGCACGGCAATCTGCGACTCCATCAGCCCGGCCAGCCGCTTGACGATGGCCAGCCCCAGCCCGAGCCCCTTGCGGTGGTGCGCCTGCAGTGGCTGGTTGCTCTGCACCTGGTAGAACTCGTCGAAGATGCGCGGCAGCGCCGACTCGGCAATGCCGATGCCACTGTCCCACACCTGCAGCAACAGGCGCTTTTCGCCCGCCGCGCCACCACGCAGCCGGCAGCTGACGATGACACCGCCGTCTTCGGTGTAGCGGATGGCATTGCTCACGAGGTTGCGCAGCACGCGCTCGAGCAGCACCGGGTCGGCCTGCGCCACGTGCTGCTCGCCGCGGAAGCTGAGCATGAGCCCCTTCTCGAAGGCGATCGGCTCGAAGTGCAGCCGCAAGCGCGCGAAGAGTTCCCGCATGCGCACCGGCGCGGGATGCACGTCGACGCCGCCGGTGTCGATGCGGGTGATGTCGAGCAACTCGCCGAACAGGCCCTCCAGCGCATCGACCGACTCGTTGATGCTGTTGACGAGCGACGACACCTCAGGGTCGCGGCTCTTCTGGCGCAAGGCCTCCGCGAAGAGGCCCATCGCGTGCAGCGGCTGGCGCAGGTCGTGGCTGGCGGCAGCGAAGAACTGCGTCTTGGCCTGGCTCGCCGCTTCGGCGGCGCGGCGCGCCTCTTCGGCCGTCCTGCGCGCCTCTTCGGTGGCCGCCATCTCATGGCGCAGTCGCGCGGCCAGTTCGTCCGTGCGCGCCTTCAGTGAGATCGCCAGGCCGAGCGCGTTGCCGTAGGTGCGCACCATCAGCACCGTGGAGCAGAAGAGGATGGTGGCGATCACCGCCAGCTGCACATGCCCGGGCTGCGAGGTGTCGCTGGCAATGCGGACGATGGCCGGCGCGAACACGAGCGTGATGAAGCCGAGGAAGATCTTCGGCTGCGTGGCCAGCAACTGCACCGAGCTGACGCAGTAGCTGTAGACGACGAGGATGAGCGCCAGGCGCTGGTAAGGCGTGCCCAGGCCCCAGAACATCCAGCCCGCCACACCCCAGAGGCTGCCCTGCAGCAGCACCAGAACACGCCAGCTTCCCCGCCACTTCAGGAGGGTGGCGTCATCGACGCGCGGATTGCGCAGGAAGCGCAGGTAGTGGGCCAGGCGTACGCACCACAGCACGGCCAGCGCACCGAGCCAGCCGAGCATCTGCGACGAGGGCGCAAGCGCCCAGAAGAGCCAGGTGATGACGCCGGCGCCGAGCACGTAGCCGATCAGCGTCGCCGGCGTCTGCACGAAGAGGGCGCGCAGGTGATCGACGTCGCCGCGCGGCCGCGGGCCGGCCGCCGGCGCGACCGCCGCGCCA
>JALHOU010000120.1 GCA_022842825.1 Rubrivivax sp.
GGCGGCGGCCGCTTCGCGCGCCGCACGTTCGGCGGAAGCGCGACGCTCGGCCTCTTGTTGCGCGGCAACGCGGGCGCGTTCGGCACGCGCGGCGGCGTCGCGTTCGGCCTGGCGGGCGGCTTCCGCCTGGCGCGCGGCTTCCTGCTGCAGCGCCACCCGCTCGGCCTCGGCGCCTGCGGCGATCTGCGCCAACGCGACCTTCTCGTCGCCCGTGGCGAGCACAGCGTCGATGACATCGGGCCGGTTGAAACGGTCGCGGAAGCGCGACAGCGAGAAGAAGTCCATCGACAACGAGGCGCCGCGCGCCAGCGCCCAGCCGACGATGCGGTCGGCGCCGGCACTGGCGTCGAAGAAGCCGCTCGGCGTCCAGGCGACCCAGCGGCCGTCCTCCTGCGCCAGCAGCGACAGCAGCAACTGCCCGTCGCCGGCACGGTGCCAGCGCAGCGTGCCGTCGGCCATGGCGGCGACGAGCAGCCGGCCGTCGGCGCTGGCGTTGAGCGCGCGCACCTCGGTGTCGACGGCGACGCGCCAGACGGGCTGGCCCGCCTCGTCGACGCGATGCAGCGCACGGTTGGTGCCGACCACCACCGCGACGGGCGACGTGCGCAGCACGACCACCGAACGGCCGCGCTCGTCCTGTGCCAGCGACATCGGACGCCCGCCGATCACCGGGGGCCGGCCATCGTGCAGCCAGTCGGTGGCGACGCTCAATCCGCCGGCGCGCGTCTCGGGTGCGCGCAGGCTCACGTCCGACAGCGAGGCGCCCGCGGCGAGCCGGCGGCGGTCGAAGGCGAAAGCCAAGCCGCGGCCCGGCCCGCGCTGCCCCCAGCGGGCGGCGAGACCGTCGGCGGCGACTTCCAGGTCGAACGGCGCGTTGCCACGTACCGCCGGCACGGGTGCGCCGACGCGCCGCGCCTGCGACTGGCCGGGCACCCCGACCGTACCCCACGAGCCGTCGAAGCTGGCATATCCGAAGCCGCCGGCGGGCAAGGCCACGAGGTCGGTGACGCTGTCGGAGGCCACCTCGGTGCGGGCGGCGGGCGCGCGCGTGCCGGCATCGACGGCGACGACCGAAAAGCGCACGTCCCGCGTGTGCGCGGTGCCGGCCAGCGCGATCGTGCGGCCGTCGGCGCTCCAGGCGAGCACGCGCCAATCGCCGGCATACGACTCGGGTGCGGGAAGGCGCGCCAGCGACTGCAGCGTCGCGGCGTCGAAGATCTCGACCCCCTCGCCGCGCGTGGCGAAGGCCACTGCGAGCTGGCGGCCGTCGGGGCTGAATGTCACCCCCGCCGGCCGGCGGTTTCCCAGGGTGGCAGCGGCTGCCCGCTCGACACTGCGGCCGCCCGCGGCGGTGCGGTAGGTGCGCAGCGTCCCGTCCAAGCCGACCGCGGCCGCCAGGCCGCCGGCATGCGTGGCGAGCCCGAACACCGGCCCGCCGTAGCGGTCGTCGAGCAGCTCGCGGCCGTCGCGCGCAAAGGCGCGCACGCCGTGCGTGCCGTTGTAGCCGGCGAAGAGCACCTGGCCGTCGGCCGACCAGGCCAGCTTGCGGATGTCGCCGGCCTTGGCGTCGAGGGTGGCGCGCAGCGCGCCCGATTCGAGGTCGAAGAGATAGATCAAGTGCGGGTGGGCCGGGCCGGCGGGGATTTGGCCGCCGGTTGTGCCGGCCACTGCCACCAGCGGCTCCTGCGGATGGATGGCGACGCCGTACAGCCGGCCGCCTTCGGCGCCGAAGGCATAGGGGCGCAGGACGTGCCGCAATGTGCCGCCGGCGAGGTCCCACACGCGCGCCGTGCGGTCGTCGGAGACGGTGACGACGAGGTTGCGCGCGGCCGCGATGTCGATGCGCCGGATGGGCGCGCTGTGGCTGCCGCTCTCGACGGCGAGCAATGGGCGCTGCACCGCGTCCTGTGCCGGCGTCTGGGCCAACGCCGGTGCCGACGACGCCACCAGTCCTGCCAGCGCCACCAGTGCCGCCGATGCCGCCGGCGCGACGAGCGCCGCAGCCATGAACGAGGTTGCCGCGCGCCGCGCCAATGCATGGCGCAGGCGCGCCAGGGCCGGGACAGCGGTAGTGTTCATGGTGGGCCGATCCTAGTGCGCGGCCGCCGCAGCGGACAACCGCTGCCGGCGGGAGGCCCCCAAGGGGGTGTCCGCGCTGGTGGTACCGTCCGCACCGCGCGCCCGGATCGACTCCTTCGCACGACCGGTGCGAAGTGCTCGACCCGGCGCCCTCAGTCCTGCAACGTGTCCGATTGGCCCCCCCTGCCGCCCCTGGAGGCGACCGGCTTGCGCTGCGAGCGCGGCGAACGCGCCCTCTTTGACGGGCTCGATTTGCGGCTCGCCCCGGGCGAGATCGTCTGGCTGCGCGGTGCCAACGGTCGCGGCAAGACCACGCTGCTGCGCACCCTGGCCGGACTGGGCACCCCGGCGGCGGGTGAGTTGCGGCTCGGCGGTCGGCCGATCCGAAGCGTCGACCCGGCCTGGCGCCGCCAGCTCGTCTACCTGGGCCACGCCAACGCGCTCAAGGACGACCTCACGGCAGCCGAGTCGCTGGTCTTCGCGGCGCGGCTGGCTGGTGCGCCGGCCAGTGGCGCGGCGGTGCAGGCGGCGCTCGTCACCGTGGGCGTGGGCGCGCTGGCGCGCCGCGTCGTGCGCACGATGAGCCAGGGGCAGCGCCGCCGGGTCGCGCTGGCCCGGCTGGCACTGGCGCCCCGGCCGGCGCTGGCTCTGCTCGACGAGCCCTTCGACGCGCTGGACGATGATGGCATCGAGCGCCTCGTTGGTCTGCTGGCCGACCTCGCTGCGGCCGGGGGCAGCGTGCTCTTCACGAGCCACCAGCGGATCGACCGCCTGCAGCCGGCGCCGCGCGTGGTGGTGCTGCCCGAGGCGCCCGCGCGGCTGGCCGGTGCCGCCCGAGCGACCGTTGCCGCGCCCGAGGCGGGGGGCACGCCCCGATGACCCGCTTCTTCGGCACGATGCTCGCACGCGAGTTGCGCCTGGCCGCGCGCCGCCCGGTGGAGGCGTTGCTGCCGGTGGTCTTCTTCGTCGTCGCGGCGAGCCTCTTCCCGCTCGGTGTCGGGCCCGAGCCGCAGATGCTGCGCCACATGGCCCCTGGCGTGCTGTGGGTGGGGGCGCTGCTGGCGGCCATGCTGTCGCTGGCGCCGATGTACGGCTCCGACCACGCCGACGGCTCGCTCGACCAGTTGCTGCTCGCGCCCGAGCCGGCCTGGCTGCTCGCGCTGGCCAAGGCGGTGGCGCACTGGCTCACGCACGGGCTGCCGTTGGTGGCGGTGAGCCCGCTCATCGGCCTGATGTTCGGGTTGCCCGGTGAGGCGATCGGCCTGCTCGTCGCCACGCTCGTGCTCGGCACGCCCATCCTCAGTCTGCTTGGCGGCCTCTCGGCGGCGCTGACGCTGGGGCTGCGCAGCGGCGCGCTGCTCAACCTGCTGATCGTGCTGCCGCTGGCGGTGCCGGCGCTCATCTTCGGCGCCGGGGCGGTGTCGGCCCTGGAGGCGGGGCAGGCCGTGGATGGCCACCTGTCGCTGCTGGCCGCGCTCTTCATCGGCACGCTGGTGGGGGCGCCGCCGGCCACTGCGGCCGCCCTGCGCATCTCGCTGGCGTAGTCGGCGCAAGGATTCCGACCCGCCGCGAGACAAGCGCTCACCGGCTGCAACCCCTGGCAAGCACTCTCACTTGACCTGATTCAAGGCAGGCCCAATTGGCGCCGCGCAGCGTGGGAGCATCGCCTAAGATCTGTTGCCTGCGCCGCTGCGGCCGCCTCGTGCAACGGCGCCCGTTTCGGCCTGAAGGCGGTGCTGCCGCCGGCCGCCCGCCCTGAACCGCCCAAGCACGCCAGCGGCACCGCGATCCGCCTCGATGTCCACGATGAACTCCCGCGCCGAACGATTGCGCCTCTACACCTTCGCCGCGCCGATGCGCTTCTATCGGCTGGCCGGCACCGCGCTGCCCTGGCTGTGGACGGTGGCGCTGGCCTGCGGCGTGGCGGGTCTGTATGTCGGCTTCTTCGTCGCGCCGACCGACGCCACGCAGGGCGACAGCTACCGCATCATCTTCATCCACGTGCCGGCGGCCTGGCTGTCGATGCTGCTCTATCTGGTGATGGCGTTCTGGGCCACCATCGGCTGGGCCTTCCGAGCGCGCATGGCCTCGGTGCTGGCGCGTGCCATCGCGCCCACCGGCGCCATGTTCACCGCGCTGGCGCTGATCACCGGGGCGCTCTGGGGCCAGCCCACCTGGGGCACGTGGTGGGTCTGGGACGCCCGGCTGACTTCCGAGCTGCTGCTGCTTTTCCTCTACCTGGGCTACATCGCGCTCGTCAACGCCATCGACGACCCGCGCCGGGCCGACCAGGCCGGCGCGCTGCTGGCGCTGGTGGGCAGCATCAACGTGCCGGTCATCTACTTCTCCGTGAAGTGGTGGAACACGCTGCACCAGGGCGCCACCATCAGCCTGACCGCGGCGCCGAAGATGGCGCAGACCATGCTCACGGCGCTGCTGCTGACGACCTTTGCCTGCTGGGCCTATGCCTTCGCGGTCGTGTTCATGCGCGCCCGTGCCATGGCGCTCGTGCGCGAGCGGCACACGCAGTGGGCGCAGGAGGTGGCGGCCGGCCACGCCTCGCTGCCGAACCAGCCGCCGCCGCACCGCGGCGCCGAGGAGCGGGCGGCATGAACTGGGGCAGCGCGAGCGAATTCTTCGCGATGGGCGGCTACGGCCTGTATGTCTGGGGCTCGTACGGCTTCGCGCTCGCGGCGCTGGCCGTGGAGCCCTGGCTGGCCGCGCGCCAGCACCGCCACGCCCTGGCCGTGGTGGCCGAGTCCTCGTTCGAAGAGGCGGCGCAGGACGACGCGCCGCGTTCCGGGGCGACCTGAAGTGAGGCGCCCTGCCCCGTTCCGCCCGGTTCGCCACGCCCTGCAGGGGCCGCTGGCCTCGCATGGCATCTGGAGCCACTGACATGACGACACTCAAACCCCGGCAGCGCCGGCTCGCGCTTGCGGCATTGCTCCTGCTCGCCGCTGGCGCAATCGCGGCGTTGGTGTTCAACGCCTTTCGCAGCAACCTCGTCTTCTTCTACTCCCCCACGCAGGTGGCGGCCAACGAGGCGCCGGCCGGCCGCACCTTCCGCATCGGCGGGTTGGTCGAGCCGGGCAGCGTCAAGCGTGAAGGTGTGCGCGTGAACTTCGTCGTCACCGACTCGGCCAAGACCGTGTCCGTGCGCTACGAGGGCGTGCTGCCCGACCTCTTCAAGGAGGGCAAGGGCGTCGTCGCGCAGGGCAAGCTCGAATCGGGCGTGTTCGTGGCGCGCGAGGTGCTTGCCAAGCACGACGAGAACTACATGCCGCCAGAGGCCGCCGAGGCGTTGAAGAAGGCCGGCGCGCCCCATGGCTCGTACGCCGGCCAGCACAGCGACAAGGCCGCCCAGACGCTGGTCACCGGCGACGGCGCCGCCGGCAAGCCCGGCGCCTACGGAGCGCCCAAGCCATGATCGGCGCTTCCTTGGGCAGTGCGGCGCCTGAACTGGGCCATTTCGTCCTCTGGCTGGCGCTGGGGGTTTCGCTGTTGCTCTCCGTGCTGCCGCTGGCCGGCTCGCTGCCGCTGGGTGCCCTCGGGGCCGAACGCCGCCTGCGCCCGCATTGGGTGGCGACGGCGCGGCCGCTGACGTACATCTTCGGCGTCCTTGCCTTGGTGTCGTACCTGTGCCTCACGGTGGCGTTCGTGCGCTACGACTTCTCGGTGCTGTACGTGGCCACCAACAGCAACCTGGAGTTGCCGCTGGCCTACCGCATTGCCGCCGTCTGGGGCGGTCACGAAGGCTCCTTGCTGCTGTGGTTGTTGATGCAGGCCGGCTGGATGGCCGCGGTGGCGCGCTTCAGCAAGACCCTGCCCGAGGAAGTGGTGGCCCGCATCCTGAGCGTCTTGGGCGCGGTGGGCGTGGGTTTCCTGCTCTTCACGCTGCTCACGTCCAACCCTTTCGACCGCCTGATTCCGGCGCCGCCCAACGGACGCGACCTGAATCCGCTGCTGCAGGACCCGGGCATGGTGATCCACCCGCCCATGCTCTACATGGGCTATGTCGGCTTCTCGGTGGCGTTCGCGCTGGCGGTGGCCGGCCTCATCGGCGGGCGGCTGGATGCCACCTGGGCGCGGTGGACGCGGCCCTGGACGCTCGCGGCCTGGGCCTGCCTCACGGTGGGCATTGCCTTGGGCAGTTGGTGGGCCTACTACGAGCTCGGCTGGGGCGGCTGGTGGTTCTGGGACCCGGTTGAAAACGCCTCCTTCATGCCGTGGCTGGTGGGCACGGCGCTCATCCACTCGCTGGCGGTGTCCGAGAAGCGCGGCGCCTTCAAGTCATGGACGGTGCTGCTGGCCATCGTGGCGTTCTCGCTTTCGCTGCTGGGCACCTTCCTCGTCCGCTCGGGCGTGCTCTCCTCGGTGCATGCCTTTGCCACCGACCCGGCGCGCGGCCTGTTCATCCTCGGCTTCCTGGTCGTCGTGGTGGGCGCCTCGCTCACGCTCTACGCGTGGCGTGCGCCCACGGTGGGGCTGGGCTCGCGCTTCCACTGGGCCTCTCGCGAGACGAGCCTTCTGGCCAACAACGTGATGCTGGTGGCCGCCTGCGGCGCCGTGCTGCTGGGCACGCTGTACCCCCTGGCGCTCGATGCGCTGGGCCTGGGCAAGATCTCGGTCGGGCCGCCCTACTTCGACACCGTCTTCCTGCCGCTGATGGCGCCGGTGGTCTTTCTCATGGGCGTGGGGCCGCTGGCGCGCTGGAAGCAGGCCGAGCTGCCCGAACTCGCCAAGCGCCTGCGCTGGGCCGTCGCGGTGGCCGTGGTGGCCACCGGCGTGCAAGCCTTCAACCACCGCCACGATGGCGGCATGTCCTGGCTCACCGCGCTGGGCCTCCTGATGGCCTGGTGGGTGATCGCCTCCTTGGCCGTGGATGTGTGGGAGCGGCTCGGGCCGCGCTCCGCGCAGCCGTCGGCCGCCGTCACCGGGGTCGGGGCCAGGCTCAAGGCCACGTGGCGCGCGCTGGAAGCACGTGCGCCGCTGGTGCCGCGCTCGGTGGTGGCGATGTGGGTGGCACACCTCGGCGTGGCCGTGTTCATCTTCGGCGTCACGATGGTCAGGAGCTTCGAGACCGAGCGTGACGTGAAGATGGCGCAGGGCGACCACGTCAGCATCGGCGAGCTCACGTTCACCCTGCAGGGCCTGCGTGATCTCGATGGCCCCAACTACCGCGCTGTGCAGGGCTGGGTGGAGGTAACCCGCGGCGAGGGGGCGGCCAGGGAGAAGGTGATCGACCTGCTGCCCGAGAAGCGCGTGTACCGGGTGCAGGACAATCCCATGACCGAAGCCGCCATCTCTACCCGCCTGACGCAGGATCTTTATGTATCGCTCGGTGAGCCTGTTGATGACGGCCGCGCCTGGATCGTGCGCATCTACATCAAGCCCTTCGTCGACTGGATCTGGGGTGGCTGCGCGCTGATGGCGCTGGGTGGCCTGCTGGCGGCCGGTGACCGGCGTTACCGCAGTCGCGCCGCGGCATCGGCCGGCGCCGCCGAAGGCCTCTCGGGCCTGCCGGGCCGGGCGTGAGGGCGCGGGTGCCGGCCTCTTTGACGAAGAACAAGGCAGCGATGCGTTCATGAGCGAGGCGACGACGACGACCCCGGCCGCGAGGCGCTCGCGCATCGGCCTGTTCCTCATTCCGCTGGCGGCGTTCGCGGTGCTCGCGGTCTTCCTCGGCCGCGGCCTCTCGCTCAACCCGCGCGAGGTGCCCTCGCCGCTGATCGGCAAGCCGGCCCCGGCCTTCACGCTGCCGCGGCTGGACGACGCCAATGCCAGCGTGAGGCGCGAGGACCTGACGGGCAAGGTCTGGGTGCTCAACGTCTGGGCCAGCTGGTGCGGACCCTGCCGCGAGGAGCACCCGCTGTGGGTGGACTTCGCGCGGCGCAGCAAGGTCCCCATCGTCGGCCTCAACTACAAGGACCAGCGCTCCAACGCGTTGCCGTGGCTGCGCCAGCTCGGCGACCCGTACGTCATGTCCTTGTACGACGGCGACGGCAAGGTGGCCATCGACTGGGGCGTGTACGGCGTGCCGGAGACCTTCGTCATCGACCGCCAGGGCGTCATCCGATTCAAGCACGTAGGCCCGATCACCGCGACGCTTCTGCGCGACAAGATCGAGCCATTGCTGAAGGCCATCGATGGATAGCGGCGTGGCGTCGGGCGGCAAGGCCCTGCTCGCCCAGGCTGTGCGGCGCCTGCTTGGGCTGTCGGCGATCGTCCTGTTCATGGTGGCGGCGCCCGGGCCGGCGCGGGCGGCCGAGGCTTTGCCGCTCGCCGCCGACCCCGAACTCGAGGCGCGCGTGATGAAGCTGGCCGCCGAGTTGCGCTGCCTCGTCTGCCAGAACCAGACCATCGCCGACTCGAACGCCGGCCTGGCCGTCGACCTGCGCAACCAGGTGCGGGACATGCTGCGCCAGGGCAAGAGCGACAAGGAAGTGCTGGCCTACATGACGGCGCGCTACGGCGACTTCGTGCTCTACCGCCCGCCGATGAAGGAAAGCACGGCGCTGCTCTGGCTGGGGCCGGCGGTGCTGTTTGGCGCCGGCCTCGTGGTGCTCGTCGTGGTGCTGCGCCGGCGCGCGCGCACTGGCGACGAAGCCTTCGAGCCGGACCCGGAACCCGACGACGACCCGGCGCGGCAGCCTGTGCGCTGACGCGTGCTGGGCCGCCAGGAACAACGATCCCGATGAATTCAACCCTTCTGAACGAACTGCGCGCGCAATGGCTTGACCTGCAGGCGCGCCGGGCCAGCGGCGCCTCGGGTGGCGAGGCGCACGATGCCGACCGCGCGGCGCTGGAGCAGCGCATCGTTGCGGCGGTGGTCGGTGGCGACACGGCGGCCGTGGACTCGCCGCCGGGCCGGACGCAGGAGCCGTCGGTCCCACCGTTGGCGCATGCACCTGCTGTACCTGCTGCTCCGGCCCCTGCGCCGGCCCCTGCTTCTGCCAGGCGCGCGTCCGGCCCCCTCTGGGGCCTTGCCGCCCTGTTTGTGCTGGTGGTGGCGGCGGCGGGTTACGGCTGGAAGGGCTCCCCGCGTGCCGTGGGCACGCCACCGCCCGGCTTCGAGCAGGCGCAGGGCGGCACGCCCGGTGCGCCCCAGCGCACCGGCGCCGAGCAACTCGACTCTCTCGTCAAGCAGCTCACCGAGCGTCTGGAGAAGACGCCTGGCGATCTCGAGGGCTGGAGCCTGCTCGCGCGGTCCCAGATGACGCTCGGGCGCTACGCCGAGGCAGTTGCCGCGTACCAGAAGGCCATGGCGATCAAGCCCGACGACCCATCCACCCTCACCGACTATGCCGACGCGCTGGGCGTGCAGAACGGCCGCACGCTCGAGGGCGAGCCCGCGCGGCTGCTCGAGCAGGCCCTCAAGCTCGACCCGCGGCACATCAAGGCGCTCGTGCTCGTCGGCACGCTCGAGTTCCAGCGCGGCAACTACGCTGGGGCGCAGAAGCGCTGGCAAGAAGTGGTGAACATCGGCCCGGCCGGCGACGGCCTGGTCGAACTGGCTCGCGAAGGCGTGGCCCAGGCGCAGGCCCGGCAGGCCAAGCCGGCGCCGACAGCGGCTGCGCCGGCCGCGCCCATGGCCCCTGCGGCCCAGGCCTCCATCGCTGGGGCGACACCGAGGGCTGCGGCCGCCGCCGCGGGCCCCGGCATCACCGGCACGGTGCGCCTGTCGGCGGCGCTCAAGGCGCAGGCGGCGCCGGGCGACACGGTGTTCATCTTCGCCCGCGCGGCATCGGGCGGGGGCATGCCGCTGGCCATCGTGCAAAAGCGCGTGGCCGACCTGCCCGCCACCTTCTCGCTCGACGACACCCAGGCGATGTCGCCGGCCGCCCGTCTGTCCTCGGCGCAGCAGGTCGTGGTCGTCGCGCGCGTCAGCAAGTCGGGGCAGGCGACGCCGCAGGCCGGCGACCTCGAAGGCACCTCGGCGCCCGTGGCGCCGGGTGCCCGCGACCTGGTGGTCGAGATCTCGAACGTGCGTCGCTGAACGGCCTGGGCGCCCGGCCCAGCGATCGCAGAGGAACCGGCTTGGCCGGGGCCGCTGGCGCTGTGCCCCCTGGGGGGAGGCGCCGGAGGCGCCTCGGGGGAGTCAAGTGAGCGCGAACACCTTGCCCGGGTTCATGATGTTTCGCGGGTCGAGCGTGCGCTTGATGTTGCGCATCATCTCCACCGCCACCGGCCCCGCTTCGTCGAGCAGGTAGCCCATCTTGTGCAGGCCGATGCCGTGCTCGCCGGTGCAGGTGCCGTCGAGCCGAAGCGCGCGCTGCACCATCTGCACCCCCAGGCGCTCGACCTCGGCCAGCTCGCGCGGGTCGTTCGGGTCGAGCAACCAGCTCAGGTGGAAGTTGCCGTCGCCCACGTGGCCGACGATCCAGTAGGGGATGCCCGCCGCATCGCTCTCGGCGATGCTCTCGTTGATGCTCTCGGCCAGGCGCGAGATCGGCACGCAGGTGTCGGTGCTCTGGCAGCGACAGCCGGGGCGCGTTTGCAGCGCCGCGAAGTACGACTTGTGCCGCGCCGCCCAGAGGCGACTGCGTTCCTCGGGCGTGGTGGCCCACTGGAAATCGGCGCCGCCGTGTTCGCGCGCGATCTCCTGCACGGTGGCGGCCTGCTCGGCGACGCCGGCCTCGCTGCCGTGGAACTCCATCAGCAGCATCGGCTGCTCGCGCAGGCCGAGCTTGGCATACGCGTTCACGCCACGGATGGCGTTGGCGTCGAGCAGCTCGCAGCGCGCGATCGGCACGCCCATCTGGATGATCTGGATCGTCGTGCGCACCGCCGCGTCGACGCTCGGGAAGTGGCAGATGGCGGCGCTCACCGCCTCGGGCAGCGGGTAGAGCTTGAGCGTGATCTCGGTGAAGACGCCGAGCGTGCCCTCGCTGCCGACGAACAGGCGCGTCAGGTCGTAGCCGGCGCTGCTCTTCTTGGCGCGCGTGCCGGTGCGCATCACCTCGCCGGCGGCGGTGACAACCTCCAGGCCGAGCACGTTCTCGCGCATCGTGCCGTAGCGCACGGCGTTGGTGCCCGAGGCGCGCGTGGCGCTCATGCCGCCGAGAGTGGCGTTGGCGCCGGGGTCGATGGGGAAGAAGAGGCCGGTGTCCTTGATCTCGCGGTTGAGCTGCTCGCGCGTGACGCCGGGCTGCACCGTCACTGTGAGGTCGGCGGTGTCGATGCGGAGCACCTTGTCCATGCGGCTCAGGTCGAGCGTGACGCCGCCCTGCACGGCGAGCACGTGGCCCTCGAGCGAGCTGCCGATGCCGAAGGGAATGACCGGCACCGAGTGCTCGTGCGCGAGCTTCACGGCGGCGGCCACGTCGGCCGTGGATTCGCAATAGACCACCACCTCCGGCGGCGTGGCGGCATACACCGATTCGTCGCGCCCGTGCTGCTCGCGCACGGCCGCGGCCGTGGAGCAACGTTCGCCGAAGCGTTCGCGCAGCGCCGCCAGCATGGCCGTGGGCACGGGGCGTACGGCCGCGTGCGGATGGAGGTCGTGCGGTGCGTTCATGCTCGTCTCCGGTGTGGGCTCATTCTAGGAGCCGCTCTCCGAGGCGTGGCCGGCTCTGCGCTGGCGCCGTGCCGGCACGTGGAACGCGCAGCGCCGCAGGGGCGGGCAAGGGCACGAACTGGCACCGCCGCCGGCCGCAATTCCACACAGCGCGCCAAGGCTTTGCCGGGCAACATGGTCGCATCAGCCTCGCGTCGGGAGTTGCCGTTCATGGCCGCCGCTTCAGCCCCCGCTTCCGCTTCCACTTCCGTATCCGCCTCGGTCCCCGCCGCCGAGGCGGCCGCTGCCGGCAGCGCCCGTGCCGTCATCCCCGACCGCGGCGAGTTCATCGACGTGTTGTGCGCCCTGCGCCGCGGCCACGTGCTCGTACATGCCGGCCAGCATGCTGGAGGATGGGTCGTGGACGGCGGCACCGTCTACTCCTCCTACGAGCCGCTGCTGCGCTACGAGCTCGTGCGCGAGTTCGACAACCCCGCGGGCTTCGAGCACGTGCAGTACTTCCGGCTCACCGAGCAGGGCCGTGACTTCGCCGAGCGCGCCGTGGCAGCCTGGCGCCGGCGCCCGCTGCTCGAGCGGCTGATGGTGCGCCTGGTCGGCTGAAGGGGCCCGCCGGCCGCGGCTGCGGCAGCCCCGGCGCGCCGCAAGACGCGCGGCACAACGTGCCGCACAACGCGCCGATACAAAGACGGTGCGGCCCGGCTGGCTGCCCGCTCGCCGCCGCGGCCCGCCTGAGGCGAGAATCGGCGCGCCATGTCCAACCGCCTGACGCAGATCGCCACCCGCACCGGCGACGACGGCACCACCGGCCTCGGTGACGGCAGCCGCGTGCCCAAGGACCATCGTCGCGTCGCCGCGATGGGTGACGTCGACGAGCTCAACTCCAGCCTCGGCGTGCTGCTGGCCGAGCCGCTGCCGGCCGACGTGCGCGAGCTGCTGGTCGTCATCCAGCACGAGCTCTTCAACCTCGGGGGCGAGCTCTCGATCCCTGGCTACAGCCTCGTCAAGGCCGAAGCCGTGGCGGCGCTCGATGGGGCGCTCGCCCACTACAACGCGGCGCTGCCGCGCCTGGCCGAGTTCATCCTGCCCGCCGGCACGCGCAGCGCCGCGCTGGCACATGTCAGCCGCACGATCGCGCGGCGTGCCGAACGGGCCGTCGTGGCGCTTGCCGCTGCGGAACCCGTGCATGAGGCGCCGCGCCAGTACCTGAACCGCCTGTCGGACCTGATGTTCGTGCTGGCGCGCGTGCTCAACCGGGCCAACCTCGACGGCCTGGGTGGCGACGATGTCTACTGGAAGAGCGAACGGCTGGCGCGCGCACAGGAGCCATGAAGTCATCGGCCCGCGCGCGGTGCGCGGCGTTTCCGGCGAGGAGTGAAGCGAGATGAAGGCCTGGTGGTCCATGCTCGGCCGGCAGGCCATGGGGCTTGCGAGCCTGCTGCTGGCGGCGGCGCTGTTCGCACTGCTTCCCGCGCGAGCACAGAGCCCCGACCCCGGACCGGCGTGGGATACCGCTGAGAGTGCGCACTTCCGCATCCACTACCGCGCCGCGCAGCGCCGCCAGGCCGAGGCCGTGGCCAGCGCGGCCGAGCGCGCTTGGCCGCGCGTCACGCAGGCGTTGGCCTGGGAGCCCAGGAGCCGCATCGATGTCGTCCTCTACGCCGAACTCGACATCGCCAACGGCTTCTCCACCCCGTTGCCGTTCAACAAGATCGGCGTCTTCCTCACGCCGCCCGACGAAGGGCAGTTGCTCGACAACAGCGCCTGGCTCGACCTGCTGCTGGTGCACGAGCTCACGCACGCGGTGCACATGGACAAGATGCGCGGCGCGCCGCGCGTGCTGCAGGCCATCTTCGGGCGCATCGTCTGGTTTGTGCCCAACCTGTTCAACCCGGGCTGGGTGCTCGAGGGCCTGGCCGTGTGGGAGGAGAGCGACCGCGAGCAGGCTGGCCGGGGCCGCGGGCGCCTCAAGGGCCCCTACTTCGAGGCCTGGCTGCGCGCCGAGCGCCAGCGCGGCTTTCTCAAGCTCGCCGAGCTCAACGCCGACGGCCGCGCGCTCCCCGTCTCCAAGCAATACCTCTACGGCGCCTACTTCTTCGAGTTCATCCACCGCCGCTACGGGCCCGGCAAGGCGCAGGAGATGGTCGAGCAGTACAGCGGCAACATCGGCTTCGCGCCGCGCCTGCACAGCATGCCCTGGGCCGCCACGGGCAAGATGATGGACACGCTGTGGGAGGAGTTCCTCGCCGACCTGAACGAGCAGGTGGCGGCGCGCGCCGCATCCATCGAGCGTGTGCCCGAGGTGACCGGCCGGCGCGTGCTCGGCCCGCTGTTCGACCTGCCCACGCTGGTCTCGCTGCCCGACGGCACAGTGCTCGTGGTGGTGGACGACGGCCTCGGCGCGCCACGCATCGAGCGCATCCGCCGCGACGCGGCTGGCGGCTTCACGCGTGAACGCGTCACCACTGTGCTGGGCGGCGCGCGGCTCGCGGCCGGCGCCGACGGCAGTGTGCTCGTGATGCAGCCCGACATCTGCCGCGGTCGCTATCTCGGCTACGACGTCTACCGGCTGTTGGGCTCAAGCCTCCAGCAGCTGACGCACTGCGCGCACCTGCGCCGCGCTGTGCAGCTGGGCGCGGTGCGCGCGACCGGCGGCGGCGACGCTGCCACGACGCGGGCGGCGGGCGACCTGGTGGCCATCCAGCTCGACGGCGGCCGCACGAGCATCGTGCGCCTCGATCCCGGCACGCGCGACAAGGCACCGGCCGTGCTCTACGCGCCGCCCGAGGGTACCGATGTCGTCGACATCGCGCTGGCGCCGGACGGCCGTACCTTGAGCGTGGTCACGCGGCGCGAGGCCGACTGGCGCGTGTTCGAACTCGACACGGCCAACCCGGCGGCGGCGCCGCGCCTGCGCCTGGTGCACAACGCACCCATCGCCAACCTGCGCCACGGCACGGCGGGCCTCGACATGCTCGTCGTCGAGGCTGGTGTGCCCAATGTCTGGCGGCTCGCGCCGGATGAACGCTGGCAGCGGCTGACGCACAGCCACACCGCCGTGGCGGCGCACGGCGGCGGTGCGCCCGACGGCTCGCTGGCGCTGGTGGTGGTGGCGCCACAGGGCTACGAACTGCGCCTGATGGACATGGTGGCGCCGTTGCAGGAGTACACGGCTGCCCAGCGCGCGGCGGTGCAGGCGGCGGCGCAGGCACAGGCCGCTGCCGAGACCGCCGCGGCCGCGGCC
>JALHOU010000121.1 GCA_022842825.1 Rubrivivax sp.
CGCTGGCGGCTGCCAGCGGCGCGGCGCCGGGCCGGCCGTGGCCGGCGGCGGCGACCACCTTGTCCCAGGCTGCAAAGGCGCGCCGCGCGAAGTCGGCCGCCTTGGGGTGCTGCTTGAGCGCGGCCTGCCGGGCAACGCCGCCCCAGGCGCGCGCCAGTTCGGCCGCGGGCAGGCGGGTCGCCTCGAATTGCTCGAGATGGGTGAAGGCGAGGTCGGGCTCGCTCGCGGCCAGCCGCCACAGCGCGAGCACGGCCAACTGATGGCTCGCCTCCGTCCGCGAACCGCGCTTGTCGCGCAGCAGCCTGGCCGGGTCCTTGAAGGCGGCGTCGATGTGGGCAGGCAGGCCGCCATCGAGGAGCGCGGCACGCTCGCGGGCCAGGCGCGGCCGGTTCAACTCGACCGCCACGCGCAGCGCCTGCCACACGTCGTCGGCGCCGAAGATGCGCTGCTCGACCAGCGTGGCGGCGAGCAGCTGGCAGCCGTCGTCGGGGTCGCGTTGCGCCAGCCAGGCGTTGCGGGCGGCGACGCGCACGTCCTGCAGCCCCTCGTGATGCGTGGCCAGCAGCGCATAGCAGGTGACCTCGCGGTCGTCGTTCATGCGAAAGCGCGGGAATTCGGCACGCAGCGCCGCCCAGTCGCGGCGCCGGCCGAGCTCGAGCAGCCAGTCGTTGCGCAGGCGGTCCTCGACGTAGGTGCCGCGCCAGCGCTCGGCGAAGGCATCGAAGTCGGGCTGCTGCGCCTCGGACAGGCGGTTGCTCAGTTCCCAGTATTCGACCCAGCTGGCCAGCGGGTGGTCCTGCCGTGCGGCCGCCTGGCGCAGCGTGAACAGCAGCGTCTTGTCCTTGAGGCGGAAGGCCTCGCGGGCCTGCACCGCCAGGTCGTTGCTGGCGGCGATGGGCGTCGAGCCTGCGCCGCCCTGCGCGCGCACGGCGCGCGGCGGTGCGGCCACGGCCGCGGCCACCAGCACGAGGCCGAGGATGGCGACGATGCGGCGCTTCACATCGTCGAATGTAGACAGCGGGCGCGGCGGCATGGCCTCGAATTTAGCGGTGATTGCCATGCAGTTGCGGGGGTCGGTGCCGTGGAGGGGACGGAGACATCATGCACGTTCACGATGCGCGGGCGCCGCGATGGCGCCGAGCTCGACGCGCGTGCGCTCGGCCTCCTGCAGCAGCCAACGTTCGAACGCGGCCAGCGGTGCCCGCTCGCGCCGCGCCGGCCAGCGCACCAGCCAATAGGCGAAGGGGGAAGCCACGCGCCCGGTCGCGCCGAAGGGCTCGACGAGGTCGCCGCGCTCGAGCGCCTCGCCTACGAGCGCCAGCCGCGCCAACGCGACGCCCTGGCCGGCGAGTGCGGCCTGGATCTGCTGGTAAGTGAAGTTGAGGTAGACCCAACCGCGTGGCGCCAGGCGCGGCGGCGCCTTCTCGCGCAGCCAGTGGTGCCAGCTGAGGTAGGCGGCACTCGGCCGGTGGTCGTCCTCTTCGAGCAAGGTGTGGCGGGCGAGGTCGGCCGGCACCTTCAGCCGCTGGCGCGCCAGCAGCGCCGGGCTGGCCACGGGCGTCATCACTTCGCCGAACATCTGTGTCGACCCGGCGGGCGCATCCTTGGGGTGGCAGTAGCGCAGGGCAAGGTCGATCTCGGGGTCGTCGAGCTCGGCCAGCGCGTCGGCGGCCGAGATGCGGATGTCGATGTCCGGGTGCGCCTGCTGGAAGGTGGCCAGGCGCGGCAGCAGCCACAGCGAGGCGAACGAGGCGAACGTCGTCACCGCCACCGGGGCGCGCCGCTCGCGGCTGCGCAGCTGCCGCACGGTGGCATCGAGCTGGACGAGGAAGGGTGCCACCACCTGCAGCAGTGCCGTGCCGGCCGTGGTGATCTCGACCTTGCGCGTGCCGCGCACGAAGAGCGCCGTGCCCAGCTCGTCCTCCAGGCCCTTGATCTGCCGGCTGACGGCCGGCTGCGTGAGATGCAGTTGCTCGGCCGCGGCGCGGAAGTTCAAACGCCGCGCCACGGCTTCGAAGGCGCGCAGCGCACCCACGGCGAGGGCACGCTGCGGCAGCAGCCGGGCCGGCTCGGGGGTCGGTTCACTCATGACGCTCGATTATCAATGTAGCCTGCCGATCTGATTGGACCGAAGTGCCTTCTATTCGCAGAATGGTGGCAGGACATCGGCAAGGAGATCGACCATGAGCCGCCAATTCATGCACGATGCGCATCGTGATCGGGCCACCCCCTGGGAGTGGCCGCTTTCGCCGGGCGAGGTGCTTCGCATTGAGCCAGCCCGGGAGCTGCGCTGGCTGGACGTGGCGGCCGGCCGCGTCTGGCTCACGCCGACGCGCGACGACGACCGCGCGGTCGACCACTGGCTGGCCGCCGGCGAAGGCCTGGCCCTGCCGGCGGGCAGCGCCTGGGTGCTCGAGGCTTGGCCTTCGGCGCGCGTGGCTTTGCACCAGGCGCCGCCGGGCGCGCAGCCTTGGCCGCGGCCGCCTTGATGGCGGCCTGCAGCGCCAGGCGCGCCCAGGGCAGCATGAGGGCCGGCGACTCCAACGCATCGTCCGGCACGGTCCAGTAGCTCATGCGCACCGGCGTGCCCTTGCCCTCGTAGACAAACGGGCTGCAGCCGGCCACGGCGAAGCGCGGCTCGGTGTCGGCGTCGACCTTCAGGTACAGGCGATCGAAGGCGACCAGCGCCACGAAGAGACCGTCGGCATAGAGGCCGTGGCCGCCGAACATGCGGCGCGAGCGCACCGGCCCGAGCGGGGCCAGCAGTTCGAGGCAGTGGTCGACGAAAGCCTGACTCATCGCAAGACGCCTGCGGTTCGCGCGGCGCGCGCGAGGCTCGCTGCGCGCCCGGGCGCGACAATACGCGAATGAGCCTGGACCTGCCCTCCTTCGAACCATCGCGGGACAAGAAGGCGCTGCGCCGCCAGTTGCTGGCCGAACGGCAGAGCCTGCTGGACCGCCATCAGCGCGCGGTGCAGTTGCAGGAGGTGCTGCGTGTGTGGCTGGTGGCGCGGCCCGAGCGCACCATCGGCGCCTACTGGCCGATCAAGGGCGAGTTCGATGCGCTGCCCGCGCTGTACCGCTGGAGCGAGGCCCATGCGCACCACCGCATCGGCCTGCCCGTGGTCGACCGTGAGACGAAAGAGCTGCGTTTCCACGTCTGGTATCCCGGCTGCCCGATGGAAGAGGACGCCTACGGCATCCCCAAGCCCAAGGACACCGCGGCCTTCGCGCCGCAGATGCTGCTGGTGCCCTGCGTGGGCTACGGGCCGCGCGGCCTGCGGCTGGGTTACGGCGGCGGCTTCTACGACCGCACGCTGGCGCACCTGAGCCCGCGCCCAGTGACGGTGGGCCTGGCGTACTCGCACGGGTTCGTGCCCTGGCTCGAGGCCGAGGCGCACGACGTGCCGTTGGACGCCATCCTCACCGACGAAGGCCTGGCCTGGGACGGCACGAAGTGATGCGCGCCGCGTGCCACTGGCGTCACCCTTGCCTTTGAGCCTGCACCGGCGCTGCGGGCCGATGCACCGCATGCGGCGCCCGCGTCGCCAGCACGCCTAGACCAGCACGCGCTCGATGCCGCCCGCGTTGGCCTTGGCGACGTAGTCCTCGAGCCAGGTCTCGCCGAGCATCTTGCGCGCCATCTCGACGACGATGTAGTCGGCTTCGAGCAGGCCGTTCGTCAGGTCGCCCTCGTAGCGCTGCAGGCCTTGCAGGCAGCTCGGGCAGCTCGTCAGCACCTTCGTGGGGCCGGCCGCTGCGGCCGTTGGCACCTGCTCGCGCAGCGCCGCCTCGTTGCGCCGCAATTCCTCGGCCTTGCGGAAGCGCACCTGCGTGGCGATGTCCGGCCGCGTCACGCCGAGCGTGCCGCTCTCGCCGCAGCAGCGCTCGGTCTTGAGCACCGTGGCGCCGGTGAGCGCACGCACGGTGAGCATGGGGTCGCGCGCCTTCATCGGGCTGTGGCAGGGATCGTGGTACAGGTAGGCGTTGCCGTTGGCCTCGAGCGTGATGCCCTTCTCGAACAGGTAGTCGTGGATGTCGACGATGCGGCAACCCGGGAAGATCTCCTCGAAGTTGTAGCCCTGCAGCTGGTCGTGGCAGGTGCCGCAGCTCACCACCACGGTCTTGATGTCGAGGTAGTTGAGCGTGTTGGCGACACGGTGGAAGAGCACGCGGTTGTCGGTGATGAGCTTGTCCGCCCGCTCGAACTGGCCGCTGCCGCGTTGCGGGTAGCCGCAGCACAGATACCCCGGCGGCAGTACCGTCTGCACGCCTGCCTTCCACAGCATCGCCTGCGTCGCCAGACCGACCTGGCTGAACAGGCGCTCGCTGCCGCAGCCCGGGAAGTAGAAGACCGCCTCGGTCTCCGGCGTGGTGCCGGCGGGGTCGCGGATGATGGGGACGTAGTCCTTGTCCTCGATGTCGAGCAGCGCACGCGCCGTGCGCTTGGGCAGGCCGCCCGGCATCTTGCGGTTGATGAAGTGGATGACCTGCTCCTTGAGCGGCGCCGGCCCGAGCGTCGCCGGCGGGTGCTCGGCCTGGTGCTTCGCCAGCGGCTTGAGCAGCTCGTGCACGAAGCGCTGTACCCTGAAGCCCACGCCCACCATCGCGCGCCGCATGAGGCGGATGGACTCCGGGTTGGTCGCGTTGAGGAAGGCCATCGCCGCCGCGTTGCCGGGGCGCAAGCTCTTGTGCCCGAGCTTGCGCAGCAGGTTGCGCATGTTCATCGACACGTCGCCGAAGTCGATCTTCACCGGGCACGGGTTCAGGCACTTGTGGCACACGGTGCAGTGGTCGGCCACGTCCTCGAAGTCCTCCCAGTGCCTGAGGCTCACGCCGCGGCGCGTCTGCTCCTCGTAGAGGAAGGCTTCGATCAACAGGGACGTGGCGAGGATCTTGTTGCGCGGGCTGTACAGCAGGTTGGCGCGCGGCACGTGCGTGGCGCACACCGGCTTGCACTTGCCGCAGCGCAGGCAGTCCTTGATGCTCTCGCTGATGCCGCCGATGTCGCTCTGCTGCATGATGAGCGACTCGTGGCCCATCAGGTTGAAGCTGGGCGTGTAGGCGGCGCTCAGGTCGGCGGCGTAGCTGAAGTCGTGCGTGCCGCGCAGGAGCTTGCCGCGGTTGAAGCGCCCTTCGGGGTCGACGCGCGCCTTGTAGTCGGCGAACGGCGCCAGCTCCTCGTCGCTCAGGAACTCCAGCTTCGTGATGCCGATGCCGTGCTCGCCGGAGATGACGCCGCCCAGGCTGCGCGCCAGCACCATGATGCGCGCCACCGCCTCGTGCGCCGTCTGCAGCATGGCGTAGTTGTCGCTGTTGACGGGGATGTTGGTGTGCACGTTGCCGTCGCCGGCGTGCATGTGCAGCGCCACCCAGACGCGGCCGCGCAGCACCTCCTTGTGGATGCGCCGGCACTCCTCGAGGATGGGCGTGAAGGCGCCGCCGGCGAAGATGCCCGAGAGCGGCTTCAGGACCTGCGTCTTCCAGCTGGCGCGCCAGCGCCAGTCCTGCAGCATGGCGAAGCAGGTCTCGCCGGCACCTTGCTCGGCCCCGCCCGGGTCCGTCTGCACCGAATCGAGGTGGGCGAGCCAGTGCGACCACAGTCCGCGCACCTCGGCCAGCAGCGCCTGCGCCTGCAGCACGCGGTCTTCGAGCAGCTCGGCGCTCGGGATCTCGCCGGCGTCGTCGCTCTTGCCCAGCGGCAGGCTGCCGCGCGCGAAGAAGCTGATCAGCGCCTCGACCAGCTCGAGCTTGTTGCGCAGCGAGAGCTCGACGTTGATGCGCTCGATGCCTTCGGTGTACTCACCCATGCGGGGCAGGGGGATCACCACGTCCTCGTTGATCTTGAAGGCGTTGGTGTGCCTGGCGATGGCCGCCGTGCGCTTGCGGTCCAGCCAGAACTTCTTGCGTGCGTCGGCGCTCACGGCGACGAAGCCCTCGCCGCCGCGTGCGTTGGCGATGCGCACCACCTCGCTCGTGGCGCGTGCCACGGCGGCTTCGTCGTCGCCGACGATGTCGCCGACCAGCACCATCTTCGGCAGCCCCGATCCGGACGACGTGGCCAGCACGCGTTTGCTCTTCGTCGTGTAGCCCACGGCACGCAGGTAGCGGTCGTCCAGGTGCTCGAGGCCGGCCAGCTTCACGTCGGCCAACCCGAACAGGTAGTCCTTGATCTCGACGATGCTCGGCACCGCGTCGCGGGCGTTGCCGAAGAACTCCAGGCACACCGTGCGCGTGTGCGCGGGCATGCGGTGCACGATCCAGCGCGCGCTCGTGATGAGGCCGTCGCAGCCTTCCTTCTGGATGCCGGGCAGACCGGCGAGGAACTTGTCGGTGACGTCCTTGCCCAGGCCCGCCTTGCGGAAGACGCGGCCGGGGATGTCCAGCCGCTCGGTGCGCTCGAGCTTGCGCCCCGTGGCGTCGAGGTAGCGCAGCTCGAAGCTCGCCACCTCCACGTCGTGGATCTTGCCCAGGTTGTGGTTCAGCCGCACCACCTCCAGCCACTTGGCCTCGGGCGTCACCATCTTCCAGCTGGCGAGGTTGTCGAGCGCCGTGCCCCACAGCACCGCCTTCTTGCCGCCGGCGTTCATGGCGATGTTGCCGCCGACGCAGCTGGCCTCGGCGCTCGTCGGGTCGACGGCGAAGACGTAGCCGGCCCGTTCCGCGGCATCGGCGACGCGCTGCGTGACCACGCCGGCCTCGGTCCACACGGTCGGCACAGCGGCGTCGACGCCGGGCAGCACGACGGGCTCGACGCCGCTCATCGCCTCGAGCTTCTCGGTGTTGATGACGGCGCTCTTCCACGTCAGCGGCACGGCGCCGCCGGTGTAGCCAGTGCCGCCGCCGCGCGGGATGATGGTCAGGCCGAGCTCGATGCAGCCGGCCACGAGGCGCGCCATTTCGGCCTCGGTGTCGGGCGTGAGCACGACGAAGGGGTACTCGACGCGCCAGTCGGTGGCATCGGTGACGTGCGACACGCGAGACAGGCCGTCGAACTTGATGTTGTCGCGCCCGCCATCCCGCGTGAATGCGCGGCCGAGCACCTGGCGCGTCTTGCGCCGCAGGTCCCACACGGCGCGGAAGTGGGCCGCAAAGCGCTCCACCGCCGCGCTGGCCGCGTCGAGCAGCTCGCCCACCATGACGTCCCGTTCGCCGTCGGCCTCGGGCGTGCGGCGGCGGCCCACTTCGCCCAGGCGATGGTGCAACGCGTCGATGAGCATCTGGCGCCGCTTCGGGTTCTCGAGCAGGTCGTCCTCGAGGTAGGGATTGCGCTGCACGACCCAGATGTCGCCGAGCACCTCGTACAACATGCGGGCGCTGCGGCCGGTGCGCCGCTCCTGGCGCAACTGGTCGAGCAGTTGCCAGGCACGTGGGCCGAGCAGGCGTTGCACGATCTCGCGGTCGGAGAACGAGGTGTAGTTGTAGGGAATCTCGCGCAGGCGGGGCGCGGGGCCGGTCTCGGCAGCGGCGGGCGGGGACGAGACCGTGGGCAGAGGGGCATTCATAGGGTTAGTGCGGATGCTACCGGACGGCTTCCGCGCCTCTTGGTCGGCCTCGGCCACGCTCGCCGGGGTAACCCCGGTTGCCGCGCCCCACCCGGCATGACAGAAACCGAAATGTCACGGTGGCCGCCCACAATGCGCGGTTCGACCCGTCCATTTCCCCAGGAGCAGACACCCATGCAGACGAAGTTCAAGCACCTTGCCTCGGCCCTGGCGGCCGCCGCGGCACTCGCGGCGACGATGCCGGCCCAGGCCCAGGTCGAGATCCAGTGGTGGCATTCGATGAGCGGCCAGCTCGGCGAGTGGGTCAACGGCCTGGCCAAGGGCTTCAACGACAGCCAGAAGGACTACAAGGTCACGCCGGTCTTCAAGGGCACCTACCCCGAGAGCTTTGCCGCCGCCATTGCCGCCTTCCGCGCCGGTAACGCGCCGCATGTGCTGCAGGTGTTCGAGGTGGGCACGGCCAGCATGATGGCGGCCAAGGGCGCCATCGTGCCGGTGAACGAGGTGATGAAGACCGCCGGCGTCAAATTCGACTCCTCGGTGTACGTGCCGGCCGTTTCCGGCTACTACACGGCGCCCAATGGGCAGATGCTGAGCCTGCCGTTCAACAGCAGCACCACCGTCTTCCACTACAACCGCGACGCCTTCAAGGCCGCGGGCCTGGACCCCGACAAGCCGCCCAAGACCTGGCCCGAGGTGGTGGGCGCGGCCGCGCGCCTGAAAGCCAGCGGCCACAAGTGCCCCTTCACCACCAGTTGGCAGAGCTGGACGCAGCTGGAGAGCTTCAGCGCCTGGCACAACGTGGAGTTCGCCACCCTGCGCAACGGCTTCAATGGCCTGGGCACGCGGCTGGCCATCACCACGCCGCTGCATGTACGCCACATCGAGAACCTGGCCAACATGTCGCAGCAGGGCCTGTTTGTCTACAAGGGTCGCAACAACAGCGCCGACGCCACGTTCGTGTCCGGCGAGTGCGCGATGACCACCGGCAGCTCGGCCCTGTACGGCGCGGTCAAGCGCCAGACCAAGTTCCAGGGGGGCATCAGCACGCTGCCCTACTACCCCGATGTGCCCGGCGCACCGCAGAACACGGTGATCGGCGGCGCCAGCCTGTGGGCGATGGCCGGGAAGAAGCCAGAGGAATACAAGGCTGTGGCCGCGTTCTACAAGTACCTGTCCGACCCGGACGTGCAGGCCAAGAGCCACCAGGACACGGGCTACATTCCCATCACCAGCGCGTCCTTCCAGATCACCGAGAAGAGCGGCTTCTACAAGGCCAACCCGGGCACCGACGTCAGCGTGACCCAGATGATCCGCAAGACCACCGACAAGTCGCGCGGCATCCGCCTGGGCAACTTCGTGCAGATCCGCACCATCCTCGATGAAGAGCTGGAGCAGGTGTGGGGCGGCAAGAAGAGCGCCAAGCAGGGGCTCGAGGATGCGAAGAAGCGGGGCGACGCGGAGCTGGAGAAGTTCGAGAAGGCGAACAAGGGCTGATGCCCGAAGCCCCTCTCCTTCCCTGAGGGAGAGGGGGAAATCCGAGACCGACCTTGGCCGTCGAAAAGCGCGTCCGCTTCAAGAGCTGGTGGCTGCCCTGGGCGCTGATTGCGCCGCAGATGGCCATCATCCTCGTCTTCTTCTTCTGGCCGGCGGCGCAGGCGCTGTACTACAGCGTGCAGCAGCAGGACGCGTTCGGCACCAGCGTCACGTTCGTCGGGCTGCAGAACTTCCGCGCGCTGTGGGCCGACGAGAGCTACCTTGCCTCGTTCAAGACGACCGCGGTGTTCTCGGTGCTGGTGGCAGCGCTGGGCCTCACGTCCTCGCTGCTGCTGGCGGTGATGGCCGACCGCGTGGTCAAGGCCTCGGCGCTGTACAAGACGCTGCTCATCTGGCCCTATGCGGTGGCGCCTGCCGTGGCCGGCGTGCTGTGGCTGTTCATGTTTGCGCCGTCGATCGGCGTCGTGAGCTACGCGCTGCGCGCGGCGGGCCTGGACTGGAACCACCTGCTCAACGGCACGCACGCGATGATCCTCATCGTCCTGGCGGCCGTGTGGAAGCAGATCTCCTACAACTTCCTGTTTTTCCTGGCCGGGCTGCAGAGCATTCCCAAGAGCCTGATCGAAGCCGCCGCCATCGACGGCGCCGGCCCCTGGCGGCGCTTCTGGACGGTGCAGTTCCCCCTGCTCACCCCGACCACCTTCTTCCTGCTCGTCATCAACATCATCTACGTCTTCATCGACACCTTCGCCATCATCGACGCCGCCACCTCGGGCGGGCCCGGCAAGGAGACGGCGATCCTCGTCTACAAGGTGTTCTTCGACGGCTTCAAGGCACTGGACCTGGGCGGCTCGGCGGCGCAATCGGTGGTGCTGATGGTGATCCTCGTGGGGCTGACGGTGGTGCAGTTCCGCTACGTCGAGAAGCGCGTGCACTACTGAGCGCCAGGCTGAAGCCATGATCGAGAACCGCCCCGCCGCCACGGTGCTTTCGCACCTCACGCTGATCCTGGGCGTGTTGATCGTGATGTTCCCCGTCTACATCGCGTTCATCGCCAGCACGCAGACCGCCGATCAGATCGTGCAGAACGTGCCGATGTCGCTGCTGCCAGGCGACAACGTCGCACAGAGCTACAGGCTGGCGCTGCTGGGCGGGGTCACCGAAACCGGCAGCCGGCTGCCAGCCGCGGGGCCGATGCTGTTCGTGAGCCTGGTCACTGCGCTCACCATCGCCATCGGCAAGATCGCCATCTCGCTGCTGTCGGCCTTTGCGGTCGTGTACTTCCGATTTCCGTTCCGGGGGCTCGTCTTCTGGATGATCTTCGTGACGCTGATGCTGCCGGTGGAGGTGCGCATCTTCCCCACCTACAAGGTCGTCTCCGACCTCGGCATGCTCAATACCTATGCGGGACTGACGGTTCCGCTTGTGGCCAGCGCCACCGCCACCTTCCTGTTCCGCCAGTTCTTCCTCACCGTGCCCGACGAACTGGTGGAGGCCGCGCGCATCGACGGCGCGGGGCCGATGCGCTTCTTCAAGGACGTTCTGCTGCCGCTTTCCACCACCAGCATCGCCGCGCTCTTCGTCATCCAGTTCATCTACGGCTGGAACCAGTACCTGTGGCCTCTCTTGATGACCACCGACGAGAGCATGTACCCGGTGGTGATGGGCATCAAGCGCATGATCTCCGGCGGCGACGCCGCCACCGAATGGAATGCGGTGATGGCCACCGCGATGCTGGCCATGATCCCGCCGGCGCTCGTCGTCATCCTGATGCAGAAGTGGTTCGTCAAGGGCCTCGTGGACACTGAGAAGTAAGAAGAGCACACGCATGGGCGCCATCTCCCTTCGCAACGTCGAGAAGACCTACGCCCCCGGCACCAAGACCGCGGTGAAGGTGATCCACGGTGTCAATGCCGAAATCGCCAGCGGCGAGTTCGTCGTCATCGTGGGCCCCAGCGGCTGCGGCAAGAGCACGCTGCTGCGCATGGTGGCCGGGCTGGAGGAGATCACCGGCGGAGAGATCGACATCGGCGGGCGCGTCGTCAACCAGCTCGAACCTTCCGAGCGCGACATCGCCATGGTCTTCCAGAACTACGCGCTCTACCCCCACATGAGCGTGTACGACAACATGGCCTACGGCCTGAAGATCAAGAAGGTGCCCAAGGGCGAGATCGACGAGCGCGTGGCCAAGGCGGCGAAGATCCTGCAGCTCTCGCAGTTGCTGGACCGCAAGCCGCGCCAGCTTTCGGGCGGCCAGCGGCAGCGCGTGGCCATGGGCCGCGCCATCGTGCGGCAGCCCGCCGTCTTCCTGTTCGACGAGCCGCTGTCCAACCTCGACGCCAAGCTGCGCGCACAGACTCGGCTGGAGATCCAGAAACTGCACGGCGAGCTCGGCATCACCTCGCTCTTCGTCACGCACGACCAGGTCGAAGCCATGACGCTCGGCCAGCGGCTGATGGTGATGAACGGCGGGCGCATCGAGCAGATCGGCACGCCCGAGGACGTCTATGGCAAGCCGGCCACCACGTTCGTTGCCGGGTTCATCGGCAGCCCGCCGATGAACCTCATCAAGGGCGAGGCCGATGGCTCACGCTTCACCGTGGGTGGGCAGACGCTGCAGCTGCCGCAATCGGCCCCACGCAAGGGCCCGCTGATGCTGGGGGCGCGCCCCGAGCACGTCGAGATCGACCCGCAAGGCCTGTGGTCGATGACCGTGGACGTGCAGGAGATGCTCGGTGCCGAGCGGCTGGTGTACGGCCACGTCGGCCGCGAGCCGTTCACGCTGCGCGTCGACGGCACCCTGGCGCCGCCGAAGTCCGGCGAGGTGCTGCGGCTGGCCGTGGCGCCCGAGCACGTGCACTGGTTCGATGCAACGACGGGTGCGCGTGTCTGAGCGTCGGCAGGGGGCGAGATGACGATGGCGCCCTGGGCCTATCCGATGTGGATCGCCCACCGCGGCGCCGGCAAGCTGGCGCCGGAGAACACGCTTGCCGCCTTCCGGCTCGGTGCCTCGTACGGCTATCGCGCCTTCGAGTGCGACGTCAAGCTCTCGGCCGACGGCGTGCCTTTCCTGCTGCACGACGCGACGCTCGAGCGCACGACGGCCGCCCGCGGCGTGGCCGGTGAGCGGCCCTGGAGCGAGCTGTCGTGCATCGATGCCGGCGGCTGGCTCAACCGCACCTATGCGGGCGAGCCGCTGCCGAGCCTGGCGGCCATCGCCGCCTACGTCTTGCGCAACGGCTTCCTGCTCGATCTCGAGATCAAGCCCACGCCGGGCACCGAACACGCCACCGGCGTGGCCGTGGGCCGGGCCTGTCGCGAGCTGTGGCAAGGCGCGGCCACGGCGCCGCCGCTGCTCACCTCGTTCCGGCCCGAGGCGCTGCAAGGGGCGCGCGAAGCGGCGCCGGAGCTGCCGCGCGCACTGCTGCTGGACACGCTGTGGAACGGCTGGTTCGATGTGGCATCGGCGCTGGGCTGCGTCGGCGTGGTCACGAACTACGCCGTCATGGACGCCGCGCTCGTCGGCCGCCTGCACGCTGCCGACCTGCGGGCGTTGTGCTACACGGTCAACGACCCGGCCGAGGCGCGGCGCCTCTTGGGCCTGGGCATCGACGGCATCATCACCGATGCGGTCGACCGCTTCTCGCCCGACGCGGCGGGCTTGTTCGACTGAGACGCGCTGGCGCGTTCGGGCACCCTGCGCGGGTCGCTCGGCCCGCGCCACCTTGCCCGTGCGGCCGTCTTCGCGCCACCGTCTCCGCGCCGCCCATCCACCTCCGCGTCGCCAGAGGCTCCCATCGCCAAGCCCGCCTCGCTCCTCGAATCGCCGGCCTTCCTGCTCGCGGCGGTCGGTGGGTTGCTCGGCCTGAACTTTCCGCTCGGCAAGCTGGCGGCCGCGGCCGGCGTGCCGGCGGTGCTGTGGGCTGCCGTCATCGCCGGCTCGGCGGCCACGGTGCTGGGTGCGTTGGCGCTCGTGCGCGGTGCAGCCATGCCGGTGCGCGAGGGCGTGCTTCGCTACTTCGCCATCACGGCGTTCATCTCCTACGCACTGCCCAATGTGCTACTGCTGTCGGCCATCCCCCACCTGGGCAGCGGCCTCACGGCGGTGTTCTACACGCTGTCGCCGGCGCTCACGGTGCTGCTCGCGGCGCTGGCCCGGCTGTCGCGCCCGGCGCGGCTGGAGCTGCTCGGCATCGCGTTCGGATTCGTCGGCGCGCTGTTGGTGGCCAGCGCGCGCGGCGAGATCGGCCGGCCGGCGGCCATCGGGTGGATCGTCGCCGGCCTGCTGATCCCGGTGAGCCTGGCCTGCGGCAACATCTACCGCACCCTCGACTGGCCCACGCAGACCGACCCGCTCTGGCTGGCCGTGGGCAGCAATCTGGCCGCGCTGGCGATGCTGCTGGCGTGGGCCGTGGCGACCGGAGAGATCGCCTCGCTGCCGCGCCTGGCGGGCGTGCCCTGGGCGATGCTCGTGCAGGCCATCGCCAGCCCGGTGATGTTTGTGCTCTTCTTCCAGCTCCAGCGGCACGGCGGTCCGGTGACGCTGAGCCAGATCGGCACCGTCGCTGCCGGCGTCGGCGTGCTCATCGGTGCCGCAGTGTTCGGTGAGCGCTACGCGGCCATCGTGTGGGCCGGCGTGGCCGTCATCGCCGTGGGGCTGGCGCTGACGACGGTGAGCCGCCTGCGCACGCGCGGGGCGCAGCGACACGCTGCCGACGCGCGCAGCGCCGGCCAGCAGGGACCGACATCGGGCGACGGCGATTGAAGACGGCCGATGGACGACGGCCAAGGACGAGGGCCGACGAAGACAGACCGGGCGGCTGGCCGAGACGCCTCATCTGTACCCGAACGTCACCGGCGCGCCTTGCGGCGAGGCGGGCGGTTACGCCATTGACACCGCACCGGCTTGGCCGTGCCCTTGCATGGCGGTCCACTGCCGACCCATGCAGTCCGCTCAATGTGACCACCCGCGCGAAAACCAGCGCGGCCACCCACTCGAACACCATGGCGAGCAGCGCCTCGAGCCTGCGCGCCGCGGCGGCGCCCCGAAGTGGACGTTCCTGCCGCAGCGCCTGGCCCTGTGCTTCACGGTCCTGGCCCTGGCCGCCTGCGGCGGCAACGACAACGGCACGCCCACGGCGGCGAGCAACGGGCCGCCGGCGCCGGCCCCTGCCGGGCAGGCCGCTCTGGCGATCACGAGCTTCGCGCCGGCCACCGGCGCGGCCGGAACCGTGGTGGTGGTGCGCGGCGCCGGCCTGGACACCACGACGGCGGCCACGGTGGGCACGGCCGCGGCCAACTTTCGCGTCGTCTCCGCGGGCGAGCTGCAGGTGACGGTGCCGGCCGGCGCCGCCACCGGCCGCATCGGCGTCAGTGGTGGTGGCCGCGCGGCCACCTCCGCCGGCGACTTCGTCGTCGCCTCCGCGGCGCCGCCTTCGCCTGCGCCGGCGCCCGCGGCGCCCACCGTGACCTCGGTGACGCCGACGAGCGTGATCGCCGGCAGCGGCCGCCTCACGCTGGCGGGCACGGCGCTCGACCAGGTGGCGAGCGCGCGGCTGGCGAGCGTGGCGCTTCCCATTGCCGCGCAGAGCGCCACGTTGCTGCAGCTGGACGTGCCGGCCGCGGCCGTCTCGGGCACGTTGACCCTCGTGGACCGCGTCGGCACCGCGCGCACGGTGGCACAGCCGGTGACGGTGCTCGCGGCGCTGGCCGTGGCCTCGCTCAGCCCGACGACGATCGCGCGCGGACAGACGCTCACCGTCAA
>JALHOU010000122.1 GCA_022842825.1 Rubrivivax sp.
CGGACGAGCGCAAGCCGTAGCGACCGAGTCCTTCATGGTGAGTCACCGGTGCGTGGAGCGCCGCTGCTAGGCGGACCGCGCGGGGGCGGATGGCTTGCGGTATAGCCGAGATGCTCGCCCTCCCACCCCGGGCGTCAGGTCATCTGACCTCACCAACGCCTATTCCCGGCGATCAAGGGCGCCAAGTCGGCTCCCGTCGTTGCCGGGCACGTCACGTTCGCGCCGAACCACACAGGACCGCAAACATCTCACCGCATTCGCAATCAGCATCAAACGAACCGCCAGCAGCGGAACAATGGCTAGGCGTTGTCCCGGAGACCCCTGCCATGAACGTTTCGACGGCCTTTCAAGCCTTGCTGACGCTTGCACCAGTAGTGCTTGCAATCAACCCTGCCCATGCCCAGTCCGTGTCGGAGCCCCTACCCTGTCGTACGGTAAGCATCGTCGCGCCGTTTCCGCCAGGCTCGACCACCGACACCATCGCGCGCGCCCTGAGCACCAAGCTGTCCACCGACCTTGGACGGGCCGTCGTGATCGAAAACAAGCCAGGTGCGGAGGGGCAGCTCGCCGCCACTGACGTGATGCGCAGCCCGCCCAACGGCTGCCGCCTGCTGTTTGCCACCTCCGGCAACCTGTCGGTGGCGCCGCAGCTGCGAACTCCGCCGCCGTACGATCCGCGCAAGGACTTCACGGCCATCGCCGACGTGGGCCGCTACACCTACATCCTGTACGTGCGGCAGCAGTTCCCCGCCAACGCGTTCTCGGAGTTCATCGCCGCCGCCAAGTCCGCGCCGGGGCGCTATACCTATGGCACGGGATCCAACACCAACTTCCTGGCCTTCGGCTACATCGGCCAGCTGACCGGCACCGAACTGCGGCGCGTCCCCTACCGTGGCGAGCCGCCCGCGTTCACCGACTTGATCGGCGGGCAGATCGACGCCATCGTCGCTACCACCATGGGCGTGCCCTTCGTGCGCGACCACAAGCTGAAGGCGTTGGCCGTGATGTCGCGCGAGCGGAGTCCGCTGCTGCCCGAGGTGCCCACCTTCGCCGAAGCGGGCCTGAAGAACTTCGACATCGTGCCGTGGGCCGGAATCGTGGGCCCGGCGAAGATGGAATTCGCCACGGTGACGTTGCTGACGGCCGCCTTGAACCGGGCCCTCGCGGACCCCGCGGTCCAATCCGCCGCCGCCAAGGCCGGCTTTCTCCTCACACCTTCGACGCAAGAGCAGTTCAAGGCCCTGATCGCCGAACAGCACACCGTCTACGGCGACAAGGTAAGGCAACTCGGTCTCACAGCGGAGTGAGCGGCCTCCTCACCGGGGCCGCGGAGCGTCGCCCGATCTCCTCGCCCGAGGCGCTGGACGCCCTCGTCGGCCAGGAAATCGCCGTCTCCTCGTGGCTGCAGATCGACCAGGAGCGCATCGACTGTTTTGCCGACGCCACCGGCGATCGCCAGTGGCTGCATGTCGAGCCGGAGCGGGCGGCGCGCGGTCCCTTCGGGACGACCATCGCGCACGGCTTTCTCACGCTGTCGTTGCTGCCAGTGCTGCTGGACGCCGCCATTGAATTCCAGCATATGAAGATGGGCGTCAACTATGGCCTGAACAAGGTGCGCTTCACGGCCCCCGTGCCAGTGGGCTCGCGCATCCGCGTGCGCGCCAGGCTGCTGGCGAGCGAACCTCTGCCCGAGCTCGAAGGCACGCCCGGCCGGCAGATCGTCTGGCAGCTGACGGCGGAGCGCGAGGGCTCGACCAAGGCGGTCTGCGTCGCCGAGACAGTCAGTCGGCGTCACTGGGGAAACGAGCATGTACAGCACGCTTGAACTCAGCATCGCCGACGGCGTCGCCACGCTCGTCCTGAACCGTCCCCGGCAGCGCAACGCCATCGACATGGCGATGCGCCAGGAGCTACTGCAGGCAGTCCACCAGATGGCGCGCGACCCGCAGGTGCAGGCCGTGGTCCTTACCGGTGCCGGAGGCCACTTCTGCGCCGGCGGCGACGTCAAGTCCATGGGCAAGATCGCCCGCGCCGAGAATGGGCGGCAGCGCATGCTGGACCTGCAGCCGCTGGTGCTTGCCCTGCTGCAATTGGACAAGCCGCTGGTGGCGGCAGTCGAAGGCGTTGCACTGGGTGCGGGATTTGGTCTGGCGCTGACCGCCGATTTCATCGTCGCGGGCGGCGACGCGCGCTTCTGCTGTTCGTTCGCCCGGGTGGGCTTGGTGCCCGACTTCGCCAGTGCCTTCACCCTGCCGCGCATCCTGGGTCTGCAACGTGCCAGGGCGCTGGTCTTCTCGGCGCGCGAACTCCCGGCGACGGAGGCGCTGCAGCAAGGACTCGTCAGCGAAGTATGCGACTCAGGCGCGGCGTTGCGGCGGGCGCGCGAGCTTGCGCTGCTGCTGGCCAACGGCTCGCCCACGGCGTTCAGTCTGGCTAAGCGCATGTTGTTGGCATCGTTCCAATCCGACGTCGGCACGATGCTGGGAATGGAAGCGGACGCCCAGGGCATTGCCTACACGAGCGACTACCACACCGACGCCGTGCAGCGCTTCTTCGCCAAGGAAGCGCCCCGGTTGAGCTGGCCCGCGCCCGCATCCGAACCTAAGACCGCTTAAGTCTGAAAGGGCTCCAACAAGGTGTTGGACTCGACACCAGGCGCTGCCGATACTGGCTGTGACTTCACCACTGAAGGAACAACCTCATGTTCTGCCCCGACGTCTTGAAAGGCCAACGCATCCTGGTCACCGGCGGAGGTACGGGCCTTGGCCGTGCGATGAGCGAGCGCCTGCTGGAGCTGGGTGCACAGGTGCACATCTGCGGACGCCGCGGCTCGGTGCTGGAAGAGGCCGCCGACGCCATGGAAAGGCTCACCGGCACGCGTCCCACCTACTCCGCGTGCGACCTCCGCGATCCCGCCTCCGTGAGCGCGATGGTCGACGAGGCGTGGACGCACGGCCCGCTCACCGGCCTGCTGAACAACGCCGCCGGCAATTTCATCAGCCGCACCGAGGACCTATCCCCTCGCGGCTTCGACGCCATCGCCAATACGGTATTTCACGGTACCTTCTATGTGACGCACGCCGTGGGCAAGCGCTGGATCGCCGAGAAACTCCCGGGCAGCGTGGTCTCGATTGTCGTCACCTGGACGCGCACCGGCGCCCCCTTCGTCGTGCCTTCGGCCATGTCCAAGGCCGGTGTCGAGACCATGACGCGCTCGCTCGCCATCGAATGGGGCCGCTACGGCATCCGCCTCAACGCCATCGCCCCCGGCATCTTCCCCACCGAGGGCGCCACCGCGCGCCTGCGCCCAGGCGCAGACCCGCACTCGCGCGAGCGCAAGGGCAACCCGACGGGGCGCCTGGGCGAGCTTCCGGAACTGGCCAACCTGGCCACCTTCTTGTTCGCCGACGGCTGCCGCTGGTTGACCGGCGAGACCATCGCCATCGACGGCGGCCAGCACCTGGCCCAGGGCGCGTACTTCACCGACTACCTCGAGTGGTCCGACACGCAGTGGGCCGATGCCCGCGAGCGCATCAGGGAACAGAACGAGAAGGACAAGGCCATGCGCACCGTCAAGGCGGCTTCGGACAAGGTGCCCACGTGATGGGCGAGTACGAGCCCCTCCAGGCCTCGCCTTACGCAACGTACGCCGGCTACCTGCGCCAAGGCCAGCTGGCCTACCAGATCGCTGCCAACGGACAGGTCGTCTTCTTCCCGCGTGTTGCGGCGCCGGGCAGCGGCAACACGCAACTCGAATGGCGCGTATCGCGTGGGCTCGGCACGGTCTACGCCACGACCGCCATGCACGCGCGGGGCGAGCCGCCGCTGAATCTGGCGCTGATCGACATGGATGAGGGCTTTCGCCTGATGAGCCGCGTTGAGGGCCTGGATGCGACGCAGGTGCGGATCGGCCAGCGCGTGCAGTTCCAAGCCGGGACGCCGGCCACGGAAGGGGCCGATCCTTTCCCCCTGTTCACACTTCTCGAGGAGGTGGCGCATGGTTAAGCGGCACGTGCGCGCCAGCGTGATCGGGGTTGCCGAATCCGATCTGGGCGTTTCTCCTCCCGGCACCACCCCGATCGACCTGATGGCCCAGGCGAGCATCCGGGCGCTGGATGACGCGGGGTTCACGCTTGCCGATGTCGATGGCCTGTTCGTCGCCACCGCACAGGCGCGCTTCGGTCCGATGGTGCTCGCCGAATATCTGGGTATCGCACCCAAGGTGTTTGATGGCACCCAGGTGGGCGGCTCCTCGTTCATGTCGCATCTGGCGCACGCCCTGTTAGCCATCGAGGCCGGCCAGTGCGAGGTCGCGCTGATTGCCTACGGCAGCACCCAGCGTTCCGTTTCCCGGAGCCAGGCTTCACCGCCGGACTTCAATCCGTACGAGGCGCCGTTCAAGCCGATGTTGCCCGTGGCCGCGTATGCGATGGCCGCCGGCCGTCACATGCACGAATTCGGCACAACCCGCGAGCACCTCGCGGAAGTGGCGGTGGCCGCACGCAACTGGGCCCTGCTGAACCCGATGGCCTGGGAGAAGGAACCCCTGAGCGTGCAGGACGTGCTGTCTGCGCGCATGGTGGCAGACCCGTTGTCGGTTCGCGACTGCTGCCTCGTACTCGATGGCGGCGGCGCCATGGTCGTCACCTCCAGGGCACGCGCGGCGCGCGGCCGCAAGATGCCGGTGCACGTGCTGGGCGTCGGCCAGGCGCTGGGCCACGCGACCATCGCCAACATGCCCGACCTGACGACCACCGTGGCACGCGAGTCGGGCGCACGCGCCCTCGCGATGGCAGGTATGCGCCCGGCCGACGTGCAGGTGCTGTCGCTGTATGACGCCTTCACGATCACGCCCATCCTGTTCCTCGAGGACCTCGGCTTCTGCCCCAAGGGTGAAGGCGGGCGCTTCGTTTCCGGCGGCGCGATCGGCCCCGGCGGCAAGCTGCCGGTCAACACCAACGGGGGCGGCCTGTCCTACTGCCACCCCGGCATGTACGGGTTGCTGGGAATGATCGAGACCGTGCGGCAGATCCGCGGCGAATGCGGTGCGCGCCAGGTGCGGGGCTGCAACGTGGCGCTGGCCCATGGCAATGGCGCCGTGCTGTCCAGCCAGTGCACGGCCATCTTCGGCAGTGAGGACGCGCTATGAGCGCGGGCAACGAAAAGGAATCGAGATTGATGCTGCAGGGAAAAGTGGTGATCGTCACCGGCGCGGGACGGGGTATCGGCCGCGACATGGCGCTGGCAATGGCGAAGAACGGTGCGCAAGTCGTGGTCAACGACCTTGGCACATCGCTCGACGGCAACGGCCAGGACGCAGGCCCGGCGGCGCAGGTGGTGGCGGAGATCTGTGCCGCTGGCGGCAGCGCGGTAGCCAGCACGCACAGCGTCGCGGACTGGGACAGCGCGCAGCAGATCGTTGCCACCGCGATCGAGAGCTTCGGGCGAGTCGACGTCATCGTCAACAACGCGGGCATCGCGCGGGACCGGATCTTCCACCACATGACGCTGGACGACTGGCGAGCCGTCATCGACGTGCACCTGAACGGCGCCTTCTACCTGAGTCGCGCGGCCGCCACGCACTTTCGCAACCAGAACACGGGTCGCTTCATTTTCATGACTTCAGCGTCCGGCTTGGTAGGCAACCTTGGCCAGGCCAACTACGCAGCGGCCAAGATGGCAGTGGTGGGACTCTCGAAGTCGCTGGCGCTGGACATGGCGCGCTACGGCGTCACTTCCAATGCGATCTGTCCCTTCGCGTACAGCCGCATGATCGGCTCGATTCCCACCGAGACGCCTGAGGAAAAGGCGCGAGTCGAAAAGATCAAGGCAATGGAGACCAACAAGATCGCGCCGCTGGCCGTGTACTTGTCCAGCGATGCGGCCGCCAAGGTCAGCGGCCAGATCTTCGCGGTGCGAGCCAACGAGCTGTTCCTGATCAGCCAGAACCGCCCCTTGCGCTCGACGCACCGTGCCGAGGGCTGGACGCCCGAGAGCATCGCTGCAACGGCGATCCCGGCGCTCGAGCGCAACTTCTACCCGCTCGAACGTTCGGCCGACGTGTTTTCCTGGGATCCGATCTAGGAGTGTGGGCGGCGCGGTGCCGCGACGATCTCGCGGGCGACGGCGATGAACTCGTCGCGCACCGCTGACCGCGTGGCACGGTTCCAGGCGAGCGCCACCGTGAGGGTCGGCGTCTCCCCTTCGATGGGGCGCAGCGCCACCCCGTCCTGGCGGATGGCCTCTGCCGAGGCCGGGACCAGCGCCACGCCGAGGCCGCTCGCCACCAGCATCACGATGGTCGCCACCTCCTTGGCTTCCTGGGTGATGCGCGGCTGGAAGCCGGTGGCCTGGCACAGGCCGAGCACTGCAGCGGAGAGCGACGAGTCGATGCTTTTGCTGAAGGTGACGAAATTCTCGTTGGCGACATCGCGCAACGCGAGTACGGGCTTGCGCGCCAGGGCGCTGCCTTCCGGCACGGCCAATACCAGCTTCTCGTGCATCAAGGGCAACAGTTCGATGTCCGGATTCGCCACCGGCGGGCGCAGGAAGCCGAGGTCCATGCGCGAGGTGGTAAGCGCCAGCACCTGTTCGGGTGTCAGCACGTGCTCACGGAAATGAAGTTCGACCCGCGGTGCGATGGTGTTGTATTGCCTCAGGATTCGCGGCAGTGGCGTATACATGGCCGATTGGGTGAAGCCGATCGTGAGGCGGCCGATGCGCCCCTGCTGCGCGCCGACGGCAGTCTCCTTTGCACGCCGCGTGGCGCTGAGAATGTCTTCGGCTTCCGGGATCAGCGCACGGCCTGCGTCCGTGAGTTCTACGCTGCGCTTGGTGCGGCGGAACAGTTGTACGCCCAGTTCGTCTTCCAACTGCTTGATCTGCCGCGACAGCGGCGACTGCGCAATGTGGACGCGCTCTGCGGCCTTGCCGAAATGGAGCTCCTCGGCCACGGCGAGGAAGTAACGAAGCTGGCGGAGTTCCATGGCTTGTGGGGTCAGGTCGTTGCGGATCATAGTCCGCCCGCCGCTGCGCCTGCCTGAGACACCGAAGGTCTGATGCAAACGCAATTAAGTGTTGGACGCAGAGCGGCGTCGCTTCGGATACTCGTCGAATGATGAAACACAACCGCCTTGCCAACGAGAGCGTCGGCTTCTGGTTGGCACGTCATGCGCAGCTGACACCGCGGCGCGCGAGCATCGTCTACTGGACCTCCGCTACGGAGTGCGAACGCTGGAGCTTCGCTGAGCTCGATGTCGCGGCGCGCCGACTGGCGGGATGGTTGCGTGCCAATGGCGTGCAGCGCGGCGACCGCGTCGCCTTCCACGATTTCAACGACGTACGCTTCGCCATCACGATGTTCGCCGCCGCCTATGTGGGCGCGATCTTCGTGCCGCTGAATTTCCGCCTGGCGGCTCCGGAACTGGTTCAGACACTCCAGGACTGCCAGGCGCGAGTCGTCGTTCACGGGCGCGCCTTCGAGCCGGCGCTCGCGGCATTGCGACAAGAGCTGCCCAATGTGGTCACGCTGCTGTCCGATCGCGAATCGCCCGGAGCGTTCGATGCCATCCTGGAAGACGCGGCGGGCGAGGAGCAAGGACCCGTCGACCTGTCCTGGGACGAGACCGCTTTCCTGCTCTATACCTCGGGCAGCACCGGCAAGCCCAAAGGCGTGAGGCTCAGTCATGGCAATCTGTTCTGGAACACGATCAACACGATCTTGATCCAGGGCGGCATGCCGGACGACCGCATGCTGATCTCAGCCCCGCTGTTCCACGCCGCGCCCGTGTCCAGCTTTCTCGACGCCTTCCTGCGCGGGGCGCTGATCCACCTGGAACGCTCCTTCCAGTCCGAGCGGGTTCTCTCTCGCATCGCGGCAGAGAAGATCAATATCGTCGCGGGGGTGCCGGCCATGTACGCCATGATGGCGGCCGAGCCGCAGTTCGCCAGCGCTGACCTCGCCAGCCTGCGCGGAATCATCGTCGGCGGCTCGCCAGTGGCCGAGGCACTGATCGAAACGTATCGCCAGCGTGGTGTCACCGTGATCCAGCGCTACGGCCTGACCGAGGCGGCGCCGCTGGTTACCGGCCTGGCCCCTGGCTCGCCGCGGGCCAAGGCCGCTACGGCGGGACTGCCCGGCATGTTTGTGGAGATGCGCATCGCGCGGCCCGACGCCGAAGGCATCGGTGAGATCCAGGCGCGCGGCGCGAACGTCATGCAGGGCTACTGGATGCGCGAGGAAGACACCCGCGCTGCGTTCGAAGACGACTGGCTGCGCACCGGCGACCTCGGACGCATCGACGCCGAGGGCTATCTCAGCGTCGTCGGACGCTGCAAGGACATGATCATCTCGGGCGGCGAGAACATCTACGCTGCCGAAGTTGAGGCCCGCCTCGCAGAAGCACCCGGCGTGCTCGAAGCTGCGGTCATCGGCGTGCCGCACGTGAAGTGGGGCGAGACCGTGTGGGCCATGGTGGCGCCGAAGTCCGGTGCGCAGATCACCGGCAAACAAGTCCTCGACCACCTGCAGGGGCGCTTGGCACGCTACAAACATCCCACTCGCGTGATCATCCTCGACGAGCTACCGAGAAACGGTGCCGGCAAGGTCGACAAGCTCGCGCTGCGCCACCGCTTCCAGTCCGAAGCCGGTGCGGCCGGCTGAACATCCGATACCCACTGGAGACGGCCGTGTCCGCCTTGCATTCATCCAGCACAGTCTTCGACTCCGCGCTCTTCCGCGATGCCTTCGGCACTGCGGCCATGCGCCACATCTTCTCCGACCGTTCACTCGTCGAGCGCTACGTCGAAGTCGAGATCGCCCTCGCCCAAGCGCAAGCCCGGTGCGGCGTGATCCCGGCGGAAGCCGCGCAAGCGATCGCGCGCGAATCGCGCACCGACCTGCTGGACTGGGAACTGCTGCGGCACGAGACGGACAACGTCGGGTATCCGATCCTGCCCTTGGTTCACCAGTTGGTGCATCAGTGCGGAGAGGCCGGCAAGTACGTTCACTGGGGCGCCACCACCCAGGACATCATGGACACTGCGAACGTGCTGCAGGTGCGCGCTGCACTCGACTTGGTCGCCGGCGACCTGGTGGAGCTGCGCGGCATCCTGCGTCAGTTGGCGAGAAAGCACCGCGACACGGCGATGGCCGGCCGCACGCACCTGCAGCAGGCACTGCCCGTGACGTTCGGCTACAAGGTGGCCATCTGGCTGGCCATGTTCGACCGCCACCAGCAGCGGCTGGCGGAACTGCGCGCCCGGGTGCTGGTCGTGCAGTTCGCAGGCGCTGCTGGAACCCTGGCCTCGCTCGGCACCGAGGGCCTGAAGGTACAGGAAGCCCTCGCCGCCGAGCTCGAACTCGGCATTCCGGCGACGACCTGGCACGTGGCGCGCGACGGCCTGGCCGAGGCGGTGAACCTGCTCGCCCTGGTCACCGGCTCGCTCGGCAAGGTTGCACTGGACATCATGCTCATGGCGTCGACCGAGTTCGCGGAGGTGTACGAGCCCTTCGTCAAGGGCCGCGGCGCCAGCAGCACCATGCCGCAGAAGCGCAACCCGATCTCCAGCGAGCTGATGCTGGCGGCGTCGAAGGCGGTGCGCCAGCACGCCGGACTGATGATGGATGCCATGGTGCAGGACTTCGAACGCGCTACCGGCCCCTGGCACGCGGAGTGGGTCGCGCTGCCGGAGAGCTTCATCCTCACGGCCGGTGCCTTGCACCAGGCAAAGTTCGCGCTCGGCGGCCTGGTCGTCGACGAGCAGCGCATGCGGCACAACCTGGGCATCACCAAGGGCCTGATCGTGGCCGAAGCCGTGATGATGGGCCTGGCGCCGGCGCTGGGCCGGCAGCAGGCGCACGACGTCGTCTACGACGCCTGCCGGACGGTCAACGAACGCGGCGGCACGCTGACGCAAGCCCTGGCAGCGCTGGAGGTCGTCACGGCCCACTTCAGCCCGGCGGAGATCGACCGCCTGACCGACCCATCCAACTATCTCGGGCTGGCGCCGCAGATGGTGGATCGCGCCATTGCCTTGTCCGAAACGGTGAACTGCTGACGGAGAAAAGGACACCGCGGCTGGCCGTCGGTGTCCCTGTCGAGAGCCCGCTCCCGCGGGTTTTTTGTCGTGCCGGTTAGAGCGCGTCCCAGAAGCCGCACTTGCGATCGACGCCGCTGTCCGGCGCCGTGCGCGTGCCCGCCGGGGACAAGAGCTGCACCGGGCCCTCCTTGCCCGCGAATCGTTCCCAGCGCGGCGCCGATCCGCCATTGGGGTCGCCCTTCGCCGCGAAGCGGGTCCAGTAACCGGTCATCTCCGCCGACAGCCTGGCTTGCGCGCCGGACAGTTCGTGCGGCGTGCCGCGGGCACCGTGAAAGCGCGGGAACAGGTACTGGATTTCGAGCGTGTGGCCGGCGCCGTACGGGAACGAGACGGGCTTGAAGGCGGGCGGCGCCTGCGTGTCGATAAACTCGTAGGCGTACACCGGCGCATGCTTGGCGATGGAGCGCATCGCGCGGAACGACGGGCAGATGAAGAACCAGGAAGTCTGTGCCGCGGCCAGCGCCTCGCTCGGCGAACCGTACCTGGCCAGCGGATACTCCGCTGCGATCTTCTGGCCTTTTTCCTCGCCATACTGCTTGATGAGGGTCGGGACATACTCTTCGGCCCGCAAGGGCTTCCCGGCGGCCAGCTCGTTGAGCGCGATGAACCAGTTGAATTCGTCGCGGTTGTTTCCCGCCAGCACCGGCACCTTGTGGAAGTTGCCTTCCGCCAAAGCCTGCTGGACCGGCTGTTTCATCACCCTGCCGTCGACGGCGCGGATCGCGGTGGCGGTGTAGCTGTTCGCCCGTTCGATGATCTGCGCGACGCTGAGCGAGCGCAGGCAGGCTGCGGACTGGTCGGCGCAGCCGGCAGCGGCGGCGAATTTCGTCCCGTGCGCCTGCGCAGCCTCGAGCGGAATCTGCGGCGCGACCGAAACGCCGCTTTGCAGGATGGCCTTGTGGAACAGGCCGGCGGCGGACGGCGAGACCATGTTGAACAGGATCGCCAGTCCGCCGGCGGATTCGCCGAAGAGGGTGACGTTGTCCGGATCGCCGCCGAAGGCCTTGATGTTCCGCCGCACCCACTGCAGGGCGGCTTGTTGGTCCAGCACGCCGTAACTTACCGACGGGTGGCCTTCGGCGTCCAACGCCGGATGCGCCAGGAAACCGAACAGATTGAGGCGGTAGTTCAGGCTCACCACCACCGTGTTGCCGTCGGTCACCAGCCGGCGGCCGTCGTAGTCGTTGCTGCGGCCGTTGATCAGGCCCCCGCCGTGCAGCCACACCATGACCGGGCGCAGGCGGTCGCGGCCGGTCGCGGGCGCGAACACGTTCAGGTAGAGGCAGTCTTCGGCCTCGCTCTTCTCGGCAAAGTCGCCGAAGGTATGGACCTGGACGCAGCTGTTGCCGAAGCTGCCTGCGTCACGGACGCCCGCCCACGACGCGGCGGGCGCAGGCGGACGCCAACGTCCTTCGCCGACGGGTGGTGCCGCATACGGGATGCCGAGGAATGAACTGGCGCCGGCGCTCTGGTAGCCCCGCAGTTCGCCCTGCTCGATGCGGACGATATCCGGCTTGCCGGAGCGAAGGTTGGCGAACAGATCCTCGGCCAAGGCGCTGCCGGAACCGAAGCCGGCGCCGAGCAGCAGCGCGGCGAGCAGCCTGGTGGTGCGTTTGAGTTTCACGACTTCTCCTGTTGTTGGCGGGCCCGCGCCGTTTGCGCGAGCCGACGGGGGCACCTCACCACTGCGCGCGCGAGGCACCGAGCGGAAGCGGCGGCGAGTCCCAGAACGCGGGCGTTCTCGAGAACTGCGTGATGGGCGCCAGGTACTGCAGTTCGCCGAAGGGGCTGTCCATCGTGCGGATCACCGGCGCGCCCTGTTGCAGTGGAAGGTCGCGGGGCAGCAGGCCAAGGTCCTGGATCCACATGCAGGTCCGTGCCAGCGACACGCTGACCTCGTAGCTGCCGCCATCGACGCTGCGGCGCCTCAGCGCCGCCAGCGTGCCGAGCGCTCCGAGATAGGCTGTGATGTAGTCGGCGACCAGCGTGGTGTCAGGCAGGCGAGGGGTGTCGCGGCCGCCTTCGACCCAGCTGATCCCGGTGGTGGATTGCGCGTTGTGGTCGAAGCCGACCCGGTCGGACCAGGGGCCGTCGCCGGCGCCGAAGCAGCTAAGCGTGACATACACCACTCCGGGGTGGTCGCGCACGATCTCATCGGCCGAGAAGCCACGTCGCGCCAGGCTCCCGGGGCTGTACGACTGCACGATGACGTCGGCCTGCCGCGCCAGTTCGCGACCGCGCTGCCTCTGCTGCGGATCGTCGAGCTCCAGGAATGCAGCCTTCTTGCCGAATCCGGTGTCGAGCATGAAGTTGATCGGGTCGGTCTGGCGTGGCGCCGACAGCCGCAGCACGTTCGCACCCTGTTCGGCGAGAGTGCGGGTCAGGCCCGGCCCCGCCAGGATGTGGCTCATGTCCAGGACCTTCAGGTCGCTCAGGGGACGGTCGCCGGCCAGTTTGCGCATGGCCGTGCCCGGGCCGATGTTGCGGATCGACACCAGCGGCTGGCGGGCAAGCCATTGCGCATGCGGATGGGCCCGCCATTCTTCGGGCGCGCGGACCAGGCTTACCGGCAAGCCCCTGGCCGCGCAAGCGTCCTCGAGATCCTGGCCCTTCCAACGCGCCACTGCCTTGGCGATCGCGCCCGCCTCGTTCGCGCAATCCAGGAGTTGCAGCAGGCCATTGCGCAGGTTCGGCCGCGTCGAGACCAGGTAGCAACGGCGGTCGTCGGCAGTGCGGAAGTAGCCGTTTCCCGGCTCGGAATAGGTGAAATCGAAGCCGATCGGGTGGCCGTTCTGCCGCAGGTAGCGCGAGGGATGGATCGCGTGCGCGGCGTCCCGCAGATCCACCATCACGTTCTGGCCGAGACCCGAATGCAAACGGTGCAGGGCGGCCAGGGCCGTGCCCTGCGCTGCGGCCGCCACCGCCATCGCCGTGGCCAGCCGATGCGGACTGGCGATGGCGGGATCGCTGCCGGCGATGTCGACTTCGCCGCCGGAGTCCTCGGTCGTGAGGCCGACGCTTTGTAGTACCTCCTGCAATGCTGTGCGGGCGATGTTGCCGGTTGCAGGCATGGAGGCTTTCGTCATGCCGGCTCCTTACAGCTGCTCGATGCGCGCGTTGGCGGCCACGCGTTTCCAGATCTCGATGCTCTGGCGCTGGATCTCCTGCAGCTTCGCGGGCCCGCCGGCGGTGACATCGGCACCGATGCCATGGTGATACGCCGTGGTCTCCGGCTGCGCCGCAATCTGCGCGAACCATTTCTGCAGCCGGTCCAGCTCCGGTTTCGGCGTCTTCGCCGAGACCACGCCCGCCACCCAGGTCGAGGCGACGTATCTTGGCACGCCGGCTTCGGCCGCCGTGGGGACGTCGGGCAGCAGCGACGAGCGCTGTTCCGCGGCAACGGCGAGTGCGCGAAGCTTGCCCCCCTTGACGGAGGCCAGCGCGGTGCTCATGTCCAGCACGGAGAAGTCCACCTGCTGGCCCAGGATCGCATTGAGCGCTTCGGCCGAACCCTTGTAGGGAATAAAGGCGGTCTTGACCGAGGAGCGCTCGTTGAACAGTTCACCCATCAGCTGGTAGCTGGTGGCGCCGGCTGAATAATTCAGCTTTCCCGGCGCCGTCTTCGCCGCTTCGATCAGCTGCTGCAGCGTTGCAATGCTGCTCTGGGTGTTCGTGACGATCACTGTGGGAATCGTCGACATCATCCCCAGCGGCGCGAAATCCGCCACCGGGTCGTACGGCAGTTTCTTGTACAGGGCGAGGTTGGTCGCGAGCGTAGAAGTCGTGCCGATCAGAACCGTGTAGCCGTCTGCCGGGGCGTTCAGCAAGGCGTTGACGCCATTCAGGCCGTTGGCTCCGGGCCGGTTGTCTACGATGACGGCTTGCCCCGCAAGCGTGGTCAGCTGTCGCGCGTAGTAGCGCGCGGACACGTCCGTGATACTGCCGGCCGCGAACGGCACGATGAACTTGATGGGGCGTGAGGGAAAGTCCTGCGCCAAGGCGGGCAGGCCCTGGAGCAAGACGCAGGTGGTCGCGAGCAGTAGCGCCCGACGTGATGGTTGCAGCATTAAGCGTCTCCTGTGGTTTCCGGCGCGCTAGGCACTCCGAGCCGCAGTATCGGAAGCGGGGGCGTGGCAGGTCCAATGCTTTCTTTCGAGCCGCTGAGACCTGCACGGTCTCACCAGTCGTTCACCCCTGGTGAGACAGGATTGCAGCAAGCGGTGCGAGCGACCCCACCGCGCCAGCCCCACACCTCACCCGGCGTCGGTCCGAACGACCGCTTTGAGACCCGGTGTTCAGCACAGCGAATGACGCTCTCGGGTCG